>NZ_JBHUCX010000013.1:0-26211 GCF_042678105.1 Alicyclobacillus fodiniaquatilis
CGCTTACACGATAATAATACCCTTTATGATCCAAGAACTGTAACACTGATGCTGTAGAAAAAGGCTGTTGAAATCCAACCGGGTTTCTCAACAGCCTGACAATACATTTGTGTTTCTTTCGAGAGACTTCGTTTAGAGCAGGTAAATCGCATCTTTCCGCAAAGTTATACTGTTAACGAAGAACTCCATCATCGGAACGTGTTATGGAGCTAACGGGGCAGCTTAGTTTAATAAATATTTACAAGAATTACACCAATTGGGCGTGTACTCCACATCCAAGTGGGGGTTTTTCTTGAAAACATCTAGGGATGAAGCTGGTTCAACAAATCGAAAAGTCATCTAATCTTGGAGGCATACTTTATGAAATCGAAAATTTTTATCTCAGGTCTAGGAGTCGCAATTATAGGAATCATTTTAGGACTTTTCATTCAGACTGAGAAATTCATCCAAGACTTCTCCATGTTTTCTGCTGGTATTCCGTTGCTGATATCTGCCATATTAGTGGGTACATTTGTTAGTGGAGACCGTACAAGAGCGAACAGTTATAATGAGCATTCAGAAGATAGAAATCTCCGTTTAACATGGGCGCTTGCTCTGCTGATCTTTGCAATTCCATCGATAATGTTGTTTATTCTCACATATCTGATGCCGAACTTCAAATAAACATCATCAACTAACGACAATGCAATTTCTAAAGTACCTATTCGGAATTTCTAACGTTCTATTACTGCCTATTGAGTACTTGAATCCGAGAAGATCGATAGCATCAGAGTGCATGAACTTGCAACTACATACGAAGTGCCTTGTTGCACATCAGGAACAGAAGAATTCAATAGCGATGCACTGTGTATTGTTGATAGAATTTATATGGAAAAACAAAAGTGCAATCAGATTGGATGTGAAGCGAAATGGCTGAACTTCAAACCAAAGCCCCGCTGGACTGGTATCTACGTTCCACTCAAATGATCGACGTTGACCATGAAGAAATCCATCGCTTTATATCCAGCTGTAACTATGAGGGGAAAGACGAAATTAACATTATACGAGACACCTTCGAGTTCGTTCGTGACCAAGTATCACATTCTTATGATGTGAAAGGTCATCGGGTAACTGCAAAAGCGTCTGAAGCCTTACTGGACCGAGAAGGTATCTGTTATGCGAAATCACACTTGCTTGCGGCACTTCTTCGGGGAATGGGTATTCCAACTGGGGTTTGCTATCAAAAACTGACGCTTGGTGATACGCCCGACACAGGGTACTGCATTCATGCGCTAAATACCGTTTATTTAGCTCCCCAAGATAGGTGGATTCGGTTGGATGCACGTGGAAATAAGCCTGGCGTGGATGCTCAGTTTTCCTTATCGGAAGAGAAGCTAGCCTTTGATGTGCGACCTCACTATGGTGAAATCGACTACCTAACTAACCATTACGACGCACATCCTCAAATCGTACAAACGTTAGAAAATCACAAAGAAAGTGATGCTTTGGAAATGTATTTATATCACCTTCCCACAGACTTATAAGGTCTCCTTCTTGAACTAAACCAGCTAATAGCTTGTCAATATTGCCAGTGAAAATAGATGTTCTTGTATGTTAGCTTGAATTTGGGCGTGTTGAATAACCCTCCAGATAGATTGGAAGGTTTTTCTCTGTGTGTATTGTGCCTGGTTATTGCGCCAGGTCTAGGAATGTTTCGTTGCGTTTCAGTAATGCGTAGATCCAGTGAAGCATTTTGTTAATGCAGGCTACGACGGCGAGTTTGTGGGGCTTTCCCTCTTCACGTTTTCTATCGTAGAACGCCTTGAGTCTCTTGGAACCTGACTTTCTCAACCCACAGAGCACGGCGACGTAAAGTGTGTGTCGGAGCCTGTTTGAACCACGTTTCGTGATTCGATTGACACTCGCTACGAATTTACCTGATGCGAACACACTTGGATCAACACCAGCAAACGCAACGAGCTTCTTTGGGTCATTAAACCGCTCGATCTCTCCGATCTCCGAGATAATCGTTGCAGCGATTTTCTCTCCAACACCGGGGATGGATTGAACAATTCTCCACTCTTCAAATGTTACAGCGAGAGCATCTATCTCATCCTCAAGTGCAGATAGGTGCTCTTGGTATTGAAGGATGATGTCGATGTACATTTTCAAGCTGAAGATGTGGCTTTGTAATCGAGCCCCGTAAAACGGATTCTGGGTAGCCGCTGCAATGATCTCTTCGGCTTTCTTAGAAGCCCACTTGAGTGATCGGCTTGTACATAATGCATTAACCCGCTCCGTCAGTTCACTTTGTGGGACTGCGAGAACTGATTCCGCTGTCGGAAACTCCCGCAGCACGTATAAGGAAACTTTCGAGTAGAGGTCACCAAACACGCCTCTATACTCGGGAAACACTTGGTCCAGAACGGCTGTGAACTGTAGCTTCGTCTGTACGCATAAGTTAGTGATTGACCCATGCTGTCGAGTCAAACTGCGAAGGTTGAGAAGTTGAACACCACGCTTTTTAAATGGTTCAAACTCTTCTTTGTAGTACAGCTCGCAAAGACGATATGCGTCGATCGCATCCGTTTTAACCTTACGCAGACTCGACTTCTTCGCTTGATGAGCAACCAAAGGATTGACGAGTATATAGAGATAGTCCTGCTCTTCGAGAAATTGAATAACGGGCGTGTGATAATGTCCAGTTGATTCGAAGATGACGACTGGACGAATGGAAGTGTCCGCTTCAATGCTACGCAGAACTTCATGAAGATGTCCGAAACCATCCCGAGTATGTTGTATGCCAAACCCCTTACCATGAGGCTTGCCCTTATTCAGAAACACCTGACACATGCTCTCGCCTTTTGCGACATCCAGACCAACGACTGGATTCAAATGCTGACACGCTCCTTCTAAGATAATTGCCGGCAACCCCTAAGCCTTCTTGTGAGTCATAGCTTCGCTTGTGATACGGGATCGCAGGTCGTCCCAACCAGCCTCAAACATGCTTCCACAAGTAGGGGGTGAACAGTTTAGCGCACGGGTTCGATGACCCACGGGGGCGACGTTCTACCCGGCTACCGGAGTATACAACCCCTATAATGAAAGAGGTCAACCAGTAAGAACTGGCTGACCTCATAATACGAACGGGGGCGAATGCGACAGAAGACTAGTCGCAGAAAAGTGTATAAATACATGAAACGCGGTATATTCAAAACCGCGTTTCTTAATGTTAGCGTAGGAAAAATCGGATATTTCATTCCATCAATTGTATTAGCGTGGGTTTTGCGTCATTTTGTTGGCGGTACCCCTGATATGAACGAGGCCCGTCAAGCCCCAGATTCCGTGATTTTGTTTTGTTGAAGACTTGGCACGAAGGCAAAGCACGTCGACGGTTGGCATTCTGATATTCGCGGGTTGGCTATCGCATTTCATACCTCCGTCAGAGGAGCTGCCTCGAACTAAAAGCGCGCGTTCAGCTTTGAGCCTAGCGCATAGGGGTAACGAGGATTCTCCTACACCGGATCTTTGCCCCCGAGCCAAACCTTCAACCAAACGACATTTCAAGCGAAACTAAATAGTTGTTCGGGTTAATCTTTTTCTTTATGCAATTGATTTGATATCCAAAGTTTGTTCCATGAAGCAGGCAATGGCCCAAACGAAGCCTATCAGTTCTCGGGCAACTGCTGTGACCACTTTCCCGTGGCTTTTCCCACGCTGCGCAAGGCGGGAATATTTTCGATGTAATCGATTTTGTGCTTTCCAAGCGATCATCTGTGCCTGTGGGTTTTTTTCCTTGCTGTCGTTGACGAATCGCCCCCTTAAGTGCTGGTTTGTATCGGTAACTCCAAGCCGCCTCCACGAGCACTCGACGTACGTGAGGGTTGCCGGTTTTGTTGATTTCTCCTTGCCAACGCCTGTTACCACTCGAGTATTCTTTGGGTACCAATCCGGTATAAGCCATGAGTTGTTTCGGGTTTCGGAAACGTGAAAATTGTCCAATTTCAGCCACCAACGTCGTGGCTGGACCTCCGCTACCCCACGCAGTGTTTGTAATGCCTGAATCACCGGTGCGTGTACACTTTCGGTCGCTTGTACGTGAATTTCACACTCAAATCGTTTGATTCGCTCATTGATTTCATCGATGGCATGTAGATATTCTTGAAATGCAATTCTTAAGGCGGGGTTTTGGAAGTTCAATCCGTCAAGCCATAGTCGATGTTTCGTAGACCAGCTCTTGGTGCCTTTCGGTGCATGCAATCCATGACGAAGCACAAAGCTCGATACTCGCTGTCTCGCACGTAGTAAATCTTGCTTCGCGTCCTCCCGTGCACGAATCAAGTCTCGCAATGCCTCATCCTCTTCTTCTGGCACCCACACAGGCGTCAATTCGCCCGAACGGTGAAGTTGCGCTAAACGTAATGCATCACGACGGTCGGTTTTTACCTGATCCCCCGGTCGAGATGGGATGAGCGACGGCGCAATTACTATACAGGAAATACCCATGCCTGTTAACTGACGATACAATCCATATCCTGTAGGGCCAGCTTCGTAACATACTTCCAAGTGCACATCTTTCTCTAATTGCTTAACCAGCTTCCGAACTGCCTCCGGAGTGTTTACGATAGTGCCAAAGAATCTCGATGCATCTCTACCGGCATCGGCGACTCCTACCGCAATAGTATCTTTCGAAACATCCAAGCCAACAAATTTTGTGATATTCTTCATAGTAACCGGCTCCCTTCGTATTGTGGCTCTGCACTGGTTCTCCTAGTTTCAGTGTAACCCACGTGATTGCGAAGCGGGGCCGGCCTCGTTCATTATGACTAAGACTTACCTTCCCATCATACATTGGCCACAATCATTTAGTGTTTTAGATTTGCGAAACCCATAGTATCGCATAAGCCACAATTAAACGGGGGAATGTATATCTGAATCAGGCGAGTATAGCGGGTTTTATTAGGGAGAATCTAAATTTGAGAACAACACAGGTGCTTCTAAACAAAATTGATTTGTCATTCGATGTTATTGTCCGCCCTGTTCCAAATGCGAACCTGGATGTTGTATTCATTGCGACCCTTGTTGATCTGACAAGAGTTGAAGAACGGCTGTTGGGACCACTCACTCATTTACCCATGAAGCGGGTACGTGACGTGACGATTTGGTTGGATAACACGTTAAGACTGTCAAACATAAAAAGGGTGCCGGACGTAGATGAAGCCGTTCACGCGCTTCTTGATAATGAAGCTGTTTTGTGTTTGCCAAGTGAATACATTATTGTTGGAGTTCAGGGATTAAATCGAAGGTCACCTCAGGAGCCATCGACCGATGTTGCAATACGAGGTCCTCGTGATGGTTTTACAGAGTCCATTGATACGAATGTGTCCTTACTTCGAATTAGGATTAAAGATCCAAAACTCACGTTCGACAAATTTGTTATCGGAGAACGGACGCGGACGACCGTTCTATTGGCTTATATTCGTGACTTGGCAAGTCCCGATATCGTTCACGAAGCTACAAATCGTCTCCGTCAGGTGAAAATTGATGGTCTGCTTGAAAATGGAGTTTTAGAGCAGTGGATTGAAGACAATCACTGGAGTCCGTACCCACAGTTACAAGCGACAGAACGTCCTGACAAGACAGCGGCGGCGTTGTTGGAGGGAAGAATTGCATTTATTGCGGATGGCACACCTTTTGTGCTGTTAGCTCCATCTGTTCTTATTTCCTTTTTTCAAACCACCGACGACTACTCACAACGATGGTGGTCAGGAACAGCACTGCGCTTAGTTCGAATCATTGCTTTTTTTGTATCGATTTTCGTGCCGTCGTTATATATCGCGTTTACAATGTATAATCCAGAACTGATTCCTCTAAAGATGGTTCTTCAATTGGCATCTACACGGGAAGGAATTCCCCTCCCCATTGTCATGGAAGCTTTAGTCATGGAAATCATGGTTGAATTGGTTCGGGAGGCGGGAAACCGAATGCCTCAACAAATGGGGCAATCTTACACGATTGTAGGTGGCTTAGTAATTGGTGATATTGCTGTGCAGGCAGGGATTGTGAGTCCCATCATGGTTGTTGCCGTTGGTCTTACGGCGCTCGGCGCATTTGCCATTCCAAACTATGAAGCGGCACTTGTAACCCGCATGATCCGTTTTCCTATGTTGCTCGCAACGTCTTTGTTTGGAATTATTGGGACTCTCGGATTTGCGTTAATCTTGCTGGCGCATCTGTCAACATTGAAATCATTTGGTGTGCCGTATCTTACGCCGTTTGGACAAATGGCTGTTCAAGACTTGAAAGATACCTTAGTTCGCCCCCCAGTACAGTTAACCAACTCCCGAACAGCGACGTATTTGAGTATTCGTAGTTGGTTCGGGAGAGCAAGGTATCGCGCCAGGAGGAACTAAAATGCTAAGAGAGGTCAATCAAAACGTACTAACGATTTTGCTGTTTGAAGCCCTATTGGGAACAGGAACAATGGAATGGATACCCACATGGACTGCCGAATTCAAATCTGCCGTCTGGATCCTAATTGCTTTGTACACGCTCCTGTTATTAGGAATAGGGTTACTTATTGTTCACCTGTCACAGTATATGCCGAGCGATTTTACTGGATGCACAATGTTTGATTACTTTCTCGGTCGAAAACTCGGAGGGGTTCTCAATCTTCTTCTGCTTGGTTTTTTATTGATTTGTGCTGGCAAGGCGTTACTGCTTGGTACGTCTTTGATACATTACACGACGCTACCATACACGCCGACTATAGCGTTGGTTTTGTTTGCTATGCTAACGCCAGCTCAGATTTTCTATGCGGGGTTTGATTCACTTCTACGATTTCAGACTGTATTGTTTGTTCCTGCCCTCATTTTGGCAGTTGTATTGTTGCTTCTCTGCTTCCGTACTGCGGATTTTTCCAATTTACTACCCGTAACTCCGCGCCCTTCGATGTTAACCGCTGACTCCCTGACAAAAGTAATGGAGCTTTTACAAGGACTGATCCTTTTTGTCATCTACATTCCTCTCTTCAAACGGTTTGGTATGTCTGTGACCCTTACAAAGCGAAGCTTTACATACGCTGGATTCGGTATTATCATGCTGAACGTTTTGAATTTGTTGGTTGTTTTAACTGTGTTGGGCCCGTTTGAAGCGTCCTCTACACAGTGGCCAGTCATAGAGGTCGTTAGAATCCAAAAAATGACGGGTCCATTGTTAGAACGACTGGATTTGATTTTCCTGTTACCTGTATTGATCGCGGTTATATCCGCGGTGAACCTGTATTCATACGGAGCACACCATGTAATGTCTTATTATACGCACCCAAGCCAATGGGTTAGGCTCATTTGGGTTTTTGGATTAATACTGCTGATTGTCGCCATACCGAATAATCAACAAGTTGCATATTCCGTTTACGGGACAATAATTAAGTCATTTGAGTTAATGTTCTTTTGCCTAATACCCGTCATGTGGCTAATCAGACGAATGGCAGCGAAAGAAAGGCGTATTTTCAAGTGAAAAACTGCCGCCTTCTCACATTTCTTCTATGCGCGTCGATCCTTTTTTTGTTGCCAGGTTGTTGGGATGGCGCTGAATTGCAGAAACGGGCTGTAGTGCTTATGATTGGAATCGATCCCAGTGATCAAGATAATCACAACGTCAAAGTGAGCTTACAATTAGCTCGACCACAGAAATTCAGCGCTACACCGAGAGCTTCCACTGGTTCAGAAGAGGAAAACACTGTAGTCGTTAGCAAGAGTGGAGTAGACGTAGCTGATGCGATTCGCAAAATTCAACTTAGTGTTGACAGAGACCTGTTCTTTGGACATGTTCGGGGTCTTGTTATTAACCAACACATGGCAGGAAGCGGCATACTGCCCCTTATGAACCCCCTCTTACAATCACGTATGGCATCGAGAGAAACTTGGCTATTTGTATCAAAAAATCCAGCCAGCGAAGTGTTGAAATACAGCCCAGCACTGGATGCCATTCCGTCCACATACTTGTCGAATTTCTTCGAAAACCGCCTGTTGCTGACTCAACCATATGAAGCGACAGTGGGTGGGTTCCACCAAAGGTTAGTGACACCAGGAATACAGCCGATTGCAGTCTGGTTAGGTTCAGGAGATGGAGCACTCTCGGCACCTCGAATCGAAGGGTTTGCCGCTTTTTCGGCAGATAAGTTTGTTGGTGGACTTAATCAGCAACAAGCTGTCGGTTGGATGTTTGTAGAAAATCAGTTTCCTAAATCGTCACTTACATTTAAATGTCCGACCAAGCAAGGCGGACAGTTCGTTGTTGATATAAAATCCGTCAAGAGTCGTTCGCGTGTGATCCACGCTGGGGCAAACGAACCACGAACTGTCATCACCGTGCGTGTGAAAGGCTGGATTGAAGGTGGTGCTTGCGTTACCAACACGGACCAGCAAGAACTCGCGATGTTAAACCAACAAGTCAAGTCAGAAGTTGAGAAACTTGTCAAGACCACCGTTCTACAGTGCCAAAACTTCGACGCAGATATATTGGGAATGGGACGAAACGTGTATCAGTTTTCCCCGCACGATTGGCAAGGGGACAATCAGTGGGATCGGAAGTTTCCGAAGATCATAACAACCATGCAGGTACAAGTACAACTCGACTTTCTACAGACGTACAAAAAATTCGACTTTAACCCAGAGGCATAAGCCATAAAAGACACATATCCTGTGTTGACAACGCCGCAGGGGTGATACTATGGCATATTGTCCAGAAGTGATAACGGGATATGTGGAGGTTGCTGGAGAGGATTACAAATGATGAACTCGGATTTGCCAAACTTAAGCATATTGGTAAACAAAACCGGAAAACATATGTGAAAAGTTTTTGGGGCTGCGAGGGAGGATTTCGTGTGAGGTGGCTTTTTTGGATTTACTTAGTGAATACTATTTTCATGCTGATTGTAGCAATCCGTGAGGCACGTAGACCTGCCGTGGCGTTAAATTGTCTAACGGTCGGCCTAGTTTTACCTATAGTCGGTTTCGCGTTTTATCTCATTACATCGAATCCCCCACGCATTCGCCAGGAAAGACTGACCTCTCCTGATAATGAGTCGGATCCGTTGCCTGATTCATTCAGCCGGTCCGCTTCGACGATTGCTCAAGGTTTACGACATTTTACCGTACACGGGCTTCGAACCGGCCAAGCCCAAGTGCTTACGAACGGCAATCAAACCTTTGTGCAACTCATCGAATCCATAGAAAACGCGCAAAGAACGATTGATGTTGAATACTACATATATCGATATGACCGAATCGGAAGCCGCATCACAGATCGGTTGATTCAGAGAGCAAAGGATGGCGTACATATTCGCTTTATTAGAGATGGATGGGCGAGTCGGAAATTCCCCAGAGAGCAAATCCAGCGGATGATGGAAGCAGGGATTGAGTGCCGGACGATTTTTCCACTGCGTTTCCCTTGGATATTGTCGACTTTGAATTATCGGGATCACTGTAAAATCGTCGTGGTCGACGGAAAGGAAGCTTTCACAGGTGGCATTAATGTTGGAGATGAATACCTGGGACTCAACCCAAATATCGGATTTTGGCGTGACACTCATGTACGAATCGTCGGTGAAGTGGCAGTGGATTTGCAGACGGTCTTCGAATCTCATTGGAAAATCGCCTCTCAGGAACAAAAGTCAATCAGGACAAGCTGGAACAAGAAAGCTGAGGATGGCCGAGAACCCATTCCAGGTCCAAGCCGTAGAGCGGGGAACATTCCAGTACCCGGTGATCCCATTCTTCAAGGGTTCTCGGTGGAAGTAGGCGCAGAATTCGGTGTTACTGATGCCATTGACTTTGCCCCAAGCGAAGAAGTGTTACGGGATGCGTACGTACAGACGTTGGAAGGGAACCCCCGAATCTCAACTCAGGTCATTCGGGAGGCCTACTTTATTTGCATTACCCGAGCGGACAAGACGGTTGATATCACCACCCCTTATTTTGTGCCCGATGCAGATATTATTGTTGCGATTAAAACGGCGGTGGCACGAGGTGTGCGTATAAGACTGTTGGTGCCACATCCACGCCACGTGGTACCTGGCGTCGTGGGACCTGCAAGCCGTACGTACTATGGAGAATTGTTAGAAGGTGGAGTCCAGATTTACCTGTACAACAAAGGGATGTTGCATGCGAAAGTGATGGTCATAGATGGGGAGATCGCCGAAATTGGTGCCGCAAACTATGATATGAGAAGCTTTCGGCTGGATTACGAGGTCTGTGAAGTCATTTACAGTACCGACGTGGCCAGAGAACTCACGGAGCAATTCGAGCAAGATCTGATAGATTCCATTCCGCTGCGCATCAAGGACTTAGAGAAACGAACCGGTCCAGAGCGTATTCGAGAACAAGCAGCGCGCCTACTTTCACCGTTGTTATAGTGTCGCGTGTGTTGGCCTTTATCGCGACGAATGCTTCATGGATGAACTGAATGAATGTCACTTTCGCCCATTACCCAAGTTCGTACTGGAAGGAAGTGACTATAAGAACCATAAAGAATTGGCTCAAGTGATTCAAGCACACATTCGATGGCGAAATAGGCACAAACGCGACGATCGGATATTACGAGAGCAAAAGAAGATCAAAGCTGCCGGATGTGGCACTAGCACATCGTATACCTGATACTTGTAGAACAAAGCAGCGGACATTAGGGCAGAATGACAAGCCTGCACCGGAACGTTGGTCATTGGTAGATCGAACCAAATTAAACGCCGATTCGATTCTCAAAAACTCTTATTTTGGTTAAGAATATGAGATTCGACTTCACCACTTTTATATTTCTTATGAAGTTTAATTGGAAAATATTAACGAAATACTGAGTGGTCTATCTTCAATGGGATTGGAGACTGTAACTACGTAGCCCATTTGTAGAGGAGGTGAACGTAGTTGCAACAACCCAATCATCTTGCGGCACATGAAATGATGGAAATCCACGAACTGCTGAACTTCAAAACGATCTGTGCGGCGAAGGCCAAAGCAATGGACGGATTGGTGACAGACAAGCATTTAAAGCAGCTGATCCAGCAGGACTTGCAGCAGTCTTTAGAAGCACTGAATATCTTACAAGCACTATTAACGAGGGCACAAACACAATGACAGGGGGTGGTATTGAATGACAGATCAAAATACGAACGCAAATCCCAACCTCGGGAAGCCATTGGATATAGAAGAGTTTACAGATATGATGGGCCTCGCGAATGCATCCGCGGCACTCGAATTTTTACTGACCGTGAAAAATGGCATCAGAAACACGGCCATGTCCCTAACGGAGTGCGCTACACCTGAAGTACGCACGGAGGTACGCAATCAGTTGCGCCAAGCCTTAGACATGCACGAGAAATTGTCACAACTGATGGTAAGAAAAGGATGGTTACACCCGTACAATCCTGGAGAACAACTTCAGCTTGACTTGAAATCTGCGCAAATGACCGCCAAAATCGCACGAATGCCTCTATTCAAGGATCGCATTAAGGCACTTGAGACATTTGACACACCACAATAACCAAATTAAGGGGTGATATGACGATGAGGGCGGTTACTTATCAAGGTGTCAAAAACGTGGCGGTGAAAGAAGTTCCGGACTGTAAAATCGAAAAACCGGATGACATGATCGTAAAAATCACTAGCTCAGCCATCTGTGGATCAGACTTACACCTCATTCATGGTATGATTCCAGGGCTCCCAAAGGATTATGTGATTGGCCACGAACCGATGGGGATTGTCGAAGAGATCGGGCCAGAAGTCACAAAACTCAAAAAAGGTGATCGAGTCATCATTCCATTTAACGTAGCGTGTGGTGAATGTTTTTATTGTACACATCAGCTGGAAAGTCAGTGTGAGCTTGCGAATCCATACGAGGATACGGGTGGCTTCTTTGGCTACTCTCATACCACTGGCGGATATGCCGGAGGACAAGCAGAATACCTACGCGTCCCATTCGCAAATTTCTCTTCGTTTCGTATTCCTGACGACTGTGAGGTAGAGGATGAACGACTGGCTCTGATTGCGGATGCCATGTCAACTGCCTACTGGACTGCGGATAACGCAGGCATTAAAGACGGTGATACAGTCGTGGTTCTAGGATGTGGGCCCGTTGGGTTGCTTACCCAGAAGTTTGCTTGGATCAAAGGTGCAAAGCGTGTCATTGCCGTGGATTATCTCAATTATCGGTTGGAGCATGCAAAGCGAACCAACCATGTGGAAATTGTCAATTTTGAACAACAGGAAGACACAGGGGTATATTTAAACGAGATCACGAAAGGCGGAGCGGACGTGGTCATTGACTGCGTAGGTATGGACGGAAAAATGACGCCCATCGAAGTGATTGAAACAGCATTAAAACTTCAGGGCGGTACTTTAGGGGCCATTGAAATCGCCAGTGAGGCAGTCCGGCGAGGTGGCACAATTCAAATCACCGGAGTCTATGGTGCTCGGTATAACGGTTTCCCGTTAGGGCATCTCATGAATCGTAATATTAACATCCGTACTGGCCAGGCTCCTGTGGTTCATTACATGCCGTACATGTATGAGTTGGTTAGCACTGGGAAAGTCGATCCAGGTGATGTCATTACTCACATCATGCCATTGGATCAGGCGACACACGGATACGAAATTTTTGATTCCCGATCCGATGGATGCATTAAAGTCATTCTCAAGCCGTGAAAGAAGATACAAAGGAGGAGATATGCATGACGGAAAAAGCATTCGCGCTTCATGAAACAATGGAACTGCACGAAATGCTGACGTTCAAGAATGTGTGCTTTACCAAATCGAACACGATGAAAACGATGGTAAGCGACGACCAACTGAACAGCTTGCTTCAAACCTGTGCTGCTACTGACAAGAGACACATTCAGGAGTTACAACACTTGTTGTCAGGTGCGCGCATCATGACGGAATATCAAGAGGGGGTGCAGCATTGAACCCAATTATCGAAAATATCATAGGCGTGTCCGACATGACGGACCAGATTGTTGCCTCTGATTTGCTCATATCGTCTAAAACTGGCGTGTTTAATTACTCCGTTGCCATTACGGAAACGGCTTCGCCCGAGATTCGTGCGGTGCTTCGCAAGCATCTTGAGGATGCCATCGACATACATGAGCAGGTTTCGAATTATATGATGGAGCAAGGTTGGTACCTTGCCTATGAACCAGAAGCGCAAATACAGCTGGATCTGCAAAATGCGCAGACTGCGCTCAACATTCACTAGCACTTTGGACGTGTAGTACAACAATGCTATCCAAAACATGGGCTGACGGCTACCACAATGAATGAAAACGTCTGGCCTATGACTCTGCAGATTTCATCACGAAATGAGCAGGTCACGGGCCATTACTTTTGCTTCTCAGTTCTGTTATCTCGTCATCGATTCCCCGAATCACATCACCATTCATGAGCTACTTTAGTCCCACTTAGTCAAGTAACAGATCCCATTCCCACTGGATATACCGCTCCAACTCGTAAAATTCGATCTGAGTGGAATTTCCTCATTGCGTTTTCTCACGGTGAAGTTGCTAATAGGGGCGCTTATGTCTGGCTCAAGCACCGTTGTTAAGCTCCGTCTCGACGACATCCGGTTCGCAGACGCGATGCGTCTGCTGGTCGAACTGATGCGGCCCATCAAGGAGAAGTCTGTATAAGGGGGCAAAACTTGAGTAATTAATGTTTCATTCGTCTTCGTACGACGGTGATGATCGTATTCCTCGTATCCATGCTGTGACGAGCATCGCGAGCGGTAACGCGATAAGGGCTATCCAAGTCGCATCAACCATGAAACGCTCGTATAAGTGTTCCTTATGATAAATGCTGTGAAATGAGTACATCACTGTAATAACTGCTATTGTGGCTGGAATCACGAATACCCGATGTCGTTCGGGATCCATCTCGCATACTCTTGCAGCCAGTACGCTCACGAACCAAATTTGATTAGCCGCAAACAATAGGACAAATGCAGTTGCAATAATGATAATCAGAATCCCAAGTCGCTCAACCAAAAAACCATGTGCTCGCATCATCTGAACGGTCACAAGAACCGGATTCGTAAGAAGCTTTGCTGGTAACCACCCTAAGTTCAAGACGACTGCGCAAAAAGCAACCATCAAGACAATTCCGTTCAGAATTGGGCTGACCAAGTGATACCACAGCGAGGTGGTTGTGGAATACCTATACGGACCGAGCATGATACCGATGTTGAGCCCCATAAAAATGGGGAGTAGCGCATAAACGCCATCCCACGTATGCGTCCAGCTAGTAACAGTATGGGGCATTTGGTACTTATCCGTCTGGAACAGGATCGTGATAAATGTGATAAATGTGCCTAAAATCGTTATGGGGTAAATAATGCTTGCGGCTCGCCCCAAGGGCACGATTCCCAGCCACGCACCGCGGCATGCGGCGATTAAAAGAAAAACATACAGACCTGTATGGGGCGTCTGTGGGAAGAAATCTTTCAATGCATCAGCATTCCACCACACGCCAAATGCGACCAGTCCAATATGTACGGGGAGGAATCCAATAGATACCAATTTTCCGAGCCATTTTCCCCATAGTTTGATGGCAATATCGACACCGGACAAATTAGGGAAGCGTTCCACCAATAGCCCCTGAATCAAGCTTGCAATTGTACCTACGACGATCACGCCAAAGACAGACCAGAGCGCGTCAAATCTTGCTTTCGCGACGGCGATACGCGGAAATTCCCAAAACAGCAAGGCGAAGTAGCTTGAAGAAACAATCGCCGTGTATTGAAATCTGGAAAGACGATTTTGGCGTTTCATTGGTTAAACAATTTCTCCTTTATGTTTCAACTGAACCTCAACGGTTACCTTGGCCTTGACCTGGGCAAAGAACTCGTCCCACTTCGTGTCAATATTGGGCTCCACAGTGGGATCACTCAAAAGTAGTGTTCTGCCAAAACCAATTGAGTCCAGATGGTGTTGTTGGAGTTTTTGGATGAGGGCATAGGACTTCTTTTGAATTTCGGCTGCCATCATCCCCTCGTATCTTTGCAAGTCTCGATCACTTAGCGACTCAGTCCGGTCGCTTATATTCGTAACCAATATTCCTTTAACGCGGATTCGAACACCAAGGGTCGATCTCTTACCTTGCTGCAGGACAAATTGTCTGCTCGAACAGGACACGTCTCTTACATCAAACAAATGTGTGTGTTCACCGATTGACATTGATAAACCTTTGACTCTCCCCTCAATAAAGTTGTAGTACAACGTTTCGGTAGGTGTGAGTTCGAGTTTAGGTGTGTTGCCATGGAAAGTTTGCATTCCGTAAATCACCAAGTTTTTGTCTTCTATTTTGACCAATCCTGTATGCGCCTGTACACCAGGAAGCCGTGTATCTCGCCAGAATTGCCAAAGCCGGGTTCTTGTAGCGTGACCGTATTGTGAAATTGTGGCTCCTAACCACCTATCCATCATTTCTGCTGAAGCTTCATCACCATTTT
This sequence comes from Alicyclobacillus fodiniaquatilis, assembly GCF_042678105.1. Lineage (NCBI taxonomy): Bacteria > Bacillati > Bacillota > Bacilli > Caryophanales > Alicyclobacillaceae > Alicyclobacillus > Alicyclobacillus fodiniaquatilis. The sequence goes on from NZ_JBHUCX010000013.1 coordinate 15,475, forward strand.
GGTAATTCATCACGACTCGTGCGGAATCAGGAGTAGTGAGTATCCACGCAAGTTTATCAACGGGTCGTGTACTCATCAGCTCATTGACAACGTGCTGGATGGCATGGGCATTGAGTTGCCGATTTAACACAATACACTCCAGGTTTCCTAGGTAGAACATTTTGTCGTAATTCAATTGTGCGAGCGCGATGGCTTCCGATACACTATGTGCTTGTGCCGTAAAGTTCTTGTTCGGGCCCATGGCACCGGGGCCAGGGTTTGCCGAAGACTGATCCGACGAGCCTCCGCCAAGACCTAATTCGGGGACTTGGAACGTATAGGACAATAAGTCGGGATTGCCCTGTACTGGGTCAACGCCAATTCCGATAATTTGTGCCCGATCATTGATTTTTTCGTAGTCAAAGCAACCAGGTAAAAACTGTATAGCCACGGCTAGCCAACAAGCCTTCAACACAATGCTCAACTTTCTGTTCACTTTGATCTTCCCCCTCTGCGAAATCCACGTCCAATTCGGGTGGTTTGTGGGAGGATGTGAGCAGTACGAAAACGTTCCAGCAGTGTAAGTGGTATTCGAAACATTCCATCGACAATACCGTCACGGATATATCGTCCATCGAAAGGACTTAAGTAAGGTACTCCAAATGATTCTAGTGAGCTAAGTTCATAAAGGATTACGATGGAGACAATTACGATGGCGTAGAGACCACAAATGGCTGCACTGGTAAACATGACGAAATTGCCGAGCCGCAAAACCATGCCAAATTCATAGCTCGGAGAAACGAATATACTAATTGCCGTTAACGATACGACGATGATCAAGACATTACTGACCAATCCCGCCTGCACAGTCGCTTCACCCACTACTAGCCCACCAACGATACCAAGAGTTTGACCCAGCTGACGTGGCATACGTAGGGTTGCTTCACGCAAAATTTCGATAACAACTTGCATCATAATGACTTCAAAGATAGCGGGAAAGGGAACCCCTTCTCTGGACTTTGCAATTTGCAATCCAAGTACTTTGGGCAACAGTTCGGGGTTATAGTCAACAAAAGAAATATATAGCGCCGGAAGATAAAGAGCGAAGATGAAGGCTACAATTCGAATCCAACGAATAAACGTTGCTTCAAAGGATGAACGACTGTAGTCTTCTTCTGTCTGAAAAAAATCTTGAATTGTGACAGGGACGATCAATACTGTAGGGTCACCGTCGACAATAACCACAACTTTCCCTTGTGAAATCTCTTTAACTGTACTGTCAACACGTTGAACAGCTCTTGTGAGTGGAAACATAGTCCATTTATGCCCAATTATTCGGAGTTCAATGTCCGTTCCTTGGCTAACAGTATCTATTTTAATGGTTTTGATCCGGTCAACGACCGTTCTTACCAAATTGGGGTTGGCAACGTCATGTAAGTAGACAACCGCTACTTCTTTTCGGTTTCGGCTGCCAACGTGGAGCTTCTTCACAACAAGGGTTTCTGTCATGAAACCATCCCGAAGGATTGAAATGTTGGTGGTTATATTTTCTACAAATCCGATTTGTGAACCGCGTACCGAAGTTTCAAACTTCGGTTCATCAAGGGCGCGATGTTCCACGTGCTTAGCACGTATGATGACTGCGGGAGATACACCGTCCACGATGATAACGAGGTCTCCCGCAACGATGGCTTCTTTCATGTCGAATAGATTTGTTGAGAATGTTGTCTCTGCTCCAGACAAAACTCTATCTACAAGATACTTGGCCAGAACTTTTTGTTCCTTCAACTGAGCAAAATCGTGACAATGTATTTCCCGCAGTGCCGATTGAACTGCCTCAGGGTCACATAATGTTTTTAAAAAGAGGCAAGCGCCGTCTCGGCCGGCGACCAAAACAGTTCGTACCACGTAATCATCACTTGTTCCAACGGTCGCAAGAAAGTATCCGAGTGCTTGGTCGAGTTTTCCCGTGTACTTGGCGTTGCAAGAATTCACTCTTGTATACCGCGTTTTCTTGATCGATGCTGAATCAGCCTGAAGAGTTCCTTTGGTCTTGTTCTTAGATGATAAGAATCGTTGCAAGTCCTGGGCCACCTTTAAAGATAATTGAAAAAACAAATCAAGCTTATTTTTTGCTTTTCTAAATGTTTTATCCCTTATTTCTACTTTCTCAAAAGTGTAATCAGGTTTTGCGTTTTTCTGATGAATCTAATGAAAAATCAAAAATTGGAAGGCGATAGCCTTGGAAGGATGTACTTTATCTACGCGTAGGAATTTACTCAAAGAAAGTGATTTGCTCGAGGACGGAGTTTAATTCACGGATGTGGCGGGACTGCGAGGCATATTGGCTCCACTAAAACCCACAATAGCGAGTATAAATCCATATATGTAAACAGTTATAAAAAATAAAGGTAATCATTAAGACAGCCGAATGAACATTTCCGCCCGTGGATTTGATGGACAACCCAAAGGCAGGGTTGACCACAACTCCAATGGACAAATTTAAGGGACCAGATTTCAGAAGAACTGACAGAGAAATATCGTGGAGCAACGGAAGATACGGAATGAAACAACGCTTGTTAGAGTCCAACGCCATCCTCAGGTACATTTTGCGCGATCATGTTTCTTGCTTCTTCTAGAGATCGCTCCTGCATCGTACGATTCATCAATTCTGGAACGCGTTCTTCAACTTTTCAATGTTCTTCACTTGCCGCTTATTCTAATTCAGCTATTCTGCTTCATAAATGAAGGCATTTTTTCGTGCGTTTTGAAATTCATATAAACTAAGTTTCCCTATCAATGACACAGTTTCACACAACTTTTAGGGCAGATACCTCAATACTCAAATTGAGGCTTGATACGCGTAACAGTGTTATGTTATATTCGTTTTGCCGGAGGTGAGGCAATTGTGGATGAGGATTTGATATCCAAAAAAGATCTGCTGGAACTGGCCAATATATCATATGGCCAATTATATAGATGGAAGCGCAAGAACCTGATACCAGAAGCTTGGTTTATCCGCAAATCCACCTTTACTGGCCAGGAGACTTTTTTTCCGAAAGACAAAATCCTGCTTCGGATAGACCAGATCAAAAACATGAAAGATGGGCTGTCTTTGGATGAATTGGCGGATATGTTTTCACCAAGTCCTTCCGAGATATCTTTGAGCCATCAAGAAGTTGTTGAACAGAACATTGTTACCAAAGCGGCGCTGGATCTGTTTGCTGCATGTTTCCCAGACATTAAGGAATTTTCTTTCGAAAAGCTGTTCTGGGCGTATGTCGTGGATACGATATTACAAACTGGAGACATCAGCTTGGAAGAAGGAAAAATGTTGCTCCTGACCATGGCAGAACACTATGCAAAGTACGAGGATCGCAATTGTCGGCTGATCCTCGTTCGCAAACTGGGCGTGGCCACCTGTTTTTTGGTCTCAGCTTCGAGTGAAGTGCATTTTGAGCAAGGTGCAAGAGTTGTCGTGGAATGCCATTTACCGACGTATGTGGAGCGTTTGAAGTTGAAAGTTTCATGAATGCATCTGCAGGAACACAGATTTGGTGGAAAGAGAAAGGTGGTCAAAAGATGGAGCAGCAGTTGCATAATCTCGACTTGGCAGGGAACGCAACGGCTTCAGGAGGTCAGTATCAGGATGTCAACATACAAGGCGTGGGCAATATTCATGGTGACATGGAATGTGCGCGTTGCCGGGTGGATGGGGTCGCGAATATGGGAGGCGCCATCAAAGCTGAAGTGTTGCACATTCGCGGAAAGGCAACGGTGGAGGGCGACGTCACCGGCACACAAGTCAAGGTGGACGGCAATTCGAAGATGATGGGCGCCTGTACTGCGAAGCGTATCGACATTCGTGGCAAGACGAGCATTGAGGGCGCAGTGTCCAGTCAGGAATTGAGCATCAACGGCTTCACGGCCATTGGCGGACGATGTGAGGCGAAAACACTGCACATTCGGGGCAGAGCGCGGATGGGCAACAGTGTCATCAGTGAATCCGTGAAAATTGAGGGAGAGGCAAAAATTGCAGGCGATTGTGAAGCGGAGACATTTCGCAGTGATGGCGCGTTTGCCATCAAGGGACTGTTGAATGCGGGTAAGGTATCTATCCGACTTGGCGGGGCTTCTGTGGTAAAGGAAATTGGCGGGGAGGACATTCGTGTCGAAAAAGCATGGCGGAGACTGCCTTTGTTTGGTTGGTTAGGCCGTTCGAAAAAATTGGTGGTTGAGACGATAGAAGGAGACGACATCTACCTTGAGTATACCCAGGCGAAGGTGGTGCGCGGCAATCGGGTACATATCGGCCCAGGCGCGGAGGTTGATCTCGTCGAATACCGGGCGGATTTGCAAATGAGTAAGGAAGCGAAAGTGATTGAACATCGTCAGGTCTAAGGGAGGTATGAGAAGATGGCGCAGCAGCAACCCAGGGACTTGAAAATCAATGGCTCCGGGAACTCTGTCGGTGGTATGTACAAAAAAGTGATTGTACGCGGTGAGGGGGACATCACCGGGGATGTGACGTGCGAAGTGTTGAAAGCGATGGGCAGTATGAATGTCCACGGCAGCGTAGCGGCGAAGCAAGTAAGTGTCATGGGCGCGGTCAATATTCACGGCAATGTGCAGAGTGAAGAGATCAAAGTGACAGGTGAATTGGCCGCCGACGGCGATTGTAGTGCCGAAAATTTTAAAGTTCGCGGCGCGTTCCGCATTGACGGCCTGCTCAATGCTGGAAAGATCGAAATCATTCTTTATGGGCCAGCCCATGTGCGTGAAATTGGCTGCGATACCATTGAGGTAAAACCCCATTTCAAATTGTTTTCTCCAGGGATAAAAGAATTGTCGGTTGATACCATTGAGGGAGATCATATTCGCTTGGAATATACCAAAGCGAGAGTGGTGCGCGGCAATCAGGTCGAGATCGGCGCTGGTTGTGATATCGATTTGGTCGAATACAAGACGTCGTTTCGTCAAGCAAGTAATGCGAAAGTGCTGCACAGCAATCAGGTGTGAACCCCCAAAAATATCATTGGGCAGGAAGGCGGAAAATGGTGTGAATCAGCGACAGTCGCGGCTAGGTTTTGTCATAGCGGGACTTTTACTGGGCATTTTTATTTCAGCAATGGACAACACAGTTGTCGCCACGGCGACCGGGAGCATTGTGGCGCATCTCGGGGGCATCGACAAAATCGTTTGGATCACCGCTGCATATCTCGTCACCGAGATGGCGGGGATGCCGATCTTCGGCAAGCTTTCAGATATGTACGGGCGCAAGCGGTTTTTCATCTTTGGGGTCGTCGCCTTTTTAATCGGTTCCATGCTTTGCGGCACTGCGCAAAATATGGATCAACTTGCAATTTATCGCGCCATTCAAGGCATTGGCGGCGGCGCGTTGATGCCCATCGCGTTTACCATCATCTTTGATGTGGTGCCGCGGGAGAAAGCGGGTAAGTTTTCCGGCATGTTTGGCGCGGTATTTGGCCTCGCCAGCATTTTTGGACCGCTGCTTGGCGCATATATCACAGACCACATCAGTTGGCGCTGGGTCTTCTACATCAACGTGCCTGTTGGTATCGTCACATTGTTTTTGATTGTTCTCTTTTATCACGAGTCGCGCCAGCATAGAAAACAGAGTATCGATTGGTTCGGCATCATCACACTGGTGCCTGCCATTTTATGCTTGATGTTCGGACTCGAACTTGGCGGCAATAAATTCGCTTGGAATTCGGCTGCAACCATCGTGCTATTTTGCGCGTCGGCTGTGTTGTTCTTGATTTTCTTGCTGGTGGAAAGACGCGTCAAAGACCCAATCATCTCGTTTGATATGTTCAAGAAACGGGTATTCGCTGGTTGTAATATCGTAGGCATGCTATCAGGGGCGGCGTACATTGTCGCGGTGATTTACATTCCGATTTACATCCAAGGAGTGCTTGGCGGATCTGCGACAAACGCTGGCTTGGAATTATTGCCGATGATGCTCGGAACCTCGATTGCAGCGCCGGTTGGGGGCGCTCTGGCCAACAAGATGCCGTACCGCAACATTTTATTTGGTTCAGGTATCGTCTTTATCCTAGGTATTTATTTACTCACCACCTTGACAGTGCACAGCTCGACATGGCAGGTGATGGTATACATGGCCATTGTCGGTCTCGGCATTGGGCCGTCGTTCTCCGTGATAGGCATGGGCGCTATGCACCACTTTGATGAGCGGCAGCGGGGAGCGGCCAGTTCGACCAACTCGTTTGTGCGCGAACTGGGCATGACCGTCGGTATTACCGTCTTTGGCGTCATCCAAAAAGATTTGTTCTCGCATGAGGTGCAAAACCAACTCGGGAATATGGGCAAAGCCGCAAAAAGCTTGGCGCAGATGGATCCGCACGCCATGCTGCAACCTGCGACGCGGGCACATATTCCGGCGCCTATTTTGACCAAATTGAGCGCCGCTTTGTCCACATCCGTGACACATGCCTTGTTGTGGGATCTGATTCCGGCAATTTTGGCCCTTCTGTTTGTCTTCTGGATAGGGAATGCGCGCTTCCAGGGGATCAGGAGGTCCACGGATGGCGCAGAAGGTGAACAAACAAAGACAAAGCCTGCTTATTGAAGCGGGCGGGATCGAGAAAATGGAGATGAAAGAAATCGGCGCTTCCCTGAGGTTGGGGAAGCCTTTTTGTTTCACAAGTTGGTCGCATGGCAATCGAAATCAGCGGTTCTGTGGTCATTTGCAGTTGTGTAGAATCTTGTGTGGAAATGGTGTACAGAATTTATTGATATTCAGATGGCAGGTAGGGATGGTTTGTTGATATGTGGAAATAAATATTTCATCCCTACATACTGTCATCATTATCTTTTAGGAGCGTGTGGAATGAGAATTCTCGTATGCCAGCCGATCCATGAAACTGGTACCACCCAACTCGAAGACGCATTGAGTAACCACTCGTCGCTAGATTGGGCTTTGTTCCCAGAGGGATACATAGCAAATGAAGGGTTAGTTCAGGACGCCTGTAATTTGGCACGTAAATTTGGTGTTGGAATCATTACTGGTTACAGGGACAAAAATCAAAAAGATCGTGCATTAGTCATTGATAAAATCGGAAAAGTAATCCTAGAGAGAGCGAAAAGCCCCATGGGTGATCTCCTTTTTAGTCCCTCACGCGTTGAATCGAACGGTGTCACTATCGGTTATCTTTTATGCGTCGAATTGTTACAAGGATTTGAAGGCTTCGGCCAGTTGGGGATAAATCGAACAGATTTTGTAGCACATCCAATTGGAGTTGGAATGTTCAGTGATGAGCAATTCAATGAATGGATAACTGAAGCAAAGCGAATCGCAATCGAGTATAGGACTATGATTATCGGCGCAAGTCATGCCGATGGTTCATATCGGAATTGTGGGATATCCATTCCGATTGCTTACTGCATTGGATCTGACGGACAAGAGGTCTTTGTTTCAAAGGATGATGTGAGACCAATCGTTTTAGATACAGAACACAAGTCAATTGAAATGCGTCAGTCCGTTTGAAAACTGCGCTTTCTTTCCCAAGCGGCGGCAAGAGTCAAGTAGACCTTGTTCAGCTTGGATTGCAAGGAGAGCGTGTCAACCAAGGCGGGTCGAGATCGCAGCGTCCATTCAATTGATGAGAGATTTAAAGCGCTCGTGGAGAGTAAACCTGTACCAAGTCTGTGAGTCATCAGACTAGTGGCATATGAGGTGTCCTTCATCCGAAACTTAGAACCGATGTGATTTTTTGTTTCTTTTCATCTATACTCTTACTTCTCCCACGGTAATGTACCCATTTGACGATCCGACATCAGAGAGGCATCTTCTTCTGTCACCTCAAAATCCAGATCAGACGTGGCATCAAGTCGTTTTTTCAGGTTTTGAAATGTTTTTACATTTGCATCTGAAGATTGTAGTAAACGATCAATTGAATCGACCGAAATCCGCATCCAGCCAGATTGATCAAATTTCTGTGCCACCAATTTTCCTTCAGCGGCCCAACGTTTGACTGTGTTCACAGAACTGACACCCAGCATCTTCTTTGCCTGCCCAGTTGTTACCCAACTTGAATGACGGTTCAATTGTTGATTCGTTGCAGGGAGCGCCATTGTTTTTTCACCATCCTTCTCATCATCATCGCCTTTATTGTCAAAAGTGTCAATACTGTTCATTTTTTCACCTCACAAACAGTATATCCACCGACGATTCAGTTTAGTTCTTGGCCATTTTCACGATATGGTTTAGAGCAATCTGCATCCACGCATGACCCCTAAGTGAGAAATTGCAGAACATATTCTGAAAAAACGGTACAATAACTGTACGAAAATGTGTCAAAAGGAGTTTGCCATGATTTCTGTCGATCACGTCACGAAAACGTACGGGAAATCGAACAAGCCTGCTGTGGATGATTTGACTTTTTCCATACAGCCAGGGGAGATTGTCGGTTTCTTAGGCCCGAATGGGGCCGGCAAAACCACGACCATCAGCATGTTGGTTGGCATCACCAAACCGGACAAGGGGAAAATTACAATCCACGGCGTCGATGTGTTGCGCAATCCGGTCGAGGCCAAGCGTCTGATTGGGTATGTGCCGGATTCCACAGATCCGTTCGTGCGGCTGACAGGGCGCGAATATGTCCGCTTTATGGCGGATGTGTATGGGGTTTCACAGGCGGATCGCGACAAACGTTTGCCGGAGTTGCTGCGCACTTTTGATATGGAGGGCGCGTTCGACGATAGAATCTCTTCGTATTCGCGCGGCATGAAACAGAAGGTTTCCATCATTGGGGCGCTGATTCACGATCCGCTCGTTTGGATGTTGGATGAACCGATGGTGGGGCTCGATCCGAAAGCGACGGCGACGCTCAAGGCGAAGATGCGCGCGCATTGCGACGAGGGGAAGATCACGTTTTTCAGCACACACGGACTGGACGTGGCAGAACGGGTTTGCGACCGGGTCATCATCATTCATGGCGGGCGGATCATCGCTTCTGGCACTGTGGAAGAACTGCGCAATTTGCGAGGAGAGGCCAACGATTCCAGCCTGGAAAAACTGTTCTTGGAGTTGACCAACGGATGAAATTGCGCGCTTTTATGACACTCGTCAAACTGTCCTTGTCTTACAACGGCGTCCGCAAGCGCGACAATGGTCGGCGCCAAGGTTCAAGACTGCTCATTGCCCTTGTTCTGCTGGTGTTCTGTTTCGGCAGTTTGCTGGTCACTACATATACGATGTTCGATAAGCTGTACGACGGATTGGCGCACTTTCATTTGCAAACACTCGTGGTGGCCCTGGCCATTCTAGTCATGCAGTGCAGTTCACTTCTGTTCGGCATCATCACGGCGATTTCAACCGTTTATTTGTCCACTGATTTACGCAGTTTCCTGCCGTTGCCGCTTCAACCCTGGCTGATTGTCGCCGCGCGTTTTTGCGCCCTTTGGCTCTCACAGTTGGTCCTCAATCTATTTGTGGTGGGCGCGGCCTTTGCTGTCTATGGCGTGCATCGCGCCAGCATAGAGACGTGGATTGGCCTTGTAGCCTTGTTCCTGTTGGTGCCCGTGATTCCGCTTGTCCTCGCTTTTGTCATATCTGCGCTGTTGATGCGAGTGACCAACGTACCGCGGATTCGCGACAAGTTTCGCTTTGTCAGTGGGTTCCTTGGCATCCTCATCGTCATCGCCATTCAAATTGCCGTCCGCCAAAATTGGACAGACAAATTTGAAAATCCGTCGAAGATCATCACATTGCTCACTGGTCCAAATGGAATGCTGCATGCGGTTGGGCGCTACTTTCCCCCTGTAATTTGGGAGACGAACAGTGTGACATTGCCATGGCTGCATGGCGGGCTTGTCAATTGGGTGTGGGTGCTGTTGTCGGTTGCGCTTGCCTGTGCAGTGGGCATCCTGGTGGCGCAGTATTTGTTTTTCAGCGGCTATATCGGTGGTTCCGAGGTTTCCCGCCGTACAAAACGGCAGGCGGTGCCGGTTGTTGGCGATCCCGTTCGTTCATTGCAGCGCGCATTGTTGGTCAAGGAGTTCAGATTGTTTTTCCGTTCACCTGTATTTAGTTTGAACGCCTTGTCTGGCACGTTTGTACCACTGGTTGTCGCGTTGTTTTCCACTTTCCAGCACAAGTCACACACTGGTTTGGCGGTTGAACATGGGCATGCACATATCGGGGGAAATCTGGTGGGGATATGTGCGGTGGCCATCGCAGTGGTGATTGGTTGCTTTAACAATGTGGCCGCGTCGGCCATCTCACGCGAAGGCATGCAATTCTCCTATATCAAATCGCTGCCCATCACGCCGATTCAATTGGCGACGAGCAAATGGGGCTTTGCCAATGTCGTATCGCTTGTGTCGGTCATCATTGTCTGTGTGCTGGAGTTTGTGATGTTTCATCCAACGTGGTATTATCTCCTGTTCACTTTCGCCTTGGGTGGGCTTGGTTGTCTAGCTGCCAATGGTGGCGCGTTGTTGCTGGATTTTGTTTATCCAAATTTGAAGTGGACCAACGAGCGAAATGTCATCAAAGGGTTCAAAAACGGCGTTTCCAATCTGGGGATTCTCATTGTGATGGGGATTTTGCTAGGGCTGATGCTTCTGTTGCGCTATAAGGCACATGCTTCCTGGTTGGTGGTGGACGTTCTGTTTGCGGCCATCTTTTTGGCGGGGATTTTGGGTATGTATTCTTTTATGCGCAAGTATGTGGAGCGACTTGTTGCCGCCATTGAATGAGGCGGCAACAAGTCG
>NZ_JBHUCX010000013.1:26328-89967 GCF_042678105.1 Alicyclobacillus fodiniaquatilis
AGAATGAAATTTATGCATGCTTTTCAAGCTAAATAAATTCTTGCGAGGCTTGCACATTTTAAAGTGGATCAAGTATTGGCGCCAGTTGAGCAGAGCATCAATTGCTTCAGAAAAACTGAACATGTCGCATCATTTGGCGATGGAGCCGGGGGTGAACGTGATCAGTCAAAAGATGAAAACCTTTTCGGTGAAAGCGGGTGTTAAATTTGCCAATCAAACAGGAGACACCAATGCGTGAGCTTCTTTTAATATCACAACAAGACAACGTAGCCACAGCGTTGCGCGATTTGAGCGCTGGCGAGGATGCGCGCTTTTTTGTGCAGGGAGAGGAGCAGTGTATTGCGATTCACGAGGCTATCCCATTTGGTCATAAAGTCGCCATCACAGATATCTCGCCCGGTGAACTCATTGTCAAGTACGGGGAAGTCATCGGTCGGTGTACGCAGGCGATTGCTGTAGGGCATCATGTTCACATTCACAATGTCGAAGGCATTCGCGGACGTGGCGATTTATCACAAGGAGATGAAACGAATTGACCGCCAAAACATTTATGGGTTATGTGCGCGCAGATGGATCTGTCGGGACGCGAAATCATGTTTTGGTGTTGCCGTCTGTACTGTGCTCCTCGGTGGTCTGTGAGCGCATCGCCGAAGCGGTAGAAAATTGCATCGCTGTGACGCATCAGCACGGCTGTAGTCAGATTGGCGCTGATTCAGCGCAAACGACACGGATGTTGAAAGGACTTGGCATGAATCCAAATGTTGCTGGCGTGCTTGTGGTCAGCCTGGGCTGTGAAGTGGTCGATGGGGAAGCGATGGCGCAGGTAATTGCGCAGTCAGGCAAGCCCGCGGCATTTATTCGCATTCAGGATGTCGGTGGCTCTGTCAAGGCGATTGAAGCAGGCATCAAGGCGGCCAATGCCATCAGTCAACAAGTCAAAGCGCTACAACGAGAGTCGGTGGGCATCGAACATTTGCGCCTTGCCGTAAAGTGGGGAGACGGACTCGACGGTTTTTCAGGGGCAGCGACAGATTTGGTCGAGCTTGTACGAGACATCTGCAGCGCAGGCGGCGGTGTGTGCATGGGGGAGTTGGAGAAGGTGATGCACAGTGTGGAGGACACCAAGATTCCAGCGCTTGAGCAGCTTCGCCAGCAAATGACGAAAAGACAAGAACTGCTCATCAATGTTGCTGAACCTGCTATGCAGCGTGTGCGCGCCTACGCGCCGACACTTGTTGCCCCAGCCTATCCGGATGTGTTTGACATGCCCATTGCCAGTGTGCGCCAGTACGCGGAACAGATAAGCGGCGGCGGGTTGCAATTCATGGATTCACCGTGCAGTGACGTGGAATGTATTTCTGGGTACGCGGCAGGCGGCGCGAATGTCGCTTTGTTCTTCAGCGATGGCGGTTCGCCGGTGGGCAATCCGGTGATGCCCGTGGTGAAAGTATCAACGGCAAATGTGGATGAAATCTGGCGCGATCACGTCGATTATACAATTTCATCCGTCGACGGACAGGTAGATGGAGCATCTTTGTTTCACCATTTGTTGAAGGTGGCATCTGGTCAACTGACCGCTGCGGAACTGCTTGGCCACGAGGAGTTTGCCATTCATCGGATCGGCATCAGCCTATAAGTGAATGTGTGGCCTTTTGGTGATGTTTGGCTGATGGGATGCAACTGGGGAGGAAAGTATGATGATCGATCACTTTATGGGATACGTTCGCCCAAATGGCGCAGTGGGCATACGAAATCACGTCCTTGTGATTCCGACGAGTGTGAATGCGAATCATGTGGCGATGCGGATTCAGAAACTTGTATCGGGGACTGTGGCATTGACGCATGAACATGGTGGGATACAGGATGCGGTCGATGCAGTGCGGACATTTCGCATTCTCGCGGGCGTTGGATCAAATCCGAATGTCGGCGCCGTTTTGGTTGTTGGTGTGCGCGAGGAGGATACCATTCCTGCTGCGGCATTGTCCTCAGCCATCGCAAGCACAGGGAAACCGATACGCACCATTGTCATGGAAACGTGCGGCGGGACCATTCGCGCCATCGAACAAGGGATTCAATTGGCGCAAGAACTTGTGCGCATGATCAAAGACGAAACGCGCCAAGCAGTTGGTGTGGAGAAATTGATCATCGGCAGTAAATGCGGCGGATCGGACACCACTTCGGGGTTGGCGTGCAATCCGGCGCTCGGTGAAGCGATGGATCTGATGGTGCAGGCTGGCGGGAGCGTTGTTTTCAGCGAGACGACGGAGATCATCGGCGCTGAGCACATTCTCGTACAGCGCGCGAGATCAGAGGCTGTGGCGGACAAATTGCTCTTTTGTGTGAACCGGTTTGAGCAGGCGGTAGCGCATGCAGGCGCTGATATGAGAGGCGGCAACCCATCGCCAGGGAACATCGCAGGTGGGTTGACCACGATTGAAGAAAAATCGCTTGGCTGTATCAGCAAGGCCGGAACGGCCACATTGGAAGGCGTGGTTGAGTACGGCGAGCCGATTACAGGAAAGGGCCTATTTTTCATGGATTCGCCCGGCAATGACATTGAGTGTGTATCGGGGATGTTGGCATTGGGCGCACAACTGGTCTGTTTCACGACAGGGCGCGGCACACCGACAGGCTCCCCCGTTGCGCCGGTCGTCAAGTTGTGTGCCAATCCGAGAACATCGCAGAGAATGAGAGACAACATTGACATTGATTTAGGGGATGTGTTATTAGGGAAGACATCGATTGAACAAGCCGGACAATCGATTTACGAGTACATCATCTCTGTCGCCTCTGGAGACAAAGTGAAGGCCGAGATTCTCGGGCATCGGGAATTCAGCATCAATCGCGTGGCGGTCAGTCATTGACCGCTGCTTCCCAATCGGTCGTGAAATATTTTGATGGCCCATGAATTTCTTTTTCCTGCGTCAAGACAGCGAGCGTAGACTCTTGTTTTACGGTCGTAAACGCATCGCCTGCAATCAGCGCGCCGTCTTGGTCGCAGAACAGGGAAATGTGCCCCGGTGTGTGTCCAAGCGTGTGAATCCAGCGCCATTGGGGCAAGTTTGGCACACAGCCATCCGCAGGCAGAGCTTGGACATGATCACCGAGAGCTATGCTGTGATGTGGATAGAGGGGCGAAATCAGGGCCATCAGTCCGCTCCGCTATTGCAAATTGTTTCTGCAAGCGATATGATGAGATTCGTGCAAAGTTGATTAAATTAGTCATGTATAGATTCAACGCTGTAAGAAGGTGAGCGTTTGTTCGTTCGCAAGCAAGTTGAACAATTGGTGAAGCAAATCGCATTTCCAACAGAGTTAAGCGATAAGGTCATGGCGTTATCTTCGGCGAAGCGGTTCGGGTTGGAGACTTGTGTGAATGAAGTCATGTCTGGCGTTCAGTTTTCTTCTGACGTGATATTTCAGGCAATTTGCAGTCTCGAAGGAGAGCTCTGGATTCGCGCCGATGTATATGTCAGAATAGGGAAGGCGATGCGGCCTGTCGTCTTGTTTGATTCGACAGAACCATGTCAAGACATGAGTTCGAATGACGTTGTCAGCATGTTATGCGCAGTGATCGAAGAAATTGAATTGGAGTTGACCACTTTGCGCAGCGAAGGTCTAGAAATTGCGACATGTGAAGATTTACGCCAAGCATGGTGTGCAGTCGATATAGAACAAGATGTAAGCAAAATTCAACATTAGGAGTCGTGATGGATTCATGTCGAGAAGAACCGGAGCTAAACATAAACTATGTCGTACAGTTGGACAACCATTGTGTGGGTCGCCAAAATGCCCTGTGCACAAGCGTCCTTATCCGCCAGGCCAGCATGGCCCGACGAAACGCACGCGTCGCAGCGAGTATGGCACACAGTTGCTTGAAAAGCAGAAACTGCGCCATATCTATGGCGTACAGGAAAAGCAGTTCCGCAAATACTACGAGGAAGCTGCGCGCCGCACGGGCATCACGGGTGACAACTTGGTCTTCTTGCTGGAGACGCGGTTGGACAACGTCGCATATCGTCTCGGCTTTGCCCAGACATTGGATGGCGCTCGTCAATTGGTCAACCACCGCCATGTGACTGTGAACGGCAAAAAAGTGGACATTGCTTCTTATCATGTTAAGCCTGGTGATGTGATTGGATTGACAGAGCGCGGCCAACAGATCCCGGTCGTGCGCGAAAGCCTTGAAAGTCGTCCAGCATCGGCGCCTTATTTCTCATTTGACGCAAACACGAATACAGGCGTGTTGGAGCGTCTGCCAAATCGGGAAGAGGTTCCGATTGTGGTCAACGAGACGTTGATTGTCGAGTTTTACTCTCGCTAATTGATAGACTGTATCACAATACAACGCAATCGACTGTTGAAGCTGCCGAACGCTGTTTGGCAGCTTTTGTTTTTAGGGCGTATAGATATGCGCTACAATACTAGTTGGACTGTCGGTTGCAGTATTGTCGCTATCGTTTAGACACACAAATCAATCAAAGTGGCGCACCATCAAAGCGCGCCAACGGAAGTTTCATCCACGATGTGGATGAGCGTCTAGAGCGGAAAATGGGAGGATGGCACATGGCACAGGACTGGGGCAATCGAGATGTGGCAAGAAATTGGGATGCGAAGGGGAGCGAACACAATCCGTCTCGCGGCGAACAATTGGATATTTTAGTTACCCTTTTGGAGAAGATGATGCGGCCAAACACATGGATGCTCGACTTGGGATACGGTTCTGGCCAAGTAGAGAAGTTGATCTTCGAGCGTATTCCACAAGCGCGCATTGTCGGAGTGGATGGCTCACGTGAGATGATGAACATCGCCGCTGAACGTTTAACTGCCTATTCGGACCGATTTGAGTCCATACAGTACAACTTGGCGGATTTCCCTTCTCTCATCTTGCCTTCACATCCTTATCAATTTGTCATCGCCATTCAGTCGCTGCACCACTTGGCGCGCGAGGATATGCAAGCCGTCTATCGCCGAATTTACGAATTGCTTGAGCCAGGCGGCGCATTTCTCTTGCTTGATCGGATGCGTGTGGAGAATGCGCATGTCTGGCAGGTCCTGCACCATGTCTGGCAGCGTCAGGATGCTCTGTACCAATCCACCGTGGCAGAGCACGAAGGCGAAAGTTTTGCGGATCATGAGCGGATCGTGCTTGGACGCGGGGATTATCCGGTACTGTTGGATGAGCATTTGGCTTGGTTGAAACAAATCGGCATGGATGCCGTATGTGTCCATTTGCACGGCAACCGTGGGCTGGTTGTCGGCGTGAAGCCTGAGTAACACGAGCGCTGGTGGAGGATGGTCAAATCAAAGCTTGGCCATCTTCTCCGCCAAACGGCCAATGACTGCTTCCGTGGTGAATTCGACTGGTGGCATGAAATGCGCGTCGCGGTTGCTGAGACATTCTAGGATAGCAGAAGCGATGCCTTCCTGATCGTGGGGGCTGACCACGTGATGACCGTATTTGCGCAAGATGTCGGATGCGGTGCCTATGAGGTCTGTGATGCCCAAAATGGGTTTTCCCGCGCCCAAATAGTCAATCAGCTTGGATGCGAGAAACGGATTGATCCCGTTCGCCGAAGGGGCGTCAATCAGCAATAGGACATCTGACTCGGCCATCCGTTGTAAACTCTCGAAATAGGAAACCTTCGCTTGTTGGACGGGTAAGGGAGATTTGGCCAGCATATCGGTGAATTTCTGCTCGACATTGCCGAAAAAACGCACTTGGATTCCATCCGCCAGATGCGGTTGGCGCGCAATGACTTCGCGCAATCCAGCAAGAAACGGAGCTGGTGACCGCTTGCCATAAAAATCGCCAAAGTAGGCAAAGGTGACGGGCGATTTGCCGTCGGCGGGCTTGTTTCTCTTTGCTTGAAATAGTTCTGGTACGTAATGATGAGGTAAGAGCAAACTTTTTCTTGTGATGTCATTTGTTTTGTATGTATCAGTATACATACCCAGTATTTCTTTGGTCGGAAAAATCAGAACATCCGCATGCTGAATGACACGGCGTTCCCAAAGACGATCATACGCTTTGCGGAATGGGCTGTGATGTTGGTGGTATGGGTTGTTGGTCCACGGATCACTAAACTGGGCAACCCAAGGCTTGCGCAATTTCTGCCTGATTTGATATGCAAGAATATGGCTCGCTGCAGGTTGGGAGCGGCTGTAAATCACATCGCAGTGCCGGAACAGCGCAAAATTTGCGCGGGCTTGCATCGTCCACAGATACGTTTCATCAGCAAAGTAGCCCACCCCTTTTGTCAGCGCTTTGCTTGCAAGCGCATTCCAGGGTTTCCACGCCCGGCTTTGGACGACATGGACGTTTGCGGGCAGGGACATTTGCGCATCGGTTCGATCCCGCCTTTGTCCACGGGCTGTCAAGACATCTATGTCATAGTGAAGGCTCAGTTCACGTATGGTTTTCCAGACGAGGATGGACTCTGCATTGAGGACCGGGGGCATATGGTATGAGACGAGCAAGATTTTCTTTTTCATGATTGGAATGTTCCTGATATCCCCCATGCATCGTTTGAGCTGTTCAAACGAAACGGTGAATGCGGAACATCGGGAAACGCTCCCTTCAAAAAAGTTCGATAGACCGCCATGTGTGATGCGTCCCGTACCAACAGCGTCATGAGGATGCCAGTCAGTCAAGGCATCGCGGATGGGCGTTGCACCAGGGTGCTGATTCATTTACAGGGTAGCATAGATTCTATGACATAAAAATATCATGTGTAATTTAGGTGATAATAATCTAATGAACAAAAGAGTCATTTCCATCATGGCTGCGGGCCATCTCATCAATGATTTTTTGAATGGCGTACTGACCGCCATTCTGCCGTTACTTGCTGTTCAATTCAAATTGTCTTATGCCGAGGTTGGTATTTTGACCATGACTTCGAGCGTGTCCTCATCTTTGGTCCAGCCGATATTTGGCTATATTTCAGACAAAAAAGGTAGCCCGTGGTTGCTGGCATTCAGCGCCTTGGCATTGGGCTTGGGGCTGGTGTGGATTCCATTTGCGCCTTCTTTTCTGCTGTTGCTGCCAGCAGTGGTGTTGAGCGGCATCGGTTCAGCCGCGTTTCACCCGGATGCGAGCCGGGCTGTCTATTTTGCAGCAGCGGATAAACGTGGTTTGGCGCAATCTGTCTTTCAGGTTGGCGGCAATTCGGGGATTGCGCTCTCAGCCTTGGCGCTGTTGTTCCTCGGGCATGTGGGGATGAACGGGACCATCTGGTTCATGTTGCCGAGCGTGTTGTCGACAGTGATGATGATCACGCTGGCACGTTGGTTTTCCACACGTTTGTCCGAGTATCGGAAAAATCGGAGTGCGGCGACGTCTGCTGCAGCCAACCAGGGGAAAGCGTCGAAGGGTGGACTCACATTATTGGTTGCCGTTGTGACTGTCCGGTCTTGGATCACCTCTGGCATCACCACATTTGTTCCGTTATACGTCATACATTTCTACGGGGTGCTCACAGCCAATGTTTGGCTGTACACGTTTATTTTCTTGTTGTTCGGCGCTTTTGGCACCATGGCAGGTGGACCGATGGCAGATAAAGTCGGTCAGCGCAATGTCATTCGCATGTCGATGATGGTTTCCACCCCACTCGCTGTGCTGTTGCCCTATCTACCGCAGTCTTTGCTTCTGGTCGATCTCGCCGCGCTTGGCTTTTTCCTGTTGTCGACCTTTGCCGTTACGGTCGTGTACGGCCAGGAGATGTTGCCGGGCAATATCGCCATGGTTTCCGGTCTGTTGATTGGTTTTGCTGGCGGCGTAGGTGGGATTGGCACGATGCTGCTGGGGGATTTGGCAGACAGCATTGGCCTGCGCTTGACGCTGGAATGGGTTGTCTGGATCATGCCTTTGGCGGCGTTGTGCACACTGTTTCTTCCTATGGATAAACACCGTCGTTGGCAGCCGCCTTTGGAGCAACGCCCTACAGTCGCAAAATAAGTCATTTTGAACAAGGTGCTGATGAGCGTGTATGTAACTTGGATAGTAATTGGTCTGTGTTTGCTGCTGGCGGTGTTTTATCTGACCGCCGTCCTGCCGACAAGGTGGCTGAAAGTGGAGCGTGTGCGCATTCCGCTGGGAACTGGACTGAAAATCCTCCAAATCAGCGACTTGCACGTAGAACGCAATCGCATCCGTCCGAGCGCGCTAGCGGCAGTCATCCAGCGCGAGCATCCAAATTTCATCTGTCTCACGGGAGATTACTTGGATAAAGATTCATCTTTTGTCCTGCTGGCGCCTTTCTTGAAAATGATTCAGAGCACACAAGTCCCCGCTTATGCGGTGTTGGGCAATCACGATTATTTCCTGCCGCAGCCATCCAAGTTGAAGCGCCTGCTCAACGAGTTTGGCATCACGGTGCTGGTCAATCAGACGGCGAGATTGGACAAAATCAATCTGGTGGGCATCGACGATTTTGATTCGGACCACAGTGATGAAGCGGCGGCGTTTCAAGCGGTTGAAAAAGGGAAGCCCATTGTCGTGATGACACACGATCCAACCATCACGCTTTATATGAAACAGCGATTTGACTATCTGTTTGCTGGGCATTTGCATGGAAAGCAGTTTAATATCCCTTTTTTGTTTCAACTCAAAAATATGGGGCCTTTAGCCGCTTCAGGCGTTTACAAAGGCGTTCATCAAAATGAATTGGGGACATTTTATATCTCCAAGGGCGTCGGTCAGTCCGGATACAATTTCCGGTTCCTGGTCCGCAGTGAAGTTACCGTGCATGAGCTGTAGATGCTAATCAGGAAATATTGCGATTGAGCAGGAATGAGGAAGACGTACAGTGTTAATCACGAACTACAAAATACTGAACCGCTTTGCGAAGAAAGGGCAGATTCTGTTTGTCGGCTCTTCACTCATGGAGCAGTTCCCAATTCACGAAATGCAGCACACGTTGGCTTTGGAACGCATCATCTACAATCGTGGCATCGGCGGTTTTGTGACAGCGGACTTACTGCAGCACATGGAAGTGTGCATCTTCGAATTGGAGCCTACAAAGATGTTCATCAATATTGGCACGAATGACATCGCTTCAGCTGACGGGGATTACAGTCTATCGCGGCTCGTTTCCAACTATGATAACATCCTGACACAAATCTCGGGGAGATTGTCCAACTGCAAGGTGTACGTGATGGCCTATTATCCCGTGAACGCAGATGCTGACTTCCCGGGTATAGATGTAGCGCAAAAGTCGCTACTCTTTAAGACGCGCACCAATTCAGCCATTCGCGAAGCCAATGAGGCAATCGAGGAACTGGCTTTGCAGCATGGTTGTGAGTTTATCGATGTGAACGAAGGACTGTTTGATGAGCAGGGGAATTTGAGAGCGGAATATTCCGTCGATGGGATTCACATGTGGGCAAATGGGTATGCCGTGATTCTCGGCAATTTGTTGAAGTATTTGTAGAACACGTTGGAATAAGGAGGGTGAGAATTGCCACAGACGCATTCACGTATCATTGCCGGACGCAGGTGCATCTGGTTGACGGAAAGACTTTGGGACCTTGTCAAGGAATTGCCCGTGAAAGAAATTGAAGTCAGTTCGATTAAAGAGTTGGATCAAGATTGCTGGTTCGGAGATAGGCATATTCCAACCGTTCGAAAAGTGGCCGACCATTGTAGGCGTATACTGGAAGCGGATCTTTCTTATCCAATCATCCTAAATGCCGATGGATATTTGATGGACGGTGGACACCGACTTTCGAAGGCCCTCATTCAAGGGGCGATTCGAATAAAAGCGGTACAGTTTGAAACCATGCCTGAACCAGATCACATTGAGCCGTTAAATTCAGGAGAAGTAATATGATTTTTTTTGATGTCGACGAGACGTTATTGGACTTCAAGGCGTCAGAATATCTCGGAGTTAAAGCGCTTTTTGAAATGTATTGCACTCATTTTGATCACAATGAGTCAGCATTTTATTTCCAATGGTGTGAGATCGGAAAACGACATTTTACTAGATATCTGTCAGGCGAGTTAACATTTGAAGAACAGAAAATAGCACGAGTCAAAGCGCTATTCGGGTTGGTCGGCCTCAAACTGAATGACACGGAAGCACTAGCGATTTTCAATGTGTACCTCACTCATTTTCAGGATAACTGGAGACCTTTTGACGATGTGATCCCCTGCCTCAAGGAACTCGAAGGTCTACGCTTAGGGGTCATAAGCAATGGAGATTTCGATCAACAGAACTCGAAGTTAATCAAGATGGGCATCAGAGATTGTTTTGAGTTGGTCGTCACAGCTGGAGATGTAGGCGTAGCGAAACCGGATGTAGCGATTTTTCAAACTGCATGCGGACGTGCAGATGTATCGCCAGATAATTGTGTCTATATCGGCGATAATTACGTCAGTGATATATTGCCTTGTGCGCAGATAGGTATGAAAGGCATATGGCTGAACCGTAAAGGCATTATGGAACATCGCTCTGAAGATGTTCTGCAAATCCAGAATCTTTCAGAATTGGCGAGTTACTTATCATGTTATTATCCATGATCTATGCAGTGGTTCCCAAAGCAGGTATTGGATGAGGGTCTCTGCGGTGAAAAACAGTGTCAAGTGCACATGAATATGATTCTTATTTGATGAATGGTCGTTCAACATTCCTAGTGCCTGTTTCACTACAAGCAACAATCAATCTTGTGAACTTTATATGACTTGGAACGACTTCGCCTGATATTCAATGTTTTTTAAAGGTGCAGGGAATAGGGTGGATTCATGGATCAAATTCCAACATTGCATAGCAAAGGAGCCGAATCATGAAACACTTGGTACGTATGGGGCGAACTTTGATTGCTTACTGTATGGGGAATCCAGTAGCACTTGCGATTGCACAATTTCAACAAACCTTAGAGAAGATTCGCTATTCAGGAAGCGAAATATGGACGATGTCTGATGAGGCAGGAATCGTTCAGAAGGATAATCGATGGTATGTGTGGGTGAAAAAGTACATTAACAACGACAAAATAGAAGGTAAGATCTATGAAAACTCAAGTGTTCTCGATGTTTTTGACACGTTGAATTTCGTCATGCCATGGTTGGAGGCTGCGGAACGCATGAGAATTGTTCGTCAAATGAGACATGTAAATTGTTTCGAATGAAAAAAATAATGACTCAGGGCGACACGATGAATATTCGCGCGCCTGGGGAGTTGGTGATGTACGAATTGGCATGTAGTATTTTGTCTTGAACAACTGGTGAAACTGTTCGTAGCACCACGAGACACAAAAGGAACTAGGGCTGTAAATGCCACTGGTTCCTTTTGTTTTGTTCAATAGCGCGATACCCGCTGTAAGACCGATTGTTCGTAATTGAGAAGAATTCTCGTAATCACCATTGAGAAGAATGGAAATTTTTGAGGAAATATGCGGAGACCTATTGGGCTCGTATTTTTTATGAGCCAAGATAATTGGACGAGTGATACTGCGTTTTACATCCGGAATTTGGATTAGAATATGTTTTTTCACGTCTTGTTAGCGGTACCCTGGTTAAAGCAGATCGGATGTCATTGAGAGGATTTGCTACAATATCGAACAGACATGATTGTATGCGTATGTGTTCACCACGAAGGGTGATATGATTAGTACATTTAAGTAGAATGGGAATTCGGAATGAGCGTTTGGGAAACTTCTACAACACGCTGTTCAATTTATTTCTTCTATGTGGTTTGCACTGACCTCTCGCGTGCATACCATAGTCCATTTTTAAACGAGCATTTAAAATCTATCAAGGATGGTGAAATTGTGAATATTTCAGTAAGCAAAGTAATTCGTGGCTCCTTTGAAACCTCTTTAGGCGTATTGCTGATAACTGCAGGGTTTAGCGTATTCATGCCCACCGCGCTAGCAGGTACATTGGCTGCGCCGCCCGTAGTGAACGGCTGGGTGCAAGTTTCAACACTCAATCAACTGGTGTACATTGACGAGAACCAGAGTAGTGTGATTTCAGCAGGATCGAATACTACATATTTGAATGCCCACATTGAACTCATGAACGATATTGACCTTACGGATTATTCGGGGTGGTTGCCGTTTGGTGGTAATTCCTCCGCTCCGTTCGGCGGCGTGTTCAACGGCCAAGGATTCACCATTCAAAATCTTACAGTCAATAATACTACTGGCAATGAAGCTGGTTTGTTTGGTTCAAACACAGGCACGGTAGAAAATATAGGCTTGGTAAACGTGTCAGTCACAGGCCCCGATTTTCCATCACCGGGTGATGAAGTCGGAGGGCTTGTGGGCTTACAAATAGACGGCGTGATTCAAGACGCATATGTCAATGGGGTGGTACAGAACGATTCTTACAGCGGTGGGAACGATTTCGCCGTATCGGTTGGTGGGTTGGTTGGAGAAGAGGATGGTGGACTCATCCAGAATGCGTATTCCACAGCCACGGTAAGTCAGGGAACGGATGACTATCTTACTGGCGGAACAGAGGATTTTGGTGGGGCGGTCGGGTTGGTTTCCGGAGGAACGATGCGGGATGTGTACGCAACTGGGCAGGTTTCGACCGGCCAAAGAAACAATTATAGTGGTACCGCAGTTCATTTTGGTGGATTGGTGGGGGAACTGGGGAACGGGAGCATCAACAACTCCTATTTCGATACTGACGCGACGGGCCAGAGTCTTGGAGTTGGCAACAACAGCTCCGCATCCGGCGTGACCGGAGAGTCGACACCGGTCATGCAAACGGAATCCACTTATACATCTGCTGGGTGGGATTTTGTCAAAACCTGGGGGATATCATCGAGCATCAACAATGGATATCCATATCTTAAACAACCAACCGCCGTGACCAACGGTGGCGGAGGTCCTGTTCCTCCGTTCATCAACACGGTTTCTTTCATGGAGGATGCAAAGGTCGGTACACCATACTCGGCTCAACTCGTTACAACTGGCGGAACACAACCTTTCACATGGAGCGTGACCAATGGCGCCCTACCTCAAGGATTAACCTTAAGCAATCAAGGGGTCATCTCTGGCTCTCCGATTGGATTAGGCGGTCAGTATACATTTACTGTACAAGTGACGGATGCCAATCATTTAAAGGCAACACGTCAGCTCGTGCTGACGGTGGATGGCCCGACTTCGTACCCTTCAATCGCGACGACGAGCCTCGCGCCGGATACGGTAGGGCAACCGTATGACCAGACGCTTATGGCAACGGGCGGAACTGCGCCGTACGAGTGGCACATTGCACAGGGAACATTGCCGACTGGACTCAGCTTTAATTCGAACACGGGTGAGATCACTGGGGCAGCGACGACGAGTGGAGTATCCAATATCACAGTACAGGTGACAGATGCAGGCGGAATGATTTCAACGCAGACACTTCCGATAGATATTATTAAGTCGGATGAACGTGAAATTGTGTGGAATGGCCAAATTCAAAATGTACCCGCAGTTGTGGGTAACGAGGGTGGAACGCAGACGACGTATATGCCGATCTGGTACGTGATGCAGTGGCTGAAGTCGATGGACATTCAGAGCACGTGGAATGGTCATCAGTGGCAAATGACGAGTTCGTCGCAGGTGGACTTGACGAACGTGCAGGCGGGATCGGGAAACACGAGCATCTACCTGAACGGGACGCTGGTGCAGAATGTAAACACCAAAGCAGTGGTCGATCCGTCATCAGGTAAGCCGACCACATACATGCCGATTTGGTACGTGGAGCAGATTCTGAACCAAGTCGGTCTGACGAGCACATGGGACGGCATGACGTGGACGGTGACTCCGTCGAACAGTTAATGTGTTACGTTTTGAATAGCAGGTCTCGCTTTTGTGAGACCTGCTATTTTATGAGGAAATCCAACAGCAAAGCCACTTGGACAAACGGATAGGAATACTGAATAAGATGCGTTTTGAACTATGGAAGGATGGTGCTTTAATTTTGCAACTTGATGATTCAAAATGGGTGTTTTCAGTAATCATCGAAGAGGGCAATAAATGAGATCCTTACGATCTGATTGCAGGTGGGGCACCTGACGCCATATGTATATAAAGAAGTCAATGCTATTGTGTTTCTTTGAGATCCTTAGCTAAAGTCCCCCATTACCTGTATAGTTCAGCGATGAAACAAGTGCACAACAGCATCAAGCAATATCCATATACCGAGCAATCCAAGGACAATGCCTGCTAAATTGCGAAGTGGCGTTATTAGCTAATCTTAGCATATACTTCATCTTCTACCCTGTAGTCTGCGAGCAGTTGGTCTGTGTTATTTATCTGGTTTTCCAATTCCCAGTCAATGGTTCTTTGTAGACCTTCGAAAAACGACACGGTCTCCTTAAAATCCAATTCGGTTCGTATGCGATCAGAACTAACGACCCAATGTTGTTCCATGCGAAAATCCCGAAGCATGTTTTCCGGCAGGAAGCCTGAATCAACTTCGACGATCTGACCCGTCCAACCCAACAGTTTGCCTAGAGCAACCACCCGCTCCATAGTGGCTTGTCCCCAATCAGACTTTCTACTTGAGGCGTATTAACATCATGGCGACTAAACACAAGGACGTTGTGACCAAGTTCTATCAGTCTTTCGACGATGTAAGTCGCTATAAAACCTGTTCCTCCAATGACTGCGATACGCATTCGCCCACCTCCTATCCCGGAGTATAATTCTAAATAATAAAACATCATAGGAGGCAATATGTCCTTGTTAAACTTAAGGACACGAATCTCCAAGCGTAAGCCCTTCGAAAACAAATACATGCGACAAGGTGTATATATGCTGATCAAACACGGCCTTGTGCCCCGAAATCACTGGAACAGCCAGAGGTAGACGAGTGCAAAAATAGCCAGAACTGTAAGTCTTCAAAGGACAAATGTCCTTCGCCGACTCGCGGCTCTGGCTATGTTATTCAATACACGTTTGTTTAAGAAGCCCTGGATTTCTCTGCCGGGGTTGATCCATCAACATACGCGTTTCGTCCTGCCCCCAAGCCAGCGAGGATGGTGAGCACAACGCAAACGAGCAGAATGATTAAAGGAACGGTCCATGAATTGGTCGCATCAAACACAAAGCCAACCAGTACAGGTCCGACTGCAGCCAGCAGATAGCCGATGGATTGAGCCATGCCCGACAAATCCGCTGCTTGTTTTGCGCTGGTCGTCCGCAGGCCGAGCAGTGTGAGCGCCAGGCTGATGCTTGAGCCTTGACCAATGCCAATCAGGATGGTCCAGACCACAGCGAGCGCGATGCTCCCGCTGACGAGCAGGCCAGTGATACCTATGAGATAAAGGATGCCTAGGCCCAGCACAATGCTTTTTTGGTTCGGCAGACGTCCCGCGAGCAGCGGTGTGATAAACGTTGCAGGCAGACTGACGACTTGCATCAGGCAGAGCATCCAGCCTGCCGCGGAAGCGCTCATGCCATCATGTGTCAGGATATCCGGCAGCCAGGCGATGGTCGAATAAAACAAGAATGATTGCAGCCCCATGAAAAAAGTGACTTTCCAGGCCAATGGTGAACGAAGGATCGACTTTTGCCCATGATTGACGTGTGTGATGAGATTGGCTTTGTCGTGAAAACGCAATTGCGGCAACCAGACGATGGCGGCAATGATGGCAATGGCGGCCCAAACCACAAGCGACTTTTGCCAGCCGAGGTGCAATCCCGAGGCCAACGGAACACTGACGCCAGAAGCAAGCGCAGCAAAGATGCCCATGGAGGTTGAATAAATGCCGGTCATCAGTCCCACCTTGGTCGGAAACTTATGCTTGACCAGGCTGGGGAGAAGGACGTTGCAAATCGCCACACCAAGACCAATCAAAGCGGTGCCGATAAACAAGGTGGCGGCGTCGCCGATGGATCGAACAAAAACGCCGATCATCAGCACGATGATGCCCAGGAGAATGGTGCATTCGTTCCCCAGGCGATGGCCAATGCGGGGGGCGAGTGGTGACAGTACGGCGAATGCAATCAACGGCAGGGTGGTCACCAGGCCTGCGATGCCGTTGGAGATGTCGAGATGAATGCGGATGGAATTGATCAATGGGCCAACAGAAGTAATGGCTGGCCGCAGATTGAATGCGACAAAAATGATACCGAGTAACAGCAGCCAGCCGACATTCGGCCTGTTGGTATCAGAAATGGTTGTTTGTTTTTTCACTTTGTGCAGATCCCTTCTCTTGATGTGCAAGTGCGTTCTGTGTTGTCTGAATCAGATTGTTGACTGCATCCTCTGCAGCTTTGGCATCTTGTGCGGCTATGGCTTCGACGAGCGCGCGATGGTTGCATGTGTGCTGTTCGACAAACTCTATCACGTCAATGGCCGGACGGATGGTCAGGTAGATGTGTTCAGACAAATGTTTGTACAGGTCGATCAAGATGCTGTTGTGCGCTGCTTGTGCGATGGCGAGGTGAAAATCGATGTCTGCCTGCACCCACAACTCGGTGTTGTCGTACCGCTGATTTCGCGCTTCGAAGCGTTTTTGTATGATGGCAAGATCTGCGTCTGTCCGCCGCTGGGCAGCTAGACTGGCAATTTCCCGCTCAAGGCAACTGCGCACTTCCATGATTTCCGCCGTGCTCGAAGCGCCGAGGCGCCGCAGCATGGCTGCCTCAAACGGACTGGATGACCGCACATAGGTTCCGTCTCCTTGTTTGGCTTCCAGTATTCCTGCATGAATGAGTGCTTGCACTGCTTCACGGATGGTATTGCGACTGACACCGAGTTGCTCGACCAACTCCGGCTCTGGCGGAATGCGCTCCCCAACACGCCATTCTCCGGATACAATCAACAACTCCAACTGTTCAATAATCTGCTTGGCCAACGAGGATCGCGTCGTCTTTTGTAGTTTCATATGAACCTCCAAACATCGGATGATTGGACTTGTGCATTGTAGCATGTTATCTCCGGGGTGTCATTCTATCTTGCGTTGGACAAAACGTTTCATCCGTGTTGGCCAGCATACCGATGGTCTCGCATACATCCAAAGTCGTAGAGGATATACGACACTTGGCAGGCGCTGTGGATCTGTTCAATCAGTTAGCCTGAAAACAGAGCAAGCAGCGAATTCAGAGGAGGTTGCTCATAGATGGCCAACAAGCGTGATCGGATGGAAAATGCGCCTGTCATTTTGCTTACGGGTGGGAGTCAGGGACTCGGTTTTGCCTTAACGGCTGAATTGTTGCAGCAGGGAGGAGCAGTCGGCTTTTGTGCGCGTACGGCCACTGCTGTCGAGGCGGCAGAACAAATGCTAAAACCGTTTGGTCCGGTGACTGGGCTAGTCGGGGATATTGCTGATTCAGCTTTCCGACAAGTGTTCGTGGCAGAGACATTGGCCCAATACGGTCGTATTGATGCCATAGTGAATAACGCGTCTACACTTGGTCAAGTGCCTATGCCGCACGTGCTGGAGAGCACTGTGGAAAATGATCGCGATGTATTTGAGGTCAATGTCTTTGCACCGCTCGCTTTGCTCCGCCTGGCGGCGCCGTTGATGCAACGGCAAACGCGAAGTCTGGCGCTCACCATTTCCAGCGATGCGGCCATTGGCGGATATCCTGGCTGGGGAATATACGGTGCTTCCAAAGCAGCTATGGACTTACTCCATCGGACGATGGCAGCAGAGATGCCTGATTTTCAAGTTTACAGTGTCGATCCCGGTGATATGGCTACGGCAATGCACCAAGCGGCTGATCCGGACGCGACTGGACTGAGCGCACCATCGATGGTAGCCAAACAATTGATGCCGTTGTTCGCGCCACTGTTTGGCGAGCAGGTTTGGCCGTTTCCTTCTGGGGCGCGGCTGCAAGTGCAAGATGGCAATCTCGTGGAGGTGAGTCGCTGATGACGATGCATGTGAAATCCGGGGGAACAACAGCTTGGAATTTGTCGCTCGATTTGCCACAGCCGCCCAATGTGGCGACACATACGCCTGAAACACGTGGGTTGTCGCGAGATGAAGTGAAATTGATGGTGCTGGACAAAGTGTCTGGCGAGCGACAACATGCCACTTTTTATCAATTGCCGCAGTGGCTTGATGCAGATGATGTGGTCGTAGTCAATCATTCACGCACCTTGCCAGCCAGTTTGCCGGTCAGACTGGCCACAGACGGACAGGGCATTCGCATTCATCTGGCTGGTCGTATCACGAAAAACCTGTACATTGTGGAGCGGCGAACTGTCGCGGGCGCACCAGATGACACACGATTTGCAACGGGGGAGCAGTTGGTGATTGATGATGAAGCGTTACAGATGCTCCATCATCAATCACTTGAGCAGTCTACAAAGCCACAGGGCAGCGTTGTCTGCACCGTAATCGGCCATTTTCATCCACATAGCCGCTTGTGGTATGTCGAATGTGCATTCGATTTATGGCGCGTGGCGGAAATCATCGGGCAGCCTATCCGCTATGGATATTTGCGAGAAGCACCTGACATTGAGGCGTTTCAAACGATTTTTGCCCGTGAGTTGGGTTCAGCTGAGATGCCCTCTGCAGCCCGACCTTTCAGTGAGCGGGTGGTCGCGTCATTGCAGGCGCGCGGCGTCAAACTGGCTGGGATCACGCTGCATACGGGAACATCGAGTCACGAGGTGACGGGTAGGCTCACAGATCATCCGTTTTTGCCGGAATGGTATCATGTCAGTGCAGAAACGGCAGCGCTTATCAATGAGGCAAACGCCAACCATCGGCGGGTTATCGCCGTTGGGACGACGGTCGTGCGCGCGGTGGAAAGCGCGACATTGGCCAATGGCGAGGTTGTGCCAAAAGCGGGCTGGACATCGCTTATCATCACGCCGGAATCACCGCCACGGGCTGTGACGGGGTTAATGACAGGTTTGCACGACAGTGATACAAGTCACTTAGCGATGTTATATGCTTTTACGACGCAGGAAAATTTGCGCAGCGCCTATGCAGAGGCAGTTGCAAAGGGGTATCTTTGGCACGAATTTGGCGACGCGAATTTAATTTTGTAATGATATGCTGGTGAGACAATGGGATGAAGGGAGTGGCATGGCGTCATGGAAGAACGCGGCTTGTCCAATGAGGCAAATCGGCTGATGGTGTTCAAGGAAATTGCCGAGGCGCTCAATGAGGCGAACGATGTGTCTGCCGCAATGGAGGCGATATTGCCGAAACTTGGGGAAGCGTTGGGGTTGAAGACCGCTTGGGCGTTTCGCTATGACGCCTGCCGCAAATCATTTGTCGAGGTGGGCGCAAGCAAATTGCCGCCTGCGCTTGCCTGCTGCAACGAGCAGCCTTTGCGCACAGGTTGGTGTGAGTGTCAGGAGCGGTTTGTCCATGGGAACCTCAATGAGGCTGTGAATATCGTGCGCTGCAGTCGTCTGCGCGATGCGCAGGGAGACACATTCGATTTGCGGTTTCACGCCAGCATTCCACTCTGCAGCAAAGATGAGCCGTTGGGGATTCTGAACGTAGCTGCGCCGGGAAGAACGGTATTCACCGCCGAGGCGCTTTCCTTTTTGGAAACCGTGGGACAACAAGTCGCTGTGGCGGTCGATCGCGCCCGCATTCTACAAAGTGAGCGCGCCAGGGCTTCAAGTTTGCACAAACTGGCTTCCGTCGCCTCAGCCTGGACACTTCATGCCGCGCCGAAGAAATTGTTGCAGCAAGCCGTTGAAGCGTTTGTGGAAGCGTTCCATTATCCTGCTTGCGGCATCGTCACGATGCTGGGGACGGAAGGGGACAATCAGGACATAGAGGTCATCTCAGTAGCTGAATGTTCAGACTCAGCGCAGGCGCACGCCTATGTCTACGAAACGGCCGAGATCGATAAGGCGCTTTCTTCCGTGTTGCTGGCAGAGGCGAAAAGCGTGGTGTCCATGCCGTTGCCCCTGACCCACTTTCACGTTCGTATGGAAAGTCCGCTAGCGCATGCGTTTGATTGGGTGGATGAAGAAGTTCTGCAGACATTTGCCTGGCACTTGGCTGCTGCCTATGTGAATGCCCAATTGTATGCGCAGGGAATGCATGACGCCCATTGGCGTGAACGGCGCAGAATCGCGGCAGATTTGCATGATGCGGTCAGTCAACGGCTTTTTTCCGCGCAACTTCTGCTGAGAACGGCTACAACGCAAATGCCTGGCATCGAGCAATCAGAGGCAGTGACGCACACGCTTGCGCGAGTGACGACGCTCTTGGCAGAAAGCCAGGCCGAAATGCGCGATTTGATTCGTACGTTGCGCCCATTGGCAGAAGGCGCAACGTTGCTTCAAGCCTTGCGCAAACGGGTGAGGACGCTGGAAATGCAAACCGATGTGCGCATTTTGCTTGATGCACCGGATGAATTGGCGCATGAGCCCAACGCCAAATTGCGCGCTGCCTTGCTTGCCATCGCGGATGAGGCATTGCATAATGCATTCAAGCACGCTGCTGCCA
The DNA here is from genome assembly GCF_042678105.1 of Alicyclobacillus fodiniaquatilis. NCBI lineage: Bacteria > Bacillati > Bacillota > Bacilli > Caryophanales > Alicyclobacillaceae > Alicyclobacillus > Alicyclobacillus fodiniaquatilis. The sequence continues at coordinate 46,701 of NZ_JBHUCX010000013.1, forward strand.
CGACGATTGTGGTGGCGGTAAGGCTAGACGGGTTGCGGCTTTCCTTACAGATACAGGACGACGGGATAGGTTTTGTGCAAGTGCGCGCGCAGCGCGGATTGGGTCTGCGGACCATGGCCGAACGGGCGGAAAGTGTCGGCGCGCGTATGAATCTCTCATGCACACCAGGTGTCGGGACAAGTGTGTGTGTGGACGCCTTATTGATGGACGGCGATACGTGATGGGCGTCTCGCGTCCATAAGATATGCCAGTCGAAGCATCATCACAGTGCACCGAGGGACTGCTATTTAGGCTAAATTCGAGTAAACAAGTGGGTGAATTGGATGCCGGAAACCACGATTCGCGTTGCGATTGTTGACGATCACCCTGTCGTCCGCGAAGGGCTGCGCGCTTTTCTGCAATTGGCGGAGGACATCGAAATTGTCTGGGAAGCAGAGAATGGTGACCATGCCGTGGCGATGGCTGAGCGGGCGCAGACAGATATCGTCATCATGGATTTGGTCATGCCTGGCGCCTGTGACGGCGTTGAGGCCATCCGCAGGATTCATGGGCAAAGACCGGATGTGCGCATTTTGGCGTTGACCTCGTTTCAGCAGGAACAAGCGGCTTTGGATGCGTTGTCTGCGGGGGCGATTGGCTATTTGCACAAAGATGTCTCGCCAGATTTGTTGCTAGGCGGCATTCGTCAAGCTGCAGCTGGACATATGGTGATAGAGGAGAACATTTGGGCTGCGGCGCAAAAAGCGGAATATGCCCGTGGTGAAGCAACATTGCCGATGGATGTCGCCAGTGAGCAGAGCAAACAAACCCATGTCGAATCGCTGACGCAGCGCGAGCGTCAGGTGCTTGCCGCGATGGCGGAGGGGCATTCGAACAAAGAAATTGGCGCGAAGCTCGGCATCAGCGAAAAAACCGTCAAGGTGCACGTCAGTCATATTATCGCGAAATTAAACGTGTTTGACCGGACCCAAGCCGTGCTGGTCGCCGTCAAGCTGGGCCTGGTCGATTTGTAATCTCTGGTCTCGCCATGCTGACATACCTTGGGGCGTAGATTAAAGAATCGAAAGTGCGGTTTACTTCATGCTAGCCCGTGCTGTAACAAAAGCTTGAATTCGATTACCTGAATTTGTCGCAACGCTTCGCCAAATGGATGATTTTCCTCTCCGAATGTGACGGCTTCGGTGACCGCATCGACAAAGGCGTTGGGCGACCATTTTGCCCATGACTTGCACGCTGGCCACAGTTGCGCTGCTTGTTGGTGCAGCGATGGGAAAATGGGGTGTTGGCCAACGCGGGCAAACCAATACTTGGCGTTGTCGCCATCCCCCTCGCGGCGATGCAGAATGGCGTGCCAGTAACTGCCGATGACCTGATGCATGTCTTGGACAATTTCGTGTGCTGCATCGAGATCGTCGTTCCAGAGTAACAGACCGGCGCGGGTCGCTTGGGCAACTTGTTCAGACGGGTTGCCTTCACCGATGAGTTCTTTTGACGAGATGTTGCAGAGCTTCTCGCTCAACGTTTCGTTCCAAATGCTTTCAGGATGCAGAGGAGGAGACGGGGTTCGCTGATTTAGCTCATCTGATATGTCTTGCCAAAGGCTCAACTTCGTTCACTCCATTCTTCAATATATAATACTAAAGGAAGCCAAAGAGGGAGCCAAGCCCATCCTCTGAATTTTCCGTGCGCAATCAAGTGTACATATGAAGGGAACTTGCCAAAGGGAGCTGGATGGAATGAGGTCAAGTTAAATGAAGAAAATGCGCAAACTGACCAAAACGCTCATGGTGATCGGCATCATCATCGGCATTTTTCTTGTCGTGAGCATCGTCACCATCATGGTTGTCGGGTTTATCCAGGGTTATCATCAGTCCAGTTGAACACATATGCTGAATCAGAATCACAGTGGGACTACCCAGCAGTGTACGGGCAGTCCCACTATCCGGGGGACATGTGAAAAATGCATCAGATTGAATGACGAATAGAAGATTTTTTCACAAGTCTCCTTAGGTCAAGCATCTTTACAGTCGAGTGTCGGCAGTTCAGCTTGTCCCCACTTTGCGCCCCAGCGCTTCATCTCTTTGAGCACACTGTGAAAGTCGACGCCTTTTTCGGTCAGTGAGTATTCAACGGTCACAGGCACCGTCGGATAAACCTGGCGCGCCAAAATACCGTTTGCCTCTAAGTGCCGCAGGGTGTCCGTGAGTGATTTGGGACTGATTCCGACGACGGATTTTTGCAGCGCGCTGAATCTTTTCGTGCCTGTATACAGCTCTTTCAGCACCAAAAAAGACCATTTGCCACCGATGATATTTAAAACGGTTTCGATTGAACAAGGGATGTATGCAGATTGAGTCTTCGAGTCCGTCACAGGTTCTTTCACCAGATCACCTCTCGAATTTTGTCCTTGCGCTGTGCTAGATACATAAGTGATGGGAATATAGTCAGTATACTACAAGAAACTATCTACAAACCAAGCGATTTCTTCACGTGCTAAATCAGCTTATATAGAATAACGATTGGCGTGATCAAGCGCCCTCGCCTTTTGCCGGTGAGGGCGACATTCTTGTGGAGGTGCATACGGTGGTACAGAGTATTCGTGAAACCACAACATTGAACAACGGCGTGGAAATGCCTTGGTTCGGTCTGGGTGTATTTCAGGCAAAACCGGAGGCGGTTGTGCAGGCCGTGCGTGACGATATTAATCCATGATTCCGAGGCTTCGTTTATACGCAAAGATCTCCTGGACAGCTTGCTGGTATCCACCCGCAGCGCGGAAGGAATCGCCAATCTCAACGCATGCCTGTCGCACGGACGCATCCTTGAGTACGCGCTCCACCGCCGCTCTGAGCTGATCCACGGTTAACCCTTCTTGGTTGAGGTGGATGCCTGCACCGATTTCAGCCACACGTCGCGCAATCAGCGGTTGATCGGCGTTTTGGGGAAGCACAATCAGTGGCACACCGTAGTAAAGGCCTTCACTCGTGCTGTTCATCCCACCATGTGTGATAAACAACTTGGCGTGTTGCAGCACTTCGAGTTGCGGAACGTAGTTGTGGACAGTGAAATTCGGAGGAATGTCGCCCAATTCTGCTATTTGGGTCTGTCTGCCAACGGATAGCATGACCGTGTACTTTGTGTTCGCAAATGCCGCAAAGCAGAGCTTGTAAAAATCCACTGCTTGATTGAACACTGTGCCGAGTGATATGTAAATCAGGTTGCCCGTGTCTATATGAGAGAAATCAAATTGACCATGTGCGCGTGGGGCGATGGATGGTCCAACAAACTTGTACGAGTCGTCGAAGTTTTCCCCACCGGGTTGGAACTGTTTCGATGTGTAGACGATGGTTAGGGGTGCGGGATTGCAGAAAACCTCGTAGGACGATCCGATTTGCACATTGTATTTCGCTTGTACGCTCATGACCAACTGCTGAAACTCCTGCTGCGCACGTTCATTCATGTCTGCGGGAATATGGCGCGAGAGATGATCTCTCAGACTGTCAAAGTTATCTTGTTGAAAGGCAAAGCTCGTACATGAATTGATGGCCGGCAAGCCGAGTATTTGGGCAAGCAAACGTCCACAGCCGAACATCGAGTCATGAATGATGTAATCAAAGTGCTTTCCTTTTGTCTGTTCCAGGACACTGGGAATGACGATGTCGGCAGTGCGCAAAAGTCCTCCCATTCGAGCCCAAAGCGTGCGACCTCCAGCAAGGAATGCCTGCAAAAATTTGTCCATATCATACGTGATCACTTCTGCCCCTGCCGCCTCGACGCGATCGCGAAATGCTTCTCCTGTAACGTAAACCACCTGTTCGCCACGACGGGTAAGCTCTTGCACCACGCCGAGCGTTGGATTGATATGTCCTTCGGAACCTGCGTTGATCAGCAAAACACGCGCCATCGCCATCACCTTTCATTTCTGTGATTTCATATTTGCAAAAATCGACCAACCTGCGGAAGCGCAAATCGATTTGTCTTCGTGTGTTTAGAATATCATATGGAATGAAACGAGTTGCGCAATGTACACGTCTAATAGATACGAGGGGGGAGTTCAATGAAGCGTCTTTTGCTTGGAATGAGTACGGCTTTGATTTTGTCGTTAGCAGGTTGTGAAACGAGTGGAACTGATGAATTCGATAAGGCCGTTACAAATAAAGGAGGTTCAAGTGATTTACCATCGTGGATGTTAATTTCGTCCAATGATGTATCTTCCATTGGCGTTCAAGGATGGGGACCGGGGGCAGATGGAAGTTTTGTAGTCAATCCATCTGCTGGACTATCAGCAACGCTTATCAATTCATTGGTCAATCAGCTTCCAAAAGATAAAGCTATCAAACCGCATGTGGTCGGGGAATCACAAGGTGGGGCTGACTGGTTACAAGTGAAATTGAACAATGGATCATCACTTACATTTGAAGGCGCTCCAAATGAGTCAAGACCGTTTCAGTACGGTATCACTTTCACGAACGCATCTGGTAAACAAGAAAAAAGTGCCATGATTAGTGACGTTACAGGTGTGGTTACATCGACAATTCAAAAGATTAGTAGCAAAGGTGTCATGGCGAGAGAGAAGAAACATTGAAAGACCTTGCGTGAGGAGTGTGGTCCTCCTTCAATTTCCTCATTGGCGTTCTCCTCGTATCGCAGACATGACATATTCGTATTCTACAAAAGTGCTGATTGGTGCCTTATAGACTCAAGAATGAGTAATAATTCACGTCAATATTGGGAAAATAACAATCAGCGGAGGTGAGGTCTATGAAAAAGCTGATAAAGCGGCTTAGAATCGCACATCACGATGTTGATGGTACAGATGCACAACAGTTGAGTGGTGTACAAAATGAGCCAATATACACGGACCTCACTGAAGTTGAGCGTTCCCTTCGGAAGCACTTTGACATGTGTTCAGACGTGTCTTTTCGCACGATTGAAACACCACAGAGAAATGCGAAATTTCTGCTCGTTTTTGTAAACGGCATGGTGGATACTAAAACGCTTGACGACGAGTTATTAAAACCGCTGATTTTCTCTTATTCTCCCCATTCGAGAGATCGGATTTACAGCCTTAAAGAGATTGTCGAAAAGGAACTTGTTCCAGTTGCTCAAGTAAAAACTGTTCGAACCGTGGATGAAGCGATTGAGCACATCCTGAAATCAAGTGTAGCCGTTTTTCTAGATGGTGAAAGTGTTGCTTTAACAGTGGACATGAGCGCGGGGAAAGAACGCGCCATTGAAGAGCCAAAAACGGAAGGAAATATCCGTGGTCCAAGGGATGGGTTTAATGAAAACCTACAGACAAACACAGTTTTGATAAGGCAAAGGATCAGTAGCCCTAAGCTCAAAGTGGAGTCGAGGAAAGTTGGAGAAATCACGAATACCAACATCGTGATCGTTTATATCATGGGATTGGTAAACGAATCGATTCTCAAGGAAGTCCGCCGCCGCCTTGATGGCATTAAAATTGACGGAGTTCTTGAGTCTGGATATATTGAGGAATTCATTGAGGACACCTCTTTTTCCCCCTTCCCTCAAGTGCAGAATACAGAGAGACCTGACGTTGTTGCAGCTGCATTACTCGAGGGGAAAATTGCAATCGTGAGCGATGGGACCCCTTTTGTTCTGATTGTGCCAATGACTTTCTGGTCTGCATTACAGGCGGCGGATGACCATTATGAACGGTTCCTCTATACCACAGCAATTCGATGGATCCGGCTCGCTTTGCTGATCATTTCGCTGACATTTCCGTCTTTTTATGTTGCGGCCACGACGTTTCATCCCGAAATGGTTCCGTATCGCCTCATTCTGAGTATCGCAAAGGCTCGTGAAATCATTCCATTTCCAGTGGTCCTTGAGGTGTTTGTCATGGAATGTATGTTTGAAGGCCTTCGAGAGGCAGGTGTTCGACTGCCCAAAGAAATTGGTTCAGCCGTCAGTATTGTGGGCTCGTTAGTTATCGGACAAGCGGCTGTGGAGGCCAGTATTTTATCCGCACCCGTGGTGATTGTTGTGGCTTCTACTGGAATCGCTTCTTTTGCCATACCTAGATATAACTTCGGGACATCAATACGGTTGTTGCGTTTTGGGGTTCTATTCATGGCCGGATGGTTAGGGTTTTTTGGAATCGCTGTTGCACTCATTGCAATTCTATCCCATATGGTTACCTTGCGCTCATTTGGCATTCCATATATGAGTCCGACTGCTCCAATCAGTGTAAGTAATTTAAAGGACACCGTGATCCGAGCGCCATGGTGGAACATGAAGTTTCGCCCGGCTTTAATATCAAATAATCGTCAAAGAGCTTCCACAAAAGGACGAGGCAAAAATGAAATATAGCAAAAGGTCACTTGGTTGTATGTTACGATGAAAAATCGCAGACATATTTCCTTCAGCGTATTCATGATAATGACGTGTTTGCTCGGTACAACAGGGTGTTGGGATAGCAGGGAACTCAATGATGTCGTTTTCATCATTGGCACAGGACTGGACAAAGTAGGTAAGGGGGCGTTCTCCGCCAGTGTACAACTTGCTGACTCGACGGTGCAGGCAGGTGAGGCTGGAGGAGAAGCAAGCGGTTCAACAGGATACAAAGTTGAAATGGCGAGTGGAAAGGATTTATCAGATGCATTAACAAACTTACAGAGCAAATTACCTCGACATTTAATTACAGGTCACAGACAAGCAATTGTGATTGGTGAAGCACTTGCACGCGATGGGATTGGCTCCTATTTAGATGAGTTCATACGGAATCCAGACAATTCCTTGCGTACAGATCTGTTCATTATTAAGGGAGATACCGCACAGGATTTTTTGCAAAATAAATACGCATTTGAAACCTTTTCTGCGCTAGCGGCAGGGAAAGAGCAAAAATTGGTTAGTACTTACGAAACTTCATTGCGCAATTTGCTGTTCGACGCAATGAATAATGCGACAAGTGGCACCTTACCTGTGATTGATACGGGTTCAGATTTGAATTCGATGGCAAGTAACAGTCGGGATCAAAGTAAGCCATCACCTGCATTTGCAGTAAACGGTACGGCACTTTTTAATCGTAAGCTCCAATTAGTTGGATACCTTCAGCATGAACAATCACTTTTGTATTTATGGGGTGTCAATAGATTACAACACATCACTTTGTCCGAACCTGTGGACTCATCGGGAAACCTTATCAGTCTGCAAATGAGTCACCTACATTCAAAGATTCACATCATGCCACACAAAGGGCATATGGTTGCTCAAATGACTTTGAGTGGAATTGGTCGAATTGTCGAGAATCATACGAAATGGAGACCATCTGAATTAAGGGATATCGCAGTCGTACAACAAAGACTCGATAAAACCGTGTCGAACAAGATGCAACGTCTAATCATCAAAACACAGGAACAATACCAAGCAGATGTTTTTGGCTTTGGTGAAAAAATTCATCAAACGTATCCTTCAGAATGGAAGCATATAAAGATGAACTGGCAACAGGAGTTCCCCAAAATCGAAATTGAGGTAAAAACACAGCTTACGATTCTGCATGAAGGGGAATTAAAGACTGGGGATATTTTTGTTGGTTAAATGACTGAATCAAGTGATGAGGAGACACGCCGTGAAAATCTCTGCTCCCCAACTGTTCTGGCTCATGTTTATAGGACTGTCGTCATTGAGTATTTGGCTTGTTATCTCGCCGACGATAGAGATTGCAAAACAAGACGCGTGGGTATCCATCCTGATTGCCATCCTGGTTGGAATGTTCTGCAGTGTTGTGATGTTAACGCTAAGTCTGCTGTTTCCAAATCAGACGATGATTGAATACAGTCGTGACATTGTTGGCTCGACATTTGGCACAATCATTTCCATACTGTACCTGCTCTCTTGGTGTATCACTGACGCAATTACATTACGCGGGATTTTGGATTTAATCCATCGGATTCTTTTTAATAGAACGCCAGTGTTCATGCTCGTCATTTTAATTATGGTACTTGTAGCCTATCTGACCTTTAGAGGCGGTATCGAGGGAATTGCTCGATTTAGTGAAGTGGTTGGTCCAATTATTTTGTTCGCCTTTTTCATTACATTTGTATTAGATTTGCCCAGCACGAAATGGGGCGCTTTGCTGCCAGTGATGACTGATAATGGACTTCCTGCGATACTAAAAGGCGCGAGTTCTTTTACTTCTGCTTTCGGGGTATCATTTGGATTATTGGCCCTTGTTCCCTTTATGGGTGAACAGAAAAAGGTTGTTAAACCCGCAATATCCGGACTATCTCTTGCATCCGTTGTCATATTGCTATCCACGTTCATGGTCATCGCCACATTTGGTCCTCATCTCGCTGCCGTCTTACTGGATCCGTATTTTTCAATGGTCCGCTTTATATCCCTCTACACGTGTATCCGAAACATCGACTCGGTCATTGTGTTTATTGCGATATTCGGCGCGTTTATATTGGTATCGCTTTATTTTTTCTTAACGTGTTATGGCATAGGTCAATTGTTTCGGATTCAGTCATGGAGAAGGACAATATGGTTCCTTGGCCCCATTGAATGTATCATTGCAATTCTCCCATCCAGTGATACTTTTTCATGGTTTTGGTATCCACAACACGTATGGTTAAATTATATGTTTCCGGTCGACATACTCGTTCTTCCGCTGTTGTTGTTGCTCATTGCTAAAATAAAGCTTTGGCGAAAGGTTCGACCATCTTCGTAAGCCGCGGGTTTACTTACGCTCGGATCGTTGCAAGGCGTTTGAGGGGATTCATTCTACATGTTTTGACTGGACATTTCACATCTATATAATTAGAATTATGTCTAATTAGAATGTTGTTAAAGGAAGGTAAGCGTGCAACTCGATAAATTGGTGAATTACCATAAAGCATTGGCCGATCCGACGCGCATTCGAATTCTTTTTTTGCTCAAAAAGGGGCCGTTGCATGGTCAAGCGCTGGCAGGGAAACTGGGTGTCTCTGCGCCGACCATTACACATCACATTGCCAAATTGCGAGCGGCCGGCGTCATCGACGAAAGACGGGACAAAAACACAATTTTCTTCTCCTTAAATGAAACATTGTTTAAGCAAAACGCTTTGGCCGTTTATGAGCGCTTTTTTAAATCATCGCAAGAGGGAGAGACCAATATGGAGGAACAGGAAAAGTTGCGCCATGCAGTCATTCGAAATTTCTTTACTCTGGAGGGCAGGCTGGTTCAAATTCCTTCACAGCGCAAGAAAAAATTGATTGTGTTTGAACATTTGCTGCGCGAATTGCAAGTGGGAAAGAAATACCCGGAAGCGGAAATCAATCAGTACATCGAACGATTTCACAGTGATTATTGCACCATTCGCCGCGAGTTTATCATTAATCACTATATGTATAGGGAAAACGGGATCTATGAATTAAACCCACCGGAAATGTGGGTGGATTGGCGGAAACTCTAGCAAAGCCGTTTGTATTACCCACCTGACAGGCACTGCTGTATGGATAGAAAGATGTTATAATTCATGGCGAGCTTGACAATTCCATGTCAAGAAACGCCAAATGAACTACGAGGCGGATTATTTCAAGGTGGGGAGCTAACTACTATCGTGGCGATGGACAACAATGGCACGCATTTGAGTGACCGGAGTGTGATTGAACGTTGGATATCACAGTTGTACCAAGCGACACAAACCTTAACGCGCGCGGATTCTCTGGCGGAACTACAAGTTGCGTTCCTGCGCACGTTGCCTTTTGAGGCTTCAAGTTACTATCGGATGGAGGAAAGTTTAGGATTGGCATTCAGAGAGGCTGTTCATATCGCTTCTCTCAATTCGTTGGAAGATACATATGCGGTAAATCAATCGTCCTATGCTGAAATATTGCTAGAGCGCGTTGGGTTGGATGATGCATCGCACATCATCTCTCAGGGCTGGGCACAGGCAAAAGTCAATTTTGAAATTGCGATACAGACACAGGTATTCGCCTGTAGTGCAGACGGTTGGTATACCGTTCCCATCATTCATCAGCAAGCGGTTACAGGGATGGTTTGTGTCTACACAGCCCGTCACTTTTTTGATGATGCGCAGTTTATCGATGCCTTTGCGTCCTATATTTCGCTGTTTGTGCGATTGCTGATGAAACATCAGTTGATTCAAACGGTGGAACGGGAAAATCAAGTGCTGGTCTGGATGCATGATTTGTCCCAGTTTGTGTTGCATGTCGAAAATGAGCAGCAGCTTTGGCTCCATTTTCGGGATATGCTGGCCGACATTGGCCAGTCCGTCGGCGGCGTGTACGTGCTTCGCAGCGAAGATCATTGGACGGTGGCGGATGTCTTTGGTATTCTGGCGCCATACAAGGAACAAATTGCAGTGGATATGATCCCGTGGATTGAGCAGCGGATCGGTGATCATTGGCGATCCCGCCGTTTGATATGGACACCACCAAACAAACGAATTTTGCCGCCGTATGTTCGGGAAGAATCATCGGCAGGTGCTGGTTTGTGCTATTACGTCGGGGATGAAACCACACTGTTTGCTGTGCTGACGCTGTATTTCGAATCTTCCGATGTCGTGATTAAACGATTGATTCCCAATCTCTTGGAAACGCTTTCTATGGCCCATCAAGTGGTTGCTCAAAGGCGGCGTTTGAAATATTGGGTCAATCATGATCCGCTGACAGGTATTTGGAATCGTCGTGCGCTTCATCATTTCATGGAAGTGTATTTCAGTCAGCCTTCTCCGCAGAGGATGTTGTTCATGTTGTGTGATCTAGATGGCTTCAAGGCGCTCAATGATTCTGCGGGACATGAAGCTGGAGATCAACTGCTCTGTCAGTTTGCTCATCATCTGCAAAGCGCTTTGACGGCCAAGGAACATGCGACGCGTTTAGGCGGTGACGAATTTGTTCTGGTTTTAGAACATGACAGATGGGACGTTGCAGCGAACGCGCGCATAGACGCCATTCTGCAAGCGTCGCCCTTAGCGGCATCTGGTGTGTCCTCCTCCGTGGGCGTGATCCTCTTACCAGATGAGGCGCATGATTTTTTCGCTTGCTACAAATTGGCAGATGCACGTCAGTATATGAGCAAGCGCAGTGGAAAAAATAAAATCACAGGCCCAGAATAAAAACAGGACATGTGACAGTCTTTCCATCACATGTCCTGTGGATGCTGTATTCAGCTGTATGCACAATGGTGTTTGAGCTTTAGAACATTCGGCGTACGGCCGAGATGTGCTTGTACCAATAGGAGCCAGGCTTCAACGACAAGTAGCCGACTTTGCCCAAACCGCCGCCGCATTGGATCATTTCACCGTTGCCGATGTAAATTCCGACGTGCTTCCCTTTTTCAAATATGACCAAATCGCCTGGTTGCATGTTGGAGCGTGCGATTTTCCAACCGACGGAATGATATTGCACCTGTGATGCACCGCTCATCTTGTAACCGAGCGCGTGATTGTAGACGTAAGCTGTATAGTTGGAGCAATCAAAACCGTATTGACCGCGGTCTTCATTGTGGCCCCATTCATATCGTGTGCCCAATTTGCTTTGCGCGACACTCAGGACGGCACGGAATTTTTGCTTTGCTGTAGCTGTGCGCGCCGCTTTGGGTTTGATGTTTTTATTGTACGTTACACCAGGTGGCAACGCCGTGGACGTCGTATGAGTCACCTGGGCGACGTCTGACGCTGTAGTGGCAGGCGCAGCAAAGGCAATGGACATGCCAAATACGGCTGTGATCGAGAAAGAAATCACCGCTGAAGCTATATGTTTAATTTTCATTATATCCTCCTAAGTGCCTCCGAGGTTAGTTGACGGGTTCGGACTGGAGAGCGCCCGTGTGGAATCCACATTCACCCCAAAAAAATAAAATATCCCCCGTACCTGCCATGCAGGATTCGGCTGTTTTGTTGTTGTCTACATAGCGTAACATGTCTATGCAGATTTTCATTATGAGAATGGAGGGCGAGATTACATTTTGTGGATGTTGCGGTGGTGGAGTCTTTTGATTACGTCATCGTGGATCCGTGTCTTGATCCCGTGAGGCTCAATCATGATTTCAAGGCTTCCTCGTTGAAGCGTATTCGGTTTGTGAATTTACCAATATTGGGTGAGGTGAATAGTCCGACACCATAGCCGCACTGCGCAAGCACGTGGGCCAAATATGCGCAAGTGGACCCTTTGCCATTCGTGCCGGCGACGTGGATGAACTTTACTTCCGTTTCGGGGTTGCCTAGCTCTTTTAACAAAAAGCGAATTCTCTGTAATTCTGGCACGACGCCGAAACGCTCCAAATTAGAAATCCATTCTATGGCTTGCGTGTAGTTCGTCAAATGTTGGTTCAATTGTGTTTTCGTCATCGGTAAAACGCCTCCCGCCGTGGAGCAGTTGTGCCACTCAGCGGCACAGTATCTTTAACTTAGATTACCATGCATGAACTGCTTACCTTTAAAATTCAAAAGAGTCGAGTCGTTTATCACAAAAGGTTCGTCTATAATGGAAATAGTTTTGGGAAGCGAAATATTTTGAGCCTTCAACAAAGCAGGACGGAAAGGGCTTTGTACAAATTCTCCACAGGGCTGATGGTGATTTATGTTGAAAGGGGCATATTTTTGATGGGAACACGTTTCACGCGTTCGGAAGTGCCGGTTGAAATGACTTGGAATTTGGCGGATTTGTTTCCTTCGGTGGAAGCATGGGAAACGGCGCTTGCGGAGGTGGCCGAACAGGCCTCCACGGTGACCGCATACAAAGGACGGCTTGGCGAAGGCGCGTCAGCGCTTCTCGACTGCCTATCTGCTCATGAAGCTTTGCAGATGCGCATTGTGCGCGTTGCGACATACGCGTCGCTGCGTGCGAATGAAGATGGGACAAATCCGTTGAATCAGGCCAATTCTATGCGCCTGGGCGCGACCATTTCGCAGGTGCGCGAGGCATTGTCCTTTATGGACTCCGAAATTTTGGCGCTGCCCGATGGCACGGTGGAGCGGTACTTGGCAGAGGAACCGTCTCTTCAGGCATTCGGCCGCTTCTTGGACGATTTGCTGGCATACAAGCCGCACATGCTCTCCGAGGAGACAGAGCGCGCGCTTGCCGCGCTCGGTGAAGTATTCGGCGCGCCACACACCATTTATCAGCGGAGCAAGCTGTCGGACATGCAGTTTGCGCCGATTGAAGATCCCGAATCTGGCGATATGCTGCCAGTCTCCTTTGCGCTGTATGAAGATCAATATGAACTGACAGCCAATACGGAGATTCGCCATAAGGCGTACGATTCATTTGTCAATACGTTGCGTCAGTATCAGCATGGCATCGCTGCGACATATGCCACAGAGGTCAAAAAGCAAGTCGTGCAAGCGCGGCTGCGCAAGTATGAATCGGTCACGCATATGCTCCTGCAACCGCAACATGTGACTATTGAGATGTACAACAACCAGTTGGATATCATTCAGAATGAGTTGGCCGTTCACATGCGCAAATTCGCGCAGTTGAAACAACGTTTGCTGGGACTTCCACAAATGAGGCACTGTGATTTAAAGGTGCCCATCGACGGCGGCTTTAATCCGGCCACCACATTTGCCGAGGCGTCGAACGTCATTCTCGAAGCGTTGTCGATTTTGGGGCCTGAATACACGGCCATCATCGAAACGGCGCTTGCGGAGCGCTGGGTCGATCTCGCTGATAATGTTGGCAAGGCGACAGGCGCGTTTTGTTCCAGTCCGTATGGCGTTCATCCTTATATATTGATGACCTGGACCGATAACATGCGCGGCGCGTTCATTCTGGCGCACGAATTGGGCCACGCTGGCCATTTCGGTCTGGCAAATCGCTATCAGCGCATCATGAATACACGCCCGTCTACGTATTTCATTGAAGCGCCCTCCACCATGAACGAACTGATCCTCGGTCAGCACATTCTGGATAAATCGGAAGATCCACAGATGCGTCGCTGGGTGATAACTCAGTTCCTGAATACGTATTACCACAATTTTGTCACACATTTATTGGAAGGCGAACTGCAACGCCGCGTCTACAGCTTGGCAGAGGCTGGAAAGCCGATCACGGCGAATGTGCTCTGTGAACAAAAAGGTGAGCTATTGCGCAATTTCTGGGGAGATACGGTCGAGATCGACGAGGGTGCAACATTGACTTGGATGCGCCAACCGCATTATTACATGGGCTTGTACCCCTACACCTATTCAGCTGGCCTGACGGCGTCTACGGCGATTGCGCAGTTGATTCGGGAAGAGGGACAACCGGCTGTGGATCGGTGGCTTGATGTTTTGAAGGCGGGTGGCACGCTTGAACCGCTGGAATTGATGAAGATGGCGGGCGTGGATATGACGACGCCTGATCCGATTCGCAAAGCGGTCGCTTATGTCGGTTCATTGGTGGACGAGTTGGTGCAAAGTTTTGCCTGATAAGGTGACAGGGCGCGTGGGGAACGCGCCCTGTTTCCAAATGAGCAACCATGGCTGCGGCCTCCTTACTCATTTGGCTGTTGGCTTGTGAATCAATCCCATCGCGTCATAATCCTCCATGCTGACTTCACCGTCCATCGGCAATTGGTGCGTCAACTCGTAGAATATCAACGCAAACTCCGTACTTTGCTCAAACCGCCCATCACACGTATCGCGCAGGTAGCCAGCGCGCTGCAACTGTTTTTGCACGAGTTGAACGTCTGCGCCGATGTCGCCATACTCCAATTTGCGGATGTGGTTGAGCGGGTTGCCTGTGATGATGACGGGTGTGCCGATCGGAATCATTTTGTACAACTGTTCTACATCTCCATTGCGCATGCGCACGCAACCGTGGCTGCTGTAGTGGCCAATTGATGCGGGACGGTTGGTGCCATGGATGCCGTAGGTCCCCCATGAGACATCAAGACCGAGCCAACGTGTGCCAAACCCTTTGCCCCAATTTTCGGCTTTTTGCACGATATGCCATGTGCCAATTGGTGTTTGGGTTTCTGGTTTGCCGAGGGCCACGGCAAACGTGCGATACAGTTTGCCGTCTTGATAAACCTTTAACATAGGAGATGAGAGATCAATGCGAAGTTCGAATCGCGACGGCTGGGTTGTATGGAGAGTGGTTTGAGCCTGCACGGGCAGCGCCCATGAGATGAGCGCGATGAATGTAAAGATGCACCAAATAGCGCGTAGATGTTTCGGCAGCGACTGTATCATCAGTGCCATCCCCCCAGATACAAACTAGGGTGGACTGGAACTTGTTTTTACATGCGTAGGGCACTCATTGTCGCTGGTTCAATGTTTGATAAAACTGGGTTCTTTTGTCCTTCACGTCTTGGGCCAGCGCATCGCGCAGATGCTTGGCCAACGCTGGGGATTTTCCACCGGTGGAGACCGCCAATTGGATCCCTTCATGCTGATGGACCGCTGGCAGGATGAAATCACACTCGTCTGGCGCATCGGCGATGTTGGCGAGGATGCCAGCCGCCTTCGCCGCTTCGCTGACCGCTTGATTGACGGATCTGTCATTGGTGGCGGCAAAGACCAGTTTTGCCCCTGCCAAATCCCCAGCTTGATATGTGCGGGGAATGTGGCGTATGACACCTTCTTGAACCCATTTGGTCAAGGTCTCGGTCAGCGTTGGGCTAATGACAGTGACGATGGCGTCGGCCCGCAAGAGACCTTGTACTTTTCGGGTTGCCACTTTGCCGCCGCCAACGACGGTGCAGGTGCTATCGACCAGATTGAGGAATGCTGCATAGTACACAAAAATTCTCCTCACTTTTAGCTAAAACATTGACAACTGATGTCTACAGTATTATATTCAGCGCAAGGTTAAAACCCAAAATGTTTATCGGAATTTGAGGTGAAGGTACAATGGCAACGTCTTTAGCAACGAAAGATCTGGTGCCGATTCTTGCAGAACAATTTGAAAATGCTACCCCACAAGAGATTTTGCGCGAAGCGTTAGATCGCATCCCGAATTTGACGCTGGCATGCAGCTTTGGTTCGGAAGATATGGTACTTCTTGATATGTTAATGAAACTCGACGTGAATGCCAACGTTTTTTACTTAGATACCAATGTGTTGTTTCAAGAAACGTATGATCTCATAGCAAAAGCGGTTGCCAAATACGGACTTCCGAACTTGCGTCAAGTGTTGCCGAAATTGACGCTGGACGAACAAAAAGAGCAGTATGGCGACCAACTTTGGGCGCGGGAACCGAATCAATGCTGCAATATCCGCAAGGTACAACCCCTGACACAGGTATTGACCGAGTATGACGGCTGGATTACAGGCATCCGACGCGATCAAGCGCCGACAAGAGCGAACTCCAAAGTGTTTGAGTGGGATGAGAAATTTGGTTTGATAAAAGTGAATCCGCTCGTTCGCTGGACCGAAGGTCAAGTTTGGAGATATATTAAGCAAAACGAAGTGCCGTATAATGTTCTGCATGATCAGAACTATCCGAGCATTGGTTGCTTGCATTGCACGCGTCCGGTGAACCCGGGTGAAGATCCCCGAAGCGGACGTTGGGCTGGTTTTGACAAAACCGAATGCGGGTTGCATCCTACAGGTTGATTGAACTGTCTAAATTGGGAGAGGTGAAACTGGTTGGCCGACGATAAGAAGTTGTCAAAAGTTGAACAAATCAAACTGGAAAGCGATTATTTGCGCGGCAGTTTGCCCGAAGCACTACAAGATGAGACAAGTCACTTTGCAGAAGAAAATATACAAGTGCTCAAATTTCATGGCGTCTACCAGCAGGACGACAGAGATTTGCGGCGGCAACTGGTCAAGGAAGGCAAAGAGCGCCATTACATGATGATGATACGCGCTCGGATTCCTGGCGGCGTGATGGACGCTGACCAGTATTTGCAATTCGATAAATTGTCCGAAACATATGGCAATAATACCATGCGCATTACGACGCGCCAGACATTTCAACTTCATGGCATTCTCAAGTCGAATTTAAAAGAGACCATCAAATCCATCAACGACGTGTTGATCACCACCCTAGGCGGCTGTGGCGATCAGGTTCGTAACATTGTCACCAGTGGCGCGCCGCATGAGGGGCCGTTTTATGACAAGGTCCGCAAGGATTTGTTGGCGGTGGTCGATGGCACATCAGCCAAGACAAACGCATATCACGAAATTTGGCTGGATGGGGAAAAACTCGACTTGAATGAGGAAGAAACGGTCGAGCCGATGTACGGCAAAACATATTTGCCACGCAAGTTCAAGATTGCCTTTACCTATGAAGGGGACAATAGCGCGGATATTTATTCCAATGATATCGGCATTGTGGCTCACCGCGACGGAGACGATGTGGCCGGGTACACGTTGGTGATTGGCGGCGGCATGGGACGTATCGCCAGCGATAAGAAGACGCACCCGCAATTGGCGCTGCCGCTGTGCTTTGTCCGGCCGGATGAACTGGTGAAGACATGCCAAACCATCGTCACTGTTCAACGCGATCACGGCAATCGTGAAGTGCGCAAGTTTGCTCGCATGAAGTATTTGATTGAAGCACGCGGCATTGAGTGGTTCCGTGAACAGGTTGAAGAACGGTTGGGATATAAACTGACGCCACCGCGCGAGTTGAAATGGGAAACTTCTCACGACCCACTTGGTCGTATTGAAGGCGTAAATGGCAAAGTCCATTTGGGCTTGTTTATCGAGAATGGACGTATTCGAGATACGGAAGAATTGCCTTTGAAGTCATTGTTGCGAGACATCGTGACAACATATCGACCTGGTGTGCGGATGACGACGCAGCAGAACCTGATTTTGACTGGGTTGACTGCGGAACAAGTCAGCGAGATCGAACAAAAGCTGCGCGGGGCGGGCTTCCCACTGGCTGGTGAACACAGTCCGGTTCTGTTGAACTCGATGGCTTGCCCGGCGATGCCGACATGCGGCTTGGCGATTGCGGAGTCGGAGCGTGCGCTGCCGTCGGTGGTTCGTGAGTTGGAAGGCGCGCTCAAAGAAATTGGCTTGGCGGATGAGCCCATCAGTGTGCGGATGACTGGTTGCGCAAATGGTTGCGCGCGCCCATATATCGCGCAGATTGGCTTTGTCGGCCGGATCATCGGCAAGTATGACGTGTTCCTTGGCGCAAACGTCGCTGGCACACGGCTGAATCAGTTGTATAAAGAAATGGTGCCTGTGGCAGAATTGGTGCCTACGCTGGTGCCGGTGCTGAAAATGTTCAAAGCGGAGCGGCAGCATGGCGAGTCGTTTGGCGATTTTTGCGCCCGTGTGGGCATTGAGGCATTGCAGGAGCGCTTTACACCAGTTTCATAAGTATCAGGAGGTGAGACGATGGCAAACGGTACAGTTTACTTGGTCGGCGCTGGTCCGGGGGACGCGGGGCTGATCACGCTGAAAGGCAGGCGTTGCCTCGAACGGGCGGATGCCATCGTCTACGATAGATTGGCTTCACCGCGCCTTTTGAGCATGGCCAGGCCGGATGTTGAACTGCATTATGTGGGGAAGGCGGCAGAGGATCACACCATGCCGCAAGAGGATATCGAGCGATTGCTCATCCGCTTGGCGCGCCGCGGGTTGAACGTCGTGCGCCTCAAAGGCGGGGATCCGTTTGTGTTTGGGCGCGGTGGGGAAGAAGCGAAGGTGCTGACCGAAGCGGGTATTGCTTGGGAAGTGGTGCCGGGCATCACTTCGGCGGTCAGTGTGCCAGCTTATGCGGGGATTCCCGTCACCTATCGCAATGTTTCACCTGGTTTTACGGTTGTCACTGGCCATCGATGTGTTGGACAAGATGATGTCGAGTGGGAAACCTTGGCGGCGACGGGCGAAACGCTGGTCGTCCTGATGGGCGTGCGTCAACTTGATGGTATCGTCCAAAGCCTTGTGCGCGCTGGCAAGCGATTGGACACGCCAGTCGCGCTCATCCGCTGGGGAACGCGCGCGGCGCAGGCGACATTGGTGGGAACGTTGGAAAATATCGTCGAACAGGCCGAGCAGGCGCGTTTTCGCGCGCCGGCCGTCATTGTCATTGGTGACGTGGTCAAAGCGCGTGAGGCGCTGTCCTGGTATGAATGCCTGCCATTGATGGGGCGGCGCATCTTGGTCGCCGCAAGCACGCGAGCGCAAGCCGAAGAGATGGCGCAAAGTGTGGAGGCCCAAGGTGCAGAAGCGTTGGCCATCAGTGTCGAGCAACTGGCTGCGCCGGACAATCTACAGTTGGATGCGTTGTTGCAGCAACTTGTGACATCCAATGGCCCGACGGGTCTGTACTTTCAGAGTGCGCTCGGACTGTCTTACTTTTTCCGTCGGATGAAGACGCAAAGACTGGACGTGCGCAAACTTCACGCGGTGTCTTTTGCGGTGGCCAATGAACGATTGGGCGAACAACTGCAGACATACGGACTGTTTGCGGACGCCATCGGTGCTAAGGCGCTGCAAGTGCAGGATGGAATACCGTGGTGGGTGGAAGCAAACACGTTTCAAGCTGATACTGCCAAAATTGGGCGTGTGCAAACGTTCGCGGCATATGAATTGGCTTCCAGCTCGTCTTGGCTTGCGCTTGCGCAAGCCTGGCTGGATGAGGGGCCAGTCGAAGCGGCTTGGTCGACCGCTGATGCCGCGCCATTGCTCACGGATCTGCTTGGTTTAAAGTTGCCGTCTGATACACGCCGCATTTCGTTTGACGAGGATGAGGGGCATAGCAGCCGTGCGCAGACGGCGATCGAGGTTGCGGCCCAGCTTTCGTCACAAAAGAGTACGGTGGTGCACGCCAAATGACCATCGGTTTACTGTTTATTGGCCACGGCACGCGCCGCCAGGCGGGAATTGATGAGTTTTTGTCATTTGTCAGCGCCGTGCGATCTCGTTTATCCAGGTCGATCCCGTGCGCGCACGCATTTCTCGAACTGCAAAAGCCTGATATTGCATCTGGCGTGGACGAGTTGATCCGGCAAGGTGTGACGTTTGTTGTTTGTGTGCCCTTTTTTCTGTTTGCAGCGGGGCATATGAAGGAGGATATCCCGTCAGAGTTGGCGACCGTCCAAAACAAGCATCCACATTTGTCGTTTTCGCTTTTACCGCCCTTCGGTGAGGCGACAGCGCTGGTCGATGTGGCGCTCGCTCGGTTGCAGGAACAGGGCGTCGAGGATCTGGGACACACCACAGCAGTTGTGCTGGTTGGTCGAGGAAATAAAGACGAAGAGGCGCAACGCGCCAATCAGGGCGTTGCACAGGCCATTCGCGCGCGCCTGCAGGGCGGTTTGGTCGAAGTCGGCTATCTGGCTGGTACGGGAGAATCCCTGGAAAATGTGCTCACCCGTCTCCGTGCAGACGGTTGGGGCCAAATTATGCTTTTGCCCTATCTCTGGTTTCAAGGCTGGTTGACAGACACCTTGCCGGATAGAGTGGAAGCTTGGCGCGACAACGCAGATATAGAGATTCACATTGCAAGCCATCTCGGCCTCCACCCGCTTTTTCTTGACCTCGTAACCCAGCGCGTGTCTTCGGCGCTTGTGCAGCTTTGCGATCCGGTCGTATCAGAGTAGGTCTGTCGGAAGTATACCTGCATGTCTCTTCCCCTCATGGAGATGGGGGGTTTTTTACGTCCCGTATTTTGCAGTGGCATATTTGTCCCCAAAACACCATTGGTGTTCTACAACGGCAATTGAAAAAATTCAATCTAGTTTCAATCTCCGTCCATTAGAATTTGCCTAAAGATTGGCGTTGGAGGTGGACGAAATTATGCCGATGGCAATGAACACAAAAGCGCTTACGTTGCCTCAAAGGCCGGAAAAAAGTCGTGATCACGGGTGGACTGTTTTGATTGACAATGGTGTCCCACTCCACCATTTTGAAGATATTATCGAAAGTCATCATCAATTGATTGACATCATCAAATTTGGTTGGGGCACATCCGTCATTTCGTCTACATTAAACGCGAAAATCTCTTGCCTGCAATCCCACCAAGTGGATTATTTTTTTGGCGGTACACTGTTCGAGAAATTTTATGTGCAAGGAAAAACAAAAGATTATCGGGCATATTGTCTTGATTACGGTTGTAAATACGTGGAGATTTCCAATGGGACAATCCCAATGCCGAACACAGAGAAGGCGCGGTTTGTCAACTTGTTTGCCAAGGATTTTCAGGTGCTGAGTGAAGTTGGGTTCAAGGACCAGGAAAAGTCGTTGGGACTGACGACAAAGCGGTGGATCGAAGCCATACAAGAGGATCTGCGATTTGGCGCGACGAAGGTGATATTGGAAGCGCGCGAATCTGGGACAAGCGGTATCTGTTTGAACGACGGTAGCATGCGCATGGATGTGCTGGAAGCGATTCTTGCCACGGATATTGATCACAACCACCTAATTTTTGAAGCCCCGAACAAAGACATGCAGACAAATCTCATTGAACTCGTTGGCGCAAATGTAAATCTTGCAAATATTTCCTTCGCGGATGTCATTGCCTTGGAGACCCTTCGTTTGGGGCTCCGGTCGGACACGCTGATGTTATTTGAAGAGGAGGAGGAAAACAGCTATGCGCGACGCCAACACGGTGTTCCATTTAGCCATTCCAGCTAGAGATCTGGATGAGGCTTTTGATTTTTATGTGAAAAAATTGGGGTGTAAACTGGCGCGTCGATACCATGACCGGATTACGTTGGATTTTTTCGGAGATCAAGTGGTTTGTCATTTGTCTGATCAGTTCGATGAAGAACCGCAGATGTATCCTCGGCATTTTGGCATTACTTTTTCAGAAAAGTCCCAATTTGACAATTTGTACAAGCTTGCCAAACAGCGAGAGGTCACTTTCTTTCGTGACTTGAGCACGCGATTTGAAGGGCTGATAGAGGAGCATTTGACGTACTTCTTGCAGGATCCCTCCAATAATCTGCTGGAGTTTAAATACTATTATGATCCACGTATGATGTACTAAAGACGGATTGCGAGTTCAACACACAGGCGCCAGTGGACACCTTAGCAGGTGTACGTGGCGCCTGTGATCTGTATATGTCTGTTTATCTTGGCGTGCCGAGTGAGTGAAAGTTGATTATTTGACGTCGAGGGAAAGATGGTCATTGTTTTTATCGTAACTGACGTACAGGTCGTGATCATCAAAATACCAGGCATCTTGTTCTTTGACAAACAATTCAATGCCGTCTTGCTTCGCGGCAAATGCCACATCATGAGGACGTTCAACAGACAAGGTGAGCGCAAAGCCAGGGTGCGCAGTGGAATCGCCATATCGCGTCATAATGCGCACGGCATCCCCTTGTTCGAGTCCGAATTCCTCTTTGAGCCACTGTATCGCCGAATCATTGATAATGATGTCCATGCGATTTCCCTCCAGTTGTTGACGATATCGCCTTTTTCTAAACGATAGCACAAGTTGTGCTGGTGTTACACGATGTGCGGCGATGATTTTTCTAGCGATGAATCGCGTTTCATCGTCATATTCTTCGGATTGGTCAAGCACCATTGCGTATACAGAAGATAGATGACTATACTAAAAAAACATGAATAGAGGGGGAACATAAAAAGGGCCATACGGTACGCGAACACCGAATGACCCCGTCTTATGTACCAAGCAGCAGTCGCCCGTTAAGGGGCTGTGCCTCGCCTGGGGAGATAGACCGCCGATCTTGTTACGGGAAAGGGCGGTCTATTTGTTTATCGTCAACATGTTTCCGTGGCCACATGATATACGTTGGCCTACTGCAATGATGAAAATAGAAGATGCCATGTCGGCATCTTCCGTCTTGGAATATAAATCGGCCTTCTTGGTGCCGCTCTGATTAACTTTATCTTCATGTATCTGCTCAGCTGGTGCGGCATTCTGCGCCGTGGTTCATTGTGCAGTTTTGTTACCACATATACGGTCCGCCGTACCCGCCATATCCACCATATCCGTAGCCACCATAATATCCTCCATATCCATAGTACGGAGGGCGTGATGCAAGTGCGCCCAAGGTCAGACCTGTCAGCGCGCCGAAGGCGAAGTAACCTGCAGGAAAATAGACCGTGTCCAAATCGCCCTCATTGGCTTGATTCAGTGTTCGAACATCGGCTTCTGCGCCTTGTGTGGAAGCATGACCTGTTTGCATCAAGTAGATGCCGCGACTGTTGACATTGTGCAGATAGCCCTGATATATGCGGCCGCTGACATGGTGCGCATGGACATGCTTTCCAACCAGTTTTTTCGCAACAGGGTACAAAGGATGTGCCATGCTGCATTCCCCCTTCCTTCATCCCAACATATGTCCGATGAAGTCTGGGGGAAAGGGCGTATGCCCTGGTGCGGGGCATCCCAAGCAAGCCAAATTAGGCGAAGACGATGGTCTTGTTTTCGTGGACAATGACTTTGTCGTCCAAATGCCATTTGACGGCGCGCGCCAATGCGGCGCGTTCCACTTGACGCCCCGTAATCCGCAGCGCGTGTGCGTCGTAGTGGTGGTTGACACGATGTACCTCCTGCTCGATGATTGGACCTTCGTCCAATTCGGCGGTGACATAATGGGCCGTGGCGCCAATCAACTTCACGCCTCTGTCGTAAGCCCGTTGATATGGGTTGCGCCCAATGAAGGCAGGGAGGAACGAGTGGTGGATATTGATCATCTTGTAGGGATAGTGCTCCAGAAAAGCAGGCGACAAAATCTGCATGTAGCGCGCCAGGACGATCACGTCGATATCTTGGCCCAAAAGCGCCAATTGGGCGGATTCGGCGGCCGCTTTATCATCTTTTGTCACGGGCACGTGATGAAAAGGCACCCCGAGCGGCTCGACGAGCGACCGCGCGTCGTCGTGATTGCTGATGACCATGGCCACGTCCGTATGTAATTGGCCACTTTGCCATTCCCACAAAAGTTCCTGCAGACAGTGCGTCTCTTTGGAAACAAAAATGGCCATGCGTTTGCGGCGACTCGCCGGGGCGTATTGCCATTTCATCTGGTACTGTTCCGCCACAAGCGCAAATTTGTCACAGAGCTCGTTTTCTCGATCCGGCAAGTTCGCCATGTCAAATTCGATCCGCATAAACAGAGTGCCGCCTTCGACATTGGTGGAATATTGATCTGAAGCGGCGATGTTTGCATCGAGATCGAACAGAAATTTGGCGACTGCTGCGACAATCCCTTTTTGATCCGGACAGGCTATCAACAGCCGGCCCCTTGTTACCTGTGTCATGAATGAAGCCCTCCACTTTGTCTGTTTGCTAAGATGCTAGCTAACCGAGTGCTACACGTCAATCGGTATGTGGTGCTAAAATGAAAATACGTAGGCCAAATCCACTTGAGTTTGCAAAACGTTCAGCTATTTTGAGCGGCGATGCGCAAGCGCTGCCATAGGAGGAATGCATTCTGCAACAGAATCCAGTCCAACTCGATATGCAGGCGTTGATGACTTCCATTCAGCAAGACAGATATCCTGTTTATGACCAATTGCGCAGCAATACACCGGTGTTGGCGGAACCGAGCGCGACTTCGCTGCGAACGTATACGACTTGGCATTTGACACGGTATGACGACTGCTTAACTGCGTTGCGGGACCCTCGTTTTGTGCATGAAGAGCGAAAATATCTGGCCCCTGAAGTATGCGAGGAGCCCGGCGAGAACATCTCATCGCTGACAAGTTCACAAAGAAATTGGATGTTGTTTAAGGATCCGCCGGATCACACGCGCTTGCGCAGTCTGGTTCAACGCGCCTTCACGCCGAAAATTGTCCAAAATCTTCAACCGCGCATGGAGCACATCACGACGATGTTGCTCGACGAGATGGAAGCGCAAACTGAGGTGGATTTGGTGCAGGCGTACGCGTTTCCGCTGCCTGTGATGATCATCGCCACACTGTTGGGTGTCCCGATGCAGGACCGGGAACAGTTTCGCGCGTGGTCAAACATTCTCTTTCAATCACTGGACTTCCTCGTCAGCGACACAACTTGGGAACAGGCGAGCCAGGCTGTGGACGCGTTGCGCGCGTATCTGCGCGATATCGTGCACGAGCGGGTCAAACAGCCGCAAGATGATCTCATTTCTGGCATGGTGCGGGCGCGTGATGAACATGGCAAGTTGAGTGAGGATGAGCTGCTGGATAACTGTATCTTAATGCTGGCCGCAGGGCATGAGACCACGGTTAATCTGATAGCCAACGGCGTCTATCTGCTCCTGCGAGAGCCAGAAGCGCTGGTGCAGTTGCAGCGTGACTGGACGCTGCTGCCTAGCGCAGTGGAGGAGATTTTGCGCTACGAATCGCCGATTCAAGTGACGACCAGATTTGTCAGTGAGGATGTCCAACTCGGCGATGTCACTTTGAAAAAAGGGGATTATGTCTCGCCGTGGTTGGGGGCAGCCAATCGGGATCCTGCCAAGTTCACCGAGCCAGACAGATTTGATATCACGCGAGATCCCAATCGTCACTTGGCTTTTGGCCAAGGGATTCACTTTTGTTTGGGCGCGCCGCTTGCGCGCCTTGAAGGGCAAGTCGCCATCAAAGCATACTTTCAGCGCTTTCCTAAATCCACTTTTGTTGGCGATCAGGCCTGGGCTTTTAAACCTTCTGTACTGACGAGATCTCTGGCGCATTTAAAGTTGAAAGTGGCGCCGTAAGCAATGCATCTGTAGCATAGGCGGGCCGAAATTTGTCAGATGGCCCGCCGCTTGTGATGCGAGGCGCTTCGTTTTACGCCTGTGTTTCTATCCCCATTGCGGCTTGTTGCGTTTTCGAGAGCACAAGCATTTTTGCCTGCGCGGATGCTTTCAGTTCGCCTGCCTGGTTGACCATGGTAGCCTCGACTAAAATCAAGCGCTTGTTGACTTTGGTTGGATGCGCTTCAATGCGGACGGTCTCGCCGACTTGCACTGGCGTTTTGAACGAAATGTTCAATTCCGCAGTCACTGTGACCAAATCCATGTTCAAGGGGACATAAGCGCAAGCTTCATCTAACAGGGCGCTAGTGATGCCGCCATGTTGCACGTTGGGCCAGCCAATATGGCGCTCTTCACAATGAAAACTTGCCCAAACCGAATCGCCGTCCGCGTTGAATTTTGCTTTTAAGCCATGCGGATTCTTGTCGCCGCAGACAAAACAATAATCATACCCCAAGTCATTCAACCTTCCTTTTGCCTAATGTTCGTCAATCTTGAAAATGAGGCGATACTTTGCCTACCGTCACAGGTACTGCCTTCGCTGGCGGTTTTTTGTGGCGAGGTGGAATAGGGGCCGAGATGGTTACCCCACAGGTTGTCCATCATGCAGTGGACGAGTCGTGTACGTGCTTCGCCATGACGGCTCCGCGGTAAACGTGAACGCGTGCTCGACAGGACGCGAATCTGTCAATATGTGTGGCAGGATGCGGGGGACCACTTCGGCAATGCCGAAATTGTGCTGTTCCGCAATCCATGCAATCGGCTTCCAGTCAAGAATGCCCTCGGTCACTTTGATGGGGGTTGGATAGACAAAGTCCGACGCCACCTTTGCCACATAGATGTGCATCCCGCCTGGATCACCTGTGAACGAACGCCAAGTGACAATGCCGCGATAAGAGAGTGTGTACGCTTCATCTGCAATGCCTGTTTCTTCATATATTTCACGGCGGGCGCATGCCAGAGGGGACTCGTTTGGTTCAATTTTACCGCCGACGCCGTTCCACAGCCCCAAATTTGGTGCTTTGATTCGATTGAGCATGAGCAGATGCTGATCCCTTTGCACGAAGCACAAGGTGTATCGCAGCACGACATTCATGTGCCAGCCTCCTGGATTTTTGTTTCAGAAGCAATCTTGCAATCATCCATCTCAACCCTAGCGCAAATGAAAGCAAAATGCCAACTTGAAAGTGCGGTAAAACGTGAGATGTGCAAGCGCGGGCATCTAGTTGATGAATGTGAGATAATAGCGTTAGAGGTTGGCGATGGGCCAGTTCAGAGGAACCGCAACCACTCACAAAGAACTGATAGTTCAGTGACTTTGTGCAACGTCCATTCGAAAAATTCAAAAACGAGGAGCATGTGACATGGAGTATCGCGTTTTTGGCAAGACGGATATGAAGGTGAGTGCGCTCGGGTTTGGTGGCGCAGAAATCGGCGGTTCGACAGACAGCGGGGCAGTCGAACAGCTTTTGGGCAGCGCGCTTGACGCGGGTCTAAACCTGATTGACACGGCAGCTTGTTATGGCAACAGCGAAGAATTGATCGGACAGGCAGTGGCGCATCGACGCAAGGACTATTATTTATTCAGCAAATGTGGTCACGCGTCAGGTTTGGCGACACAGGATTGGGACCCCAAGACCCTTGTAGACAGCATTGACCGCAGTCTCAAGCGCTTGCGCACGGACTACCTCGATTTGATTCAGTTACATAGTTGCAGTCTCGACATATTGAAGCAAGGCGACGTCATCGAGGTGGTGCAAAAGGCGAAGGAAGCTGGAAAAGTGCGTTATATCGGCTACAGCGGCGACAATGAAGCCGCACTGTACGCTGTGCAAAGCGGTGCGTTTGACAGTCTGCAAACGTCTATCAATGTGGCGGATCAAAGTGTGTTGGACAAAGTGCTGCCGGAAGCCAAGGCAAGGCAGATGGGTGTCATCGCCAAAAGGCCGATTGCAAACGTCGCATGGCAGCACCAAACGATCGATGAAAATGCGTATTATGCGCCATATTGGCACAGGCTGCAAGCGCTGAAATACGGTTTCACAAATCAAAGCGCCGCACAGAGCGTGGCGACTGCGCTTCGTTTCACGCTTTCTTCCCCAGGTGTCACGACGGCCATTGTTGGCACAACCAATCCGAATCGCTGGCAGCAAAACGCAAGTTTGCTGGATGAAGGCAACTTGTCGGATGCGGAATATCAAACCATCCGATCCCGCTGGCACGAAATCGCCCAACCAGACTGGGTGGGTCAAACCTGATTGATGCGTGGGCGTCTACGATTGCGTGGACGCCCTTTCGTAGAGAAAATCGAAAAACAACTGTGTCGCCCGCGTGTGAAATGAGGTTTTTCGCAGCACGGTGGAGAACTTTCTGTGAAAGGGAGCGGCCAACGCTGGCAATGTTGTCAAAGTGCCAAGGGATATTTCCTTGCGAATCACCGATTCCGACAACACGGCAATGCCAAGGCCGGCTTCCACACTCTCCTTGATGGCCTGGGTACTCCCGATTTCAATGATGGCCGTAGGGTGGATGTCAAGCGCTTCAAACATCTGATCGGCGATTTCCCGCGTTCCGGAGCCTTGTTCGCGCAAAAGCCATGTCTCGCGTTCGAGTGCTGCTTGGTTGAACGCGCCGCGGTTTGCGCTGAGTGGGTGTTCTGCGGCGGCGACAATGACCATGGTGTCCTCCGCCAAATCTTTGACCATTACATGCGGGTTGATATGTCCGCCTTCGATGACGCCCATATCCAGATGCCCAGCGCCCACCTGTTCGACCACTTCTCGCGTGTTATTGATGGAAATGGATGGCGTGATGTTCGGATATGTGGCGACGAAATCCGCCAAAATTTGCGGCAGCACGTATTCGCCATATGTAAAACTGGCGCCGATATGAAGTGTGCCGCTGGCGCTGTTCGTCAGATCGGCCACCAAGCGCTCCATTTGACCGTAGAGCTGTATCATTTGCTTCGCATATTCGTAGACAATTTCTCCGGCGCGATTCAATTGCACCTGTTTGTTCGAGCGCTCTAACAACTTGGTTCCCAGCCGTGTCTCCAGTGTTTGAATTTGTTGGCTGATGGCGGGTTGGGTCGCATGCAACAGCTCGGCAGCGCGCGTGAAATTTCGTTGTTCGGCGACGACGACGAAAGTCATCAATTGAGCATTCACAGGATGGTCCCTCCTCTATCCGATCATAAGAATACATTATCGTCATCATCGAAAACATGTATTTCGATGATGGCATATTGTCCATATGAACTGTAAACATGCGCCGACAGATACTCGCACCATCGTTTGCGCTTTCGATCACGCTCATTTTTCGATCATCTTGTAGTGTCATCATGATAAGCTGAAATGACGGTCATCGCAATGACTTTTGCGCTGGTGCTCCAGATGAATTAGCGTTTTGCATCACTTGTTGTATGGATTTTTTTTCAAATAAAAAGACCGTTCAGGCAAGGACGCAACAGGCCCAGCCAGAACGGCCGCTCGTTGATTCGGTTCAATCAATGAAATCTGCATTTTGCCAAATGAGCACGCCATTTTGCCCACCAAAGCCAAATGAATTGCTCAATGCGCGCGTGATGTGCTGCGAACGACTGTGGTTGGGCACCACATCCTGTGGCGCACCCGCTTCCTTGTCGTCGCAGTTGAGCGTTGGCGGCAAGGTATTGGTGTATAACGCTTGAGCGCAGGCGATGCTTTCAATGGCCCCAGCGGTGCCCAACATGTGCCCAACCGCGCCCTTGATGGAACTGACAGGGATCTTGTCCAGATGTGCGCCAAACGTTTCGCGGAGCGCAGCTGTTTCAGCCAAGTCGCCAGCAGGTGTGGCCGTGGCGTGTGCGTTGATGTAATCGATGTCTTCTGCCTGTAGGCCAGCGCTTTTCAGGGCCCGTTGCATCGCCAGATGCGCGCCGCGCCCTTTGGGATCCGGCGAGGTCTCGTGGTACGCGTCGTTCGACGTGCCGTAGCCAATGAGCTCGGCATAGATGCGCGCGCCGCGGGCCCTGGCGTGATCGAGCGTTTCCAATACGAGCATGGCGGCGCCTTCGCCCATGATCATGCCTGTGCGGCCTTTGTCAAAGGGGCGCGACCATTTGCCATAGTCTTCTGGTCCTTCCGTCGCGAGCGCGCCAGCCGCGCGCAGCCCTGCGAGAATGGCTGGGCTGAACAGGCACTCGGTGCCGCCAGCCAGCACCATTTCCGCTTCGCCCAGGCGCAGCCAATAAGACGCTTCGCCAATGGAGTTGGCAGAAGAGGCGCAGGCGGTCGAGTAGGTCAGAACTGGCCCATGAATGTCGAATTGGGTTGCAATGCTGGCGCCGGCCGCATTGGGAATTGATTTTGGCACGAGACGGGGGCCTACCCGGCTGGAACGGCCCGTAGACAGGCGCGCTGAACCGTCCTCAAGTGTTTGAACCCCGCCAAAAGCACAACCAATCGAGATGCCGATTTGGTCGCTCGCATAACTCGCGTGCAAGGATTCCACATCCGGCCAACCAGCGTCGCGCAAAGCTTCCATCGCCGCGACAATGCCCATTTGGGTGAACCGATCCGTATTTTGCACCTGCTTTTTGTCAAGGTATAAATAGGGATCAAAATCTACGACTTGGGCAATGACTGGCGCCCACTGGCGTAGATATTCATCTTCTGTTTCACGAATCGCCGAGCGACCGGAAACGATTCCGTCCCAAAATAAAGGCATCCCGACACCAAATGGGGTTACTGCACCAAGCCCGGTGACGACGATGCGCGTACGTTCGGTCATGCTTGTGCTCCTCTCATATCTATTTCAACCGTTCACGAGCTGGTCCAAAGCGATGTGATAGGGCGATTCGACATCGAATTTTCACAGACTTTGGACATGCACTTACACGGAATGAAACTTGTCCATTATTTAACACAGGATGAAAGAAATCGTTCATCCATTCTATGATAACAAATCCCCGCCCTGCCTGCGATATAGAATGATTTACAACTAGGTGATAACTGCAGGTCCTAATTGTCATGGGATTGTGACGTGCAAATCCATTCTAGGTGTCCACATCTGTCTAGGATGTTTGCTATGATGGTGGGGTTGGTTCTTTCGTTCCATCGTTGTATACAAACTGAAATGTACGCTTGGCTGATTGCGGACATTCGTTATATAGGGAACGGAAAGTATGAGGAACGTTTCCAAAAAGGGAGGCACATTTTAAGTGGGACAAACAGCTGTTCAGCGTTATGCCGACAAGGTCGTCTGTGTGACCGGCAGTTCGCGGGGGATTGGCCGTCAACTGGCGCTGCGCTTCGCGCAAGAAGGTGCAGACATCGTCATCAACTATTTCCGCAACGGGGATGCAGCGCGTGAAGTTGCAGAGGAAATCGAGGCGCTCGGACAAAAGGCGTTGCTCGTGCGGGCCAATATGGCGCAGGAAGAAAAAATCGTCGGCATGTTTGAGGAAATCAAGTCGGCGTTTGGCCATCTCGACGTGTTTGTGCACAATGCCGCTTCAGGCCGGAATCGATCCGCCATGGAAGTGGATGCCAAGGGCTGGGACTGGACGCTCAATGTCAACACGCGCGCGTTCTTGCTCGGCGCGCAGCAGGCGGCGGCGTTGATGCCCGAAACGGGCGGTGCGATGCTTGCGTTGTCTTCGTTCGGATCGGACAGGGTGTTTCCCTACTACACGACAGTTGGCGCCAGCAAGGCGGCGCTGGAGTCGTTGGTTCGCTATTTTGCCATTGAATTGGCGCCGCGCAAAATCAATGTCAATGCCATTTCAGCTGGCGCTGTCCTGACTGATGCGCTGGGGCATTTTCCGGAAATGGACAAGACACTAGCCGCGGTTGAGGAAAAAATGCCCTATCACCGCATGGTCACGCCAGACGACATCGCAAATGTGGCGCTGTTTCTGTGTTCGCAAGAAGCGGAAATGCTTCGCGGTCAAACGATCCGCTTGGATGGCGGCATGACATTGATGGTGCCATGAGGCGGTCGGGTCGTGTGACGCACTGCGCGTCACCATCTACAAATGGCAAGACGGATAAGGGGTTTCAAAGTGGATAATTTTCGGTTTCATCACGAACTGCGCGTGCGTTGGTCGGAAGTAGACGGACAGCAGATTGTCTTTAACGCCAATTATCTGATGTACATGGACATCGCGTATGCGGAATATTTGCGGCGGGAATTGGTCTTGTCAAATGGGTTACCCACGACCGTCCTGGCGAAGAGTACGTTGCAATTTCGTCAGTCTGCGGTGTTTGACGACATCTTGCAAATCTGGGTGAAGACCAGCCATATTGGGCGTTCCAGTATGCAGGTGGACTTTCTCATCACGCGTGATGGCGAAGTGTTGTTTGAAGCAGAGAGCATCTATGTCTATATCGACACCGAGACGGGGCGACCAGCCACCGTGCCGGATGCGTGGCGTGAAAAGATTGAAGCATACGAACAGGAGCGATAAGGATGCGGTTTACAGGACAAGTTGCCATCGTCACAGGCGGGGCTGGCGGCATTGGTCAAGCAAGCGCCAAGCTGTTGGCCAGTCAAGGCGCCAAGGTGATTGTGGCGGACATCAATCCACAGGCTGGTGAGCAAGTTGCGGCGGACATCCGGGCAGAGGGCCATGAGGCGCAGTTTCATGCGGTGGATGTATCCAACTTCGAGCGCGTTGAAGCGCTTGTGCAGTTTGCCATCGAGACATATGGGCAACTGGATATCATGTTCAACAACGCCGGGATATTTGGGGACGGAACTGAAAACGTGATCGACATGCCCGTCGAGACGTATAAGCGGACGATTGGCATCAACCAGGATGGTGTCTTCTATGGCATCAAGGCCGCTGCGGCCCAAATGAAGGACAAGGGCGGCGTCATCATCAACACGGCCTCCATCTACGCCTACATCGCGGACAAAAACCAGTTTCCGTATCACGCCAGCAAAGCGGCGGTGGTCGGCATGACGAAAGCGGCGGCGCTGGAATTGGCGCGGTATAACATTCGCGTGGTGGCCATTGCGCCGGGGATGATTGACACTGGACTGGTGGATGCCTGGCGGGCTGACGAGCGCGTATGGAACACCATCCAAAAAGCGCATATGCGCCGCCAACTGGGCACCGCCGAGCAGGTCGCGCAGGTCGTCGCCTTTTTGGCCAGCGATGAGGCATCCTTCATGAATGGTCACGCCTATTTTGTCGATGATGGCGCAGCGTCGTTCAAACGTTGATGCCACCTGTCATGCGCTTTTTTGGCGCCAGTATGCAGAATGCAGCCGAATGAACCGTGCAAATGACCCGTACAGCTCGGAAGCACCTCGCGTATTGTAGACCATCTCAACCAAGGAGGGCTTCCACTTATGTATGGAACATTTGGCGGTTACACGCAATGGGCAGTTGTCTTCTTGATCATCTTCGTGTTGTTCTTCTTACTGGTACCAGCTGGTCTCGGCGCAGGTGCAGCTGGTTATTAAGTCAGAGTGACCAGGTAACGAACGGGGCATCTACTGTGATGCCCCTTTTTGGCTGTGTCAGGGTTTGACAGGGTGAGGTAGGACGATTTTTGCATCGTGGGTGACGGCGACATAGGGCTGTTTATTTATAGCGCAACCCAAGAATTTTTGTTTGTATTGACGGCTGAGTAGATGTTGTGTATATTTACTGCAGTTCCAATCATTTTATTTGTATGGAGGTATCTGTCAGATATGATCGCAATTCGCTTGCAAAATGTAACCAATTGAATATAGGTTACGACTTCGAGAGTCTTTGACTTGAGGAAGTTTGGGCGATGCGATGTCTGATGAGATATTTTTGTATAGCGTGATGTACAATCAAACATATTTGCATAAGCCATTTTTGCGACTTGTCTGGTGAGGAGCAATGGCTTTTTCTGTGTTTAGCGGTTTCTTCGCACGCAGAACGCCCTACTTCCTCAGGTGATGTGACAAAATCATCAAGTGAATGAGGAGTAGGTGGCAACATGAATTATTTCGTGAATGAATCGATGATGACGTGTAAACAACAGCAGGTTGAAACCAAAGCGACAAGATATTGGATGATTGCAGATCTGCTGCGTTCCCTGAAGAAAAAGCAATGGCAAAGTGCATCTGACAAACAGGGGGAGCGCCATGCGATCGCGTTTAAGACCTAGTGTGGTGGTTGTGTAATGACGAATACAGGTGTATAGCTTTTCGTTTTCGATATGGTGAACAACATCGCCTTGGTCAGATTGATCAAGGCGATTGTTTTGTTGTAGCTGTTTGAACATCTACCAAACATGTAAAGTGGATATTGGGAAAAAGGTTTTTTTAAGGAGAGTGCGTATGAAGTTTATGACGCCACAGGTCAATCTTTATGTTGACAATCTGGAAGTATCTAGAAAGTTCTATGAGAAGATTGGTTTCAAGGTGAATTTTACTGCAGAAATTGCGGGTACGGCGGTACATCATGAGTTGATACTCGATGATTTTACTTTGGGGATCGCTACGAAAGAGTCTGCACGAGCGGTTCATGGCTTAAATCCAGGTACAAATTCTGGTTGCGAAATTGTATTGTGGACAGACGATACGGATACAGCAATGCTACACTTATTAGAAAATGGCGCGACAATGCTGTCACAGCCCCATGATTTTCTGGATGGAAGGTTGCGATCCGGTTGGGTACAAGATCCCGATGGGAATCCGATTCAGATTGTATCTAGGGATGCGAAACGTTGAGATTGACGAAATCTACGTCCATCCGCATTATCGTACAGATGGTATCGGTCACAAGCTTGTTGATCAGTTGCTGGACGAGGCAAGTGCCCATGGCATTACACGTTCCATGGTTTATTCGGCGAGTAAAGAGTGGGAGACAATTGTTGGATTCTATGAGAAACATGGGTTTAAGATGTGGTTTGTCGAGATGTATAGGTAGCAAGTGTGTGTCTAGGTGAAAAGGGCTTATGTTAATTCAATCACTGATAGTGGCGGTGTCTGTAGTGAAAGGGCGAAATAAGAGTGAGCAAAAGAAATCCTTTTGTAATCGAATTTGATCAAAAAGGGGCTTCAATCAAGGGCGCGTAGCTCGGTTTTGTTTCGGGCTTGATTTAGCAATAGCAGATGTGAATCTGTCCTTGGCCTGACGTGGCATTAGTAGTAACAGTTCAAAAATACCGCGAAATTTCTTTTCGGATAGGGAGGTATGCGCCGAAAAAGATAGAATATAGTGAAAATTATAAATATCGAAAGCGGTTTCGAAATGGGTATGAACCATTTCAACACCGTAATGAGAGGTCTTGAACGTTGATAACCATCTACGACATTGCCAAAAGAGCTGGAGTTTCGGTGACCACTGTGTCACGTGTGCTCAACGGATATGCAGATGTAAGCCCTAGCACCCGGAGGAAAGTTCAACACATCGTGCATGAACTTGGCTATCGTCCGAACGCGATGGCACGAGGATTGACCACCAAGCGGTCCATGTCCGTTGGCGTTTTTTTTCACGACAATGTCAACACCGGACTCAGCCACCCATTTTTTTTGGAGGTGATAAATGGCTTTAAAGAAACGATTGGGGCAGAAGGATATGATTTGTTGTTTTTCGCGAACGACACATTGGATAACGAATTGAAAACCTTTGAGGCGCGCGCCAAGCATCGCAACGTGGACGGATTGTTGTTGTGGGCAATTCCAGAGGATGATCCCTCATTGGCGGCACTTGTTATGAGTTCGATTCCCAGCATTATACTGGATTTGGACCTCACCGGTCCCTGTATGGGCAATATTTCCTGTGATAACTTTGGCGGAGCGGTACAGGCAATGAACTTCTTGCTGGAGAATGGACATCGAAATATCGCCTTTGTCTCTGGTTTGCTAAGCACTCATTCCGCGCGCGAACGGCTGCTTGGCTACCAACATGCGCTGCAACTGCATGGAATTCCGTACCGTCCAGAGTGGATGTTGGAGGGGGATTATACTGAAAAATCGGGTTATGCTGCGGCAAAAAGACTGCTTAAATCAGGAGATCTTCCAACTGCCGTGTTCTGTTCGAGTGACATGATGGCAATTGGTGTCATGAAGGCCCTTGAGGAAGGCGGGATGCTCGTTGGGGAAGAACTGTCGCTAATTGGTTTCGATGATATCATGATGGCTTCGTACATCACTCCAGGATTAACTACGATTCGGCAAAAGAAACATGAAATGGGGGTCATCGCTGCACGTGCTTTGCTTGAATTGATTGAAAACTCAGATAAAGTACCCGAGGCATTGACGATGGACACTGAACTTGTCGTTCGCGGCACGGTTCGGCCGTTAGCTTTGTAAATTCCAAGAAATGATTGATTTTCGTTTTATAACACAAACGATATTCATGAAGCAGACTCTTGGGGAGGTCAAATCAGGATGAGAAAAGCTAAATCCTCTGCGCTTATGCTTGTAACCGCTTTCAGCATCGTTGCTCTGGCAGGTTGCTCACAAAACACCGGATCCAGCAACAATAACAAAACGCCTTCAGGTACAGGTGACGCTTCCGCAACGACGACATCAGTGACGATTCCATTGCCCACCACTCCTACACTTTCCACGCTCGATCCGTCGCAATGGGGAGCGCAGATTTTAATCGATCAAGGGACAGTTATGGAGGGCCTCTATGGATACAGCCCGACGGGAAAGATCGTGCCGAAGATAGCGACGCACTATACGGAATCGAAGGGTGGCCGGGTTTGGACGTTCTACCTGCGTCACAACGCCAAGTGGTCTAACGGCAAGCCGGTCACGGCTGAGGACTTCTACTACTCGTGGATGCGCACAGCTTCACCGCAAAACAGTTCGGACGCGATATGGGCTAGCGTGATGACCTACGTGAACAACGCCTATCAGTATCATGCAGGCGGCGTGCCAGCCAGCCAAGTGGGCGTCAAGGTCATCAATCCGTATGAGATTCAACTGACCTTGTCTGCGCCACACGACATTCTTGGCGCCATGGTGATTTCGGGATCGATGCCGCTGTACCCTCCTTCTGTCAAAGCACACCCGACCAATTGGTTCTTGCCGCAGTATTTTGTAGGCGATGGACCCTATATCATCAAGTCCTTTACAGCAAACGGAAAAGTCACGCTCACGCGCAATCCGGACTACGTAGGTGCTGCGAATGAGACGAATGTTGGCAACATCAAGACGATTAACGTCATTCCGGGTCCCACTGTGCCGGTCGAGGACTACATGGCAAACAAGTTGGACGCAGCTGTTATCAGCACGCCATCCGATTATAAATACGTGTTGAGCCATTCACAGCTCAAATCGCAACTTCATTCACAGCCAGATAGTCTCATTACGTACTTGCAATGGGATAAATCAACCGAAGCTTCACCGCTGGATAATCTCCCGGTTCGACAGGCCATTGCAATGGCTATCGACCGCACCCCGATTGTCAATAACGTGCTCGCTGGGATGGGCGGGGAAACGGATGTTTTCGGATTCCAGGGGTGGCCGACGTATTCACTGCAAAAACCGTTGTCGTATAACGTTCAGAAGGCCAAGCAACTCCTCGTCCAAGCGGGTTACCCAAACGGCAAAGGAATGCCGACGATTTACTTGTACACCCAGACCACAGCGGATAATCCGAGCAGCGTTAACGTCGCGGAAGCCATCCAACAGGAGTTAAAGCAGAGCCTTGGTATCACCACTAAAATTGTGCCCGAGGCTTCCACATTGTACGGCGATATCACTTGGGGAGGACTGAATCAAGGCATTCATCCAGGATACGTCATCGGCGGCGGCACGCCGAACTGGGACGATACCAATAGTTTGCCAATCGGGGCGAATCAGGAGGTGGGCTTTGCTGGGTCGTTCGGTTCACTCTCTTATCGGCAGCACATATCGAATTATTACTACCCGCAGTACGATCCGGACGATATAAAGGAATTTGGGAATCCCAACGACAAGACCTTGGGCGTGAAGTGGTCGGATTGGCTGCCCTTGCAAAAAGCTGCACAAGCGGATATTCAGTACCTAAACTCGTGGACGGCCAAACAGCCGGCAGCGTATAAAAAATTGCTGGATGTTCCTGGCCAGGCAACCAACCAGGAGCAATGGAACAACTATGTGAACGCTTGGAAAAAAGCGAAGACTTCGGCAGACAAGCATGCTGCATGGGTAAGTGCTTGGGAGTTCGTTGGCGATTACAGTGCAGGCAATGGCGGAGCAAACGTCGGTCTCAACGGCCAAGTCTGGGATGACGAACACATGTCACAGGATGTACATGACGTCATCATGTGGAATACCGAATTGAACGGAGCGACCTCCCAGAATGAGGCAGTTCCATTGGCGGCGAAGGTTGATAACTTCATGCTCCAACAGGGGTATGCCGTCCCCTTGTACTACGCCAAGACGTTCTACCTGGAGAGGCCGAACCTGACTGGTATTGAGGCAAATCCATGGTCGTGGAGCAACCTCTTTCAAATGCAATATTTAACGTCTAAGTAAGCGGCGTGTCGGTCAAGACGTCAGTTTGACGGAGCGCATAGGCGCTCGTCTACACCAGGAAGGGAGGAACGGTAAGGTGGGTTTATTGAAGTTTCTGGGCAAGCGGATCGTGGCGCTCATTGTCACCATTTCGCTCGTGCTTATCGTCGCCTATCTCTTGATGTATTACTCACCAGGGAGTTTTTTCAATTCCACTAATATTGCCGCGGGTATGGGGCAACTGCGTATTCAGGATCCGGCACTCTATCAGCAGTTTGTGAAAGAATTCCAAAGCCGATATGGGTTGGATCAACCTTTGTGGCAACAGGTACTCAAATATGTCTGGCATTCGCTCACCTTTAATTTCGGAAATTCGTTTCAAAATCCATCGGTTCCGATATCCAGCCAATTGTCGAAAGCGCTACCAATCAGCGCCTTGCTGGCTGTCGGATCGGTTCTTCTTTCCATTATCGTCGGCATCCCATTGGGGGTGCTGGCGGCGTTGAAACGCAACACATGGATCGACTCGACGTTGACCACGTTGTCCATGACGGGGCAAGCCATCCCGTCATATGTGCTCGCGGTCCTGTTGGTGTTGTTGTTTGGTGTCTGGGTGCAAGGCATCCTACCGGTGAACGGGTGGGGAACGTTAGGAGAGGCGATTTTGCCTATCATCGCCCTGT
The DNA here is from genome assembly GCF_042678105.1 of Alicyclobacillus fodiniaquatilis. NCBI lineage: Bacteria > Bacillati > Bacillota > Bacilli > Caryophanales > Alicyclobacillaceae > Alicyclobacillus > Alicyclobacillus fodiniaquatilis. The sequence goes on from NZ_JBHUCX010000013.1 coordinate 85,361, forward strand.
CGGCTGCCAATATCGGCGTCGTCACGCGTTATATGCGGGGCAGTCTGGTTGAGGGATTACGCCAGGAATACATCCGAACTGCGCAGGCAAAAGGCGTTCGGTACTGGCCGCTCGTGATACGCCACGGGATGCGCAACTCCCTGACTGCGCTCATCACAGTCGTCGGCCCTACCTTTGCCTTCACGGTCGTCAGCACAGTGTGGGTCGAGCAGATCTTTTCGATTCCCGGCATCGGCAACTTGCTCTCGACTGCCTTCCCTGCCAAAGACGTCCCTCTGTCCATCACGTCCGTTTACATCCTGTGTCTGATGGTCATGGGTATGAATCTGGTGGTGGACCTGCTGTACGGGCTCATCGACCCGCGTGTTCAACTTGAATAAAAGGTGCGGCTCGAAATGGAAACGACACGCTATCATCCATCCTAGAGAAAGGTGGTCACTACATTGGCAGTTTCTATGACAGCAGCAGATGCTGCTCCAAAGGCGCCAAAACGACGCTCACAGTTCTCCCTCGCATGGCGTCGGTATCGGCGCAATTGGTTGGCAGTCGCCGGGCTCATCTGGGTCATCCTGTTTCTCATTGTGGGCATTATCGGTCCATGGATCGCGCCGGAAAACTATGCGCAGGCAAATATTCTCTACGCAAACCAACCTCCGTCCGCCAAATTTCCATTCGGCACAGATGGGCTAGGCCACGATATGCTCAGCCAATTGTTATGGAGTGTGCAAAACGCCTTGGAGATCGCGTTTGGCGCCACACTCGTCAGCTTCATCATCGGCGTTGCGCTCGGACTGTGGGCGGGCCTGCGCGGCGGGGTCACCGACATGGTGATCATGCGACTGGTCGACTTCATGTTCGCGTTTCCAACCTATTTTCTCAACCTGATTCTGGTGGTTAAGTTCGGCCGCGGGATGATCCCGATTTTGATGGCCATCGGCATCACTGGCTGGGCGGGATACGCCCGTCTGATCCGCAGCCTGGTGTTAGGGATGAGAAATGGCGAGATGGTGGAGGCCGCCCGGGCACTTGGGGCGACGCAGGGGCACATCGCCCGCCGTTACCTCTTGCCAAACGTTGTCAACAGCCTGCTCGTGGCGCTTGCGTTCGGCATCCCCGGCGACCTCACAGTCATGGCTGGTCTGAGTGTGGTCGGCATGGGGCTCGCACCGCCGTTACCGAGCTTCGGCAACATGATCGCACAAGCAAGCAACAACGTGCTTGGGTATCCTTGGCTCCTCTATTTCCCCGCCGGGGCGTTTGCCATCACGCTGCTGTCGTTCCTCTTCGTGGCCGATGGACTGCAGGAGGCGCTCAATCCAAAAGGAGGGTATTAACATGGCAGAAGATCTATTGACAGTAGAGAACCTCCACACGCAGTTCGAGCGGGCAGACGACACCGTGTACGCCGTCAATGGCGTCAGCTTTTCCGTGGAACCCGGTGAGACGCTGGGCATCGTTGGGGAGAGCGGATCGGGCAAATCGGTCTCAGTGCTGTCGATGTTGGGTCTCTTGCGCGGAGGCAGAGTGGTGTCTGGGACAGCCAAATTCATGGGGACGGACCTCTTAAAGCTACGGCGTCGGCAATTGGAGGACATCCGGGGCCGCGACATCGGCGTGATCTTTCAGGATCCCATGACCAGTCTAAATCCGACCATGCGCATTGGGGACCAGATTATGGAGGGCATGCTTACTCACCAATACACCAACCGCAAGGGGGCGTTTGCGCGCACGCTCGATCTGCTGGATGAAGTCGGTATTCCGGAGCCGAAGGTGCGCTTTCGCAACTACCCACACGAGTTTTCGGGCGGCATGCGCCAACGGGTGATGATCGCGATGGCGATCGCCTGCGAGCCGCAGTTACTGATCGCGGACGAGCCGACAACCGCGCTTGACGTGACCGTGCAGATGCAGATCCTGTCGCTGCTGCACGGGCTTCGGGAAAAACGGCAGATGAGCATCGTCATGATCACGCATGATTTCGGTGTGGCGACGAATTTCTGCGATCGCATTATCGTCCTGTACGCTGGACAAGTGATGGAAAGTGCCCCCTTGGAGGAATTTCTCAAACGTCCCGCCCATCCCTACACGATTGGCCTGAAGGCGTCGATCATCGAAGTGGGACAGCAGGAGAGGGAACTGCATCCGATTCCCGGGTCAGCGCCCACACTGACCGAATTACCGCACAGCTGTCCCTATGCGACCCGTTGCCTGTTTGCACAGGAGCGTTGTCGACAGGAACTTCCAGTACTGCGCAATGTGGGTGCGAGTCACTATGTTGCGTGCCATCGGGCAGAGGAGGTGATGGATCATGCAGGGTGACACGCTGTTACAAGTAGAGGGTGTGTCGAAAAGATTTAAGGTGCGTGGCCGTACCTTGCACGCGGTCGAGCATGTCTCGTTTGACCTGGAGGCTGGTAAGACGCTGGGGTTGGTTGGCGAGAGTGGATCAGGCAAATCCACACTGGGGCGTGTCGTATTGCGGTTATTGGAGGCAGACGAAGGCCGTGTTGTGTTTCAGGGACAGGATTTAGCGAAGCTATCGGCAAAAGAGCTGCGAGCACGGCGAAGAGACATGCAAATCATCTTTCAGAATCCGCTGGCTTCCTTAAACACTCGGATGACCGTCGCCGCTGCGATTGAAGACGCCATGATCATCCAGAAGATGGGGGACTCAGCGGCGGAGCGCCGCAAGCGCACCGACGAATTGTTAGAACGCGTTGGATTGCCACTGTCAGCGGGCCGAGCCTTTCCATTTGAACTGTCTGGTGGCCAACAGCAGCGGGTGGGGATTGCCCGCGCATTGGCGCTTCGGCCCAAAATGGTGGTCTGCGACGAACCGATTTCTGCACTCGACGTCTCCATCCAGGTGCAGATTATCGAGTTGTTGCGGGACTTGCAGAGAGAATTAAATATGGCGTATATCTTTATTTCACACAATCTCGGGGTTGTTCAACTGCTGAGTGACACGGTGATGGTGTTGTATTTGGGTGAGGTGGTTGAGCAGGCACAGTCGCAGAAGCTGTTTGAGGCAGCTCAGCATCCATATACACAGACACTGATAAACTCTATTCTCAAAGTGCCAAAAACGAGTGCCGATAAACGCCCGCTTGTAGCACTGCCGGGTGAGATGCCGTCACCGTTTTCGCCGCCGTCGGGATGCCCGTATCATCCACGGTGTGCCTTGGCAACGGATCGTTGCAAGAGTGAGAAACCGCTGTTGCGAAAAATATCGGCTGGACACTTGGCTGCTTGTCATTATGCAAATTGAAACGACGGGACCCGAAGGGCGTTCTAAGCAAATTCAATGCTTCTTCCTAAAGGTGGGCTTACGCCTGCATTGCAATATCTCGAGCGATTGCCATGGCATTAAAACTAGGAGGAAAAATCATGAAATTGTCACATGCGCAGAAGAGTGCGTTTTACGAAAATGGGTTTGTGAAGATTCCTGGTGTTGTACCGCAAATCATGGTCGAAGCAGCCTTGCGTGCTATCAATCACTCTGTTGGCGAAGGTATGCGTGCGGAAGATATGGTGACCATGCGCGCCCAGAGTTACTGCAAAGAGCTAACACATGCTGCGGTCATCACCGATCTATTCAATCGAACGGCCGTTCCAGAGCTTGCTGAAAGCATTCTAGGTTCCGGTCAAGTCGCGCCCGCCGGCGGTGGGCAAATTGCTCTGCGCTTCCCAGGACTGCAGGACCCTCCAGGGCGTCCCGGTGGTCACTTAGATGGTATGTACACACCGACGAACGGCGTTCCTAAAGGCACCATACAAAACTTTACGATGCTTGTCGGCGTCTATCTAAGTTCCGTCCGTCAAGACAATGCTGGCAATCTTACAGTCTGGCCTGGGACACACCATCTTTTTGAAAAATACTTCCGCGAACATGGAGCGGAGTCTCTATTAGAAGGCATGCCAAAGGTCGACATGCCAGAACCTACGCAAATTATGGTGGAACCAGGAGACGTTGTTTTCGCGCATTATGAACTTGCGCACGGGACAGCTCCAAATATTTCGCCGAATGTGCGCTATGCGATCTATTTCCGCATCACTCATGCAGAATTCGACCGTAGTCAATGGCAAGCGCCAATGCATAATATTTGGATGCACTATCCTGGCATTCAGGAGGCGTTCTCGCTGTCGTGACGAGACAGTGTAGGAAAACGGAGCATCGTTGACTAAATGTATGTCGTGTGTTAATTTTGAATTATCAGATTTACAAGGGGGTGAGTGCGATGAAAACAATTCAAACCATGTTGATTAAACCAAAAAGGGAATTTCATCTCGCTCATCTACTGGCGGAGGCTTTTCGCAAGGAATAGCTGTTGAACATGTTTTCTTCAACAGAACATGTTTTCAGTGAATCGCTAAGACCATGGCAGATGATGCCATGGTCTTTTTGTGTTCCAAAAACAACAGACAACGAAAGAGGATGGTTATTTTCAATAAGATTCGAATCGCTTACGGGGAGCAACTGCATAAGTTCAAACCCTTATTGCGGGAAGCTTATCAAAGTATTTACAAGTATCAGTTGAAGCGTACGACTGAAAATGAATTACAAATGCGCACAGCCATCGACGCAACAAGGGAGCCGTTGGCGTTTT
>NZ_JBHUCX010000013.1:89977-118864 GCF_042678105.1 Alicyclobacillus fodiniaquatilis
CTTCTTTTGGATTGTGATCCATTGGCTCGTGCTCGATGGTCACAATGCCATCGTATCCGATGTCTTTCAAAGCGCGGAGGACAGCGCGCGCGTCTACGACACCGTCGCCGAGCGCGCACGTGTCATGTCCGCCGACGGCCAGGATGTCTTTCAGGTGGACATGCACCAGCACTTCACGCAAGTCATATGTCGCCTTGACGGCGTCGTAGCCGTGGGTGGCAAACCATCCTGTATCGTTGGCCGAGCCAATCCAAGGATAGAATGGCTTCACCTTGTCGATAACCTCCTGCGGCGTCTTCTCCGGGTGGTTTTCCAATCCGACACGAATGTTGTACTGGCTGCACAGTTCCTGTATCAGTTCGCCGTTGGCTGGATGAAATCCCTGCGCCATCACTTTCACGCCAAGGGCCTGCGCCGTCTCAAACACGCGCGTGGCGTCATCGCGAGAAACACCAGGGGTGGGGAACCCAGCTGTATACCCGACAATTTCAACCCCATACCGTTCCACAATGGAGATGGCCTGCTGAATCATGGCCGGTGTTGCGCGGAACGGGGTGAGGTGGTCAACCCACAGTTCGATGGCCTCAAAGCCCATGTCTCGAACATCCGCAATCAACGCTTCGAACTTTTCCTCAAACTGCGGTCCATGGAATGCGTCCGAAGTCGCGCTTGCGCACCGGCCCCAGTCATGATGAACTGTGTTCGCTTCGTACCCGACTTCCTGCGCCACGTAATTTGCGGTCATAAATGCCCACTGCATTGTTTCGCCTCCCATTCAATCCACATCTCCTGATTGAAACCCCTTACATCACAGCAAAAACCATGACATTCACATTTCTCTACTAATACTGAATGCTAGCGTAGTTTCGCGCAAGATGTCTCTTGCGCCAATCTGTTCATCACATCGCGAAAATAGTGTGCGAGGTCACGGCAGATGAGCTGTAGATGATCGAACGTCTCGTAGTGGATGGCGATGGCGTCGCGCACTTGTCCGGCCGTATGGATGGCGCCCAATTTGTTCATCTGATGGCAGCCGTAGAGGACGATTTGTTGAAAGAAAGCCGTGTGCAGTTCGGGCGCCAGAAACCGGAAGATGCCTTCATCATTGTGCTTGAGTTCGTCTTTCACCCATCCTTCAACCTCGAAAATCTTGCGTTGTTCGATCACGCTGAACATCTGCTCGCACTTCGTTCGTCGCGCTGCGGCGAAAGTTGCCAACGCGCGGTAGATCTCCCTGTATTTTTGCAGTTCACCGCTTGTTGTCCCTTTGTCCTGTGCGCCAAATGTGTCCGCATCGTCAACAATGTTGTGAAAACCCGGCATGGAAGCGAAGTTCAAATTCCCTAATTTAGAAATTTTCTGTGTCAACAGGTTAAACACCTTGCGCTGAATTTGCAGGTAATCGTCTTTGAAGAGCCGGGCTTCCGGCGCGAACAGAATGGAAGGGGCGGTGAGAGAATACAAATCCGTTGTGCTGGTCAGCGCCAAGAACGCTTGGGCAAAATCTTGAACATCCCCGACAAAAAAAGTGAACTGTCGTCTGAGGAGGATGGTGGACAAGTCGACATAGTGCAACATGGCGGCGAACAGGTGAATGTCGCGTTCAAAGACGAGCATCTGGCTGTCTTTGCGCGTTTTTTCAGCAAGCTCGCGCAAGGCATAGCCAAAGCCGCAGCCAAATAGCAGCACCGTGCGCATCATATGCAGCGGGAACAGGGCGGACCATTGTCGCGCTTGTTCGAGCGGATCGAACCGATTGACGTGCGTGAGCCGACCATGTTCTTTGTGCCGGCAAATGGGCTGGCCTGTTGGGGTGTGCACCACGTCGAACTTCTGCCAAATTTGTTGGTGGTTGAGCTTTGCCAGTTGCGTGGTCACATGTGTCGGCAGGTGTTGCAGGTTTTTCGCGTAGCGTTCAGTGCTGGCTTCATGTGGTATCGGTTGTGTGGTCATCGGCTGCCCATCTCCTTTTCCATGCGATCACCAATGGCAGCCATTCGTATTCCACGACGTCCTGGACGGCCATGATGTCTTTTTGTTGTACGAACCGAGCCAATCGCGCCAGCATCTGTATCAGGGATTCTCCCTCGGCTTGCAGGTCATCAAAATGGGTTTCCACCATGGACTCCAACTGGGTCACACTTTGCGCGAAACATTGATAGCCGCCAGTGTCGTATCCCATCTGCCACGCGTGGACACAGGCGGCGAGCAACTCGTGAAGGGTTTCGATGTCTTGCGCCAGATGTGCTTTCATGCCATACACCCTTTCGCAGAGTTCGCATCCCGTGTGATGATGGCGAGTGTCATGGTGTCAGTCGTTTCGAATTGAACGGTATACTGCGGGAACAAAGCCTGTAGGTGATCCGCTGTTAGTACGCGCGTGGTGTAGGCGATGTAGGGATCTTGTTGCGCTAGGTATTGCTCACTGGCGTTCACAACAAAAATGACACCGTGTTGAGAAAGTACGCTGACCAGTTGGCTGCAGACGCGCTGGAGCAGATGCGCTTCCAACACGTGCATGAGCATGCCGAACACCAGCACCACGTCAAATTGCTGCACTTGAAATGGCAGCGTATCTGGATATCCATGCGCGATGGGGATGCGTTTGCCGAGCGCCCGTTCAGCTTCTGCGAAAAGCGTGTCACAGGGTTCAATGCCAGCTAGATTTTGCGGGCGAGCGCCCATATCGATCAGCTTTTGCAGCCAGCATCCATCTCTGCAGCCCACATCCAGGATGGCTTGTTTCGTGAGCGCCTCTCCTTCGGGCAGGTGACGCATGATGGCCGCCTCGGGGAACTGCTGTGGAAAAGTGCGATAGAAGTCCATGCCAATCGCTGAGGCCGCCAACCAATCACCAAAGCGAAGCTTTTCCTCCTGGGCGGCCGCCTCGAACGCCGCTTGTTCCACCTGTGCGCGGTCGAGCAGGAACTTCTTCCAGCCCACTTTCTGATACCAGTACAGGTTTTTGGCGATGAGATCGATAGAATCGTTGATTTTCTGACTGGCTGTATTCAAAAATTCTTTGTTGGCCATCAATTCCTCTTGGGACCACAGCACGTCCTGTAGGCCACGGGTGTGTTCCTTGATGCGCGCAATGAGGCTCAGTGCAACACGCTTAGCCTCACTGTCTTGTTGGTTCATTTTGTTCACTCCCTGATTGTGAAATGTCATCTGCTGCGGTGGCGCATCGCGTGGCTTTTTCAGCAGCGGTGCGGAAATTTTGCGCCAAACTGTCGCACACCAGCGCGAGATGGTCAAACAGGGTGACCTGTAGCCAAAGGGCATCCCGGAGTCGTGCAAACGAATGGAGGGCGCCTAGCCGATTGATGCGGTGAAGTCCGTACAGGATGGGTTGTTGTAGAAACACGTGATGCACGTGCGGCTGCAAAAATCGAGCCAGCGCTCGTTTGTTTTGCGCATAAGCCGCCTGGAGGCGTTGCTGGCGCTCTGGTGAAGCAGGTTGCTTGTCATCTTCCCACACGCACACTGTTGCCGTGCTGGTTTCGGCTGCGAATTTTTTCAGTGCGCGGTAGATTTCGACATACTTTCGCAGTTCGCCGATCAGATGTTGCAAAGATTTCTGGCGTTCCTTCACGTCGATGCCCTGCTTCACGCTGGCAATCAGCCCGTGTAGCGTATGCGGCAGGTTGGCTGTGCAGTATTGGTTGATGACGTCCTGTAATTCACCACGTTGCGTTCCTTCTATGCGCGCGCCTCCAGCGGTCGCGTTGATGACCGTCAGGGCGGGCAGCGCCTGAATCAACTGTTCCAACCACTTCTTGTAGTCGACCCAAGCAGGTGTGGAAGGGATGAGCGCGCCATCATTTCCTTCCACATAGACGACGGGACCTTGCTTGATGCCTTCGATGTAATCCTGCCCTTCGTCCGTGTATTTGGCATGTCGACTGTGGGTGGTTCCATCGGCGCCGAACGCGAGATCCTGCCCGACGAAGACGATGGGGTCAGCGCCGACGTAGACCGCCAGTTCAAAGGCCAAGTGGGAGACATTGATCCCACCTGGCAGTCCCTCGCCATCAGCGAGAATGCGGTTTAACCACTGGCTGTTGGACTCCATGCTGCGAAAAATCGGGATTTTCGGGCCGGAGAAGGAGCGAAAGGTGCGCGGGTCGGCGACCGTGAGCGCGAGCAGGGCGATGGTGTCAGGATATTGGACATTTTGGAAGTGGTAGAGATAGCTGGCCGGAACGCGTTCAGCGACGATGATGGCGTCCGGGAGAATCCCGTTTTTCATCAGCGGCGCAATGGCGGATTCGCAGCAGAGGATAAGCCCTTTCCCGCCAATCTGTTTCAGCAGATGGATGTTCCGGTCGAGGGAAGGGCCGTTGGCGACAATAAATACAGGTTTGCCCTGAAACCGGTTCTTCAACGTGGGCAGGAACGGGCTCTCCGCAATCACGCCGGCATTGTCCACCATGTTGTGCAAGCCGAGCAAGGAATCATAGTGATCATTGCCACGCGCGAACGTCTGTTGCGCCAGGCGATCAAAGACATACTGATGAAGCTGGGTGTACTGTGTTTTGAAGTGCTTGGTCTCTGGCGCATATACGACGGATGGCATGGTCAAATCGTAGACATGCTCGGTCAATAAGAGCGCGGAGAAGTGTTGGGCAATGTCCACTGTGTCGCCGATAAAGAAGATGCACTTGTCGTGTTTCTGGAAGAGGGGCCGTAAATCAAACGCGTGTAACATGGCGATGAAAATGTGAATCTCCCGCTCGAAGACGACCACGACTGTATCGGAGTGAACTCGATGTAAGACTTCAGTCAGCGCATAGCCAAACCCAGCGCCATAGACAAACAGCGCGCGCAAATCCGCCAAACCTAACGGGTTGGCCCAATTTTGCGCCTGTGTGACGGGATGCGCGCTGTTGATTTGCACCCAGTGTTCGCCATCTCGATATCTGCAAAAAGGATGTCCGTCCACAGTGTGCATGATTTGGACCCGTGCCCACACATCGGCGAGATCGACCGCTTGAATCTGTGCGCGGATGTAGGCGGGGAAACACTGTAGGTTGTCGATAAACGTCTGTTGCTGATGGGCACCTTCACGCGCGCGGACAGACATTTTTGTACACCCCCCTTGCCATTCGCATTTTTAAAACGGACTGAAATTGACCAGAATATTCAGTTCACCCGAGGCAAAATCCGCTTCTGTTGCAATTCGAATCGCATCCACGCCGATCACGGTAAAGGATTGATATGCGCCAGCCTCCACCGTGAAAGCAAACGGCAGTGGCGCGCCAGCGCTTCCCCCGCGCAGAAAGTGGATGGTCACAGGCCCCTTGGAAGAACTGTGATTGAGCACATAGCCTGTGATGGCTGCGGGGAGATCGGCAAGATAAGGGACGACGACGGCGTGATTCGCCACCCACTGAGTGTCAATGTGGTTGGGAATCACTTTGATCTGACAGCACAAGGTGTCACCTCCTGGCATATGTACGCCGCCTCCTTCGTCGCGTTCCGAAGGAGGCCAGTGCAGCGCGTTACAAAGGGTTGGTGTTCAAGGTGAAGTTGAATTCACCATTGGCTCCGGCAATGGTTGTGGACGCCAATGTGACATAGCTGGCGCCGGATACGTAAAAGGACTGGTATTGCCCCCGCGGTACTGTGAGCGTTGCGAGCGCTGCGCTGGATGCTTGGGCGGAACTGGATTTGAACACCACGCTCACCGTGCTGGCCGAAGAACCGCTGTTGTGCAGAATGTAACCGGAAAGGCTCGCCAAGCCGGTTCCCTTGGTGGCGTTGAGCAGCGTTTGGGCGCCAGTTGCCGTCGTTGCCCATTGCATGTCTACCTTGTTGGGCAAGATGGTGGGCGCGACGGTGAAGTTATCGTATGCCATGTGGTTGTCCCTCCTCTCCTTAATTGACATATCACAATGTATTTTTTGCGTTTTTTTCTTGTCCCTGGCAAAGATGCAGGGTTGTCTGCGGATTATTTGCCGCGCGGGTTTGTCTATTCCAACGCCGCGATTTCACTGAAGAAGCCCCGCTGCTTGTGGCGGTTCTACGTTTATGACAAACACAAAGCGTAATAGCCGCGGCAAACCGCGTTGTCCTCACCCGTGCACTGAATCGCCAAGCGCGCTATTGATGGCACATAAATGGAAATCTGCTGTTCTCTTCCGACCGTTTGTTCCACAGTCCGACCATTGCCCAGGTGCACGATGGCGCGCATCTGGCAGGCGGATTTGTTCTCAATTTGAATCAGCGCCGCAGGCCGCAGGCGCACCGATACAAAGTACACTTGGGGTTCGTCGTTGCACAGCTGAAAGATACGGCCGTTGATCTTTTTGATCTTCGGCGCCCGCCGTTTGGGGCTGCATTTGGCTTTTTTCACGCCCGTCGTCACACGGACCGTTGTCACCTGGTTATTCAGGACCACTACTTTTGAATTGTTTTTGTTCATTGATATCCCGTCCCACTGCCGAATGCGTCATTCTGTCGTCATATGGTATTGGCGCAGATGTCCGAAAGTACCGGGCGTTTTTCCCAGGAATGAAAAATGGTTGATGCGCCCAAGGGCACTTGACCTCGTCACCCATGCTTCTAATCCATACTGTGAGGATAAATAAAAGCGCTGTGGAGGTGAGGGTGCGTTGGGCTGTTCACAGGGGGGAACGGCTTGTTGTGGATTGCGTAGAGAGATTGTGCAGGATTGTTTGGAATTCAAATGGCTGGCATCTGGTTCGACGCCGCAAACCATCTATCATGCGACTGAAATCGTTTCGGCGTCTGGAACCCTGCAGGCAACCAGCAACACCGTCGGGATGACGCATGTGACTGTCGCGTTTTCCATTGGCAGCACAGCGGTCACAAGTTTCAACTTGGGCAACAAAGAGAGTACGGCATTTACCGTTGTCGGCTTCGACACCATCACCTTGACAGGCCACGCGCCATCACAAGCTGAAAGCGCCACAGGCACGCTTTGTATGACACCGCGGTATGAACTGTTTTGAAAGGGTAGGATCAACCATGCGAGGAAGTCACATCCCGGCGATTAGAGGAGGTCAGCCTGTCCGCAGCAGCATGTTGCCCTATGGTCGCCAGTGGATCGACCGCGATGACTGCGAGGCGGTCATGCAGGTGTTGCGCAGCGACTTTCTCACCACTGGTCCGGCCATTGCGCAATTTGAAGCCAAAGTTGCGAGTTACGTAGGCGCGAAATATGCGGTGGCATTCAGCAGTGGCACTGCCGCGCTGCACGCGGCTTGTCATGCTGCAGGCATCGGCGCTGGCGATGAGGTCATTACTTCGCCATTCACGTTTGTGGCCACGGCGAATGCCGTGCTGTACACAGGCGCGCGCCCTGTGTTCGCGGATATCGACATCAACACGTACAATATCGACCCGCTCTGTATTCAGCATTTGATCACGCCGCACACCAAAGCGCTCCTGCCAGTGGACTACGCTGGCCGCCCTGTCGATCACGACGAAATTGCGAGCATCGCCAAAAAAAATGGGCTGTTGGTGATCGAAGACGCGGCACATGCGCTTGGGGCCTCGTATCAAGGAAAGCGCGTGGGCACCTTGGCGGATATGACCATGTTCAGTTTTCACCCAGTCAAGGCGGTCACCACGGGGGAGGGGGGTGTCGTCACCACCGATGAGGCGTATCTTTGTGAGCGGCTGCGGCAATTTCGCTCCCATGGCGTGACGCGGGATCCCGCAAAATGTGAGCACTACGAGGGTGCATGGTATTACGAGATGCAGTATCTAGGCGTAAACGCCCGGATGACGGATATCCAGGCTGCGTTGGGGAACAGCCAAATGGCCAAATTGGACGCTTTTCTCAGGCGCAGGCGTGAGATTGTCCGCCAGTATCAGATTGCGTTTGCTAGGGTGGATGGGCTGATCACGCCGCCCGCTGACGACGACGCGCACGCGGGTTGGCATCTGTACGCCATCCGCGTGGCGCCAGAGCGGCTGAAGGTCGGGCGCAAGGAGATTTACGACGCGCTGCGGGCGGAAAACATCGGTGTGAACGTGCACTACATCCCGGTGTACAAACATCCCTATTATCGACAACTGGGTTATTCTGCCGGACTGTGTCCGGTCGCAGAGCAGTGCTACGACACAGTCATCACGCTGCCTCTGTTTCCCGCAATGAGCAACCAAGACGCCGAAGACGTCATCGAAGCGGTGCGCAAAGTGTTTAATTACTATGTGCAGCATGGGCATTGCCGTGATTCATTGTCATGAATTTCAGAGGGAGAAGAGATGGGATGAATGCCACCGCCATCATTCAGGCGCGCATGGGTTCGACACGCCTGCCTGGGAAAGTGTTGTTGCCGCTGTTCGACAAGACGGTGCTTGGCCAGGTCATCTGCAGGCTGCAAGCCAGTGAGATGCTGCAAGCGGTGATGGTGGCGACGACTGTTTGCGCCGAGGATGACAAGATTGTGGCGGATGCGCGTCAGTACGGTGTAGGCGTGTATCGCGGCAGTGAGGAGGATGTCTTGCGGCGATTCTATGAAGCCTCGCTGCAGACGGACAGTGATTGGATCGTGCGCATCACCGCCGATTGTCCACTGATGGACGGCAAATTGGTGGACGCCATGTTGCGTGATGTATCGCAACGGCTCGATCCGCTGGATTATTTGAGCAACACCTTGCTACGGACTTTCCCGCGCGGGTTGGACGTGGAAATCATCGCCAAGCGTGCGCTCCACGCCGCACACGCATGCGCAGAACTGCGTGTGGAGCGCGAGCATGTCACGCCCTTTATTTATCGCCATCCGGAGCGCTACCGCCTTGCGATCTATGCCCAGGAGGTGGACCATTCACACCATCGTTGGACGCTGGACACCAAGGAGGACTGGCTGCTGATACAGGCCATCTATCAGCACCTGTATGGCAAAAATCCGCTTTTTTCTTGGCAGGATGCGCTTCAATTTGTGGAACAGCACCCGGAGATCGCCTCGCTCAATCGCGAGGTGCGACAAAAGGAGATTGATCTAGCAGACATGGGAGGGGCAGCGCATGCGGAACCAAGCTGAAAGAATTGTGGCTGTGGAGGCAAAACACCGTGTCCTGTTTTTTTGCAGCGTTTCTTCCGCCATCGGCATTGGGCATCTCAAGCGCTGTTTGGCGTTGGCCGACGCTTTACATACCGTCCATCGCGTCCACTGTGAATTCCTGCTCTCTGTATCCGAGGCGCAGTTGTGGGCGCTTGCGCTCATTCCGCCTGTGTTTGGCGTGCAGTCGTGGGCGCTTGCCACAGACGACGAGCGAGGCGCGGCGGCACTTGCTACATATTTCCGGGAATCGGCCCGTGACATCTTGGTGCTCGACATTTACGCATTGACCACCCCATTTCTCGCCACGCTCTGTGATGCGGGTGTGCCGGTGGTCGTGATCGACGACTTTGCTGGGGTGCAGTCTTACCCGTGCGCGGCCATCGTCAATCACCATCTGCACGCACCGCGGCTGGCTTATGCCGCACCGTCGGACACAAGATGTCTGTTTGGGCCGCACTATGCGCTTGTCGGCGTCGGGTTTCTACAACATCGCCGTCGACCAGACAAAGCTGAGCCCGATGTGGCCACGCGCTTGCTCGTCACGATGGGCGGCGCGGATCCAAACGGTGCGACGGCGCGCATTTTGGCTGCGCTGCGTCGCATGGCCGCATCTGTTCGCCGACGTCTCCATGTCCAGGTCATCCTTGGGCCGGGCTACCGTGGCCAAAATGTGCTGCAAAACGCAGTGTTTGCCCGTTGCGACGTCATTCGCCATGCGCCGCAGATGGCAAAGTTGATGGGTCAGGCCGACGTTGTCATTTCAGCTGGTGGCGGCACGTTGTTGGAATTGGCGTGCGTGGGGACGCCAAGCCTGGTGTTGGCCATCACGCGCGGACAGGAGATGATTGGCGCGGATTGGGAGGCGCAAGGTGGCATGCGTTATCTTGGCGCTTGGGATGCAGTGGACGATTTCAGCATCGCATCGAGCACGGAAGAAGTGCTCATGAATCGGGATGAGCGCCTTCGCTTGCGTGAACGCGCGCAGTGGTTGGTTGACGGCAGAGGCGCAATGCGGGTGGCAGATTTCATTTGGCAGGAGATGATGAAGGGCGATGAATGAACATAAAGCAGAGAGCATGCGGCGCGCGACGGCGCTGGCGGAATCTGTGCGCATCGGCCAGCGCGAGGTTGGGCCTGGTCAGCCGTGTTATATCGTGGCGGAAGCGGGATCGAACCACAATCAAAGCTTGGAGATGGCGAAGGAACTCATCGACGTGGCTGCAGAGGCGGGGTGTGACGCGGTGAAATTTCAGACGTTTTCCGCCGCGACGCTGTATTCCAAAAGGACGCCGCGGTTTTCCTATTTGGGCGACGCCGACGTGTACCAATTGATTGAAGCAAACGAACTGCCTCGCGCGTGGCAGGCCGAACTGTTCGCACACGCACAGCGGCGCGCCATCACATTTCTCTGTTCGCCGTTTGATATACAAGCGGTCGACGAATTGGACGAAATCGGTGTACTGGCGTATAAAATCGCATCGTTCGAATTGGTCGATCACGCTTTTCTCCAGTACATCGCGGCGAAGGGCAAGCCGATGCTGCTGTCGACCGGCATGGCGAATCTGGGCGACATCGAAGAGGCGGTGGCCGCCATCCTGGCGACGGGAAACCGTGAAGTCGCCTTGCTGCATTGCAATTCTGTCTATCCCACGCCGATGGCGTCTGTCAATCTGCGGGCGATGGAGACCATGCGGCAGGCATTTCGCTGCGCCGTCGGGTTTTCCGATCACACCGTCGGCACGACCATCTCAGTCGCCGCAGCGGCTTTGGGGGCAAACGTCATTGAAAAACACTTCACGTTAAGTCGCAGGCTGCCTGGGCCGGATCACGGTCCGTTCGCGTTGGAACCGGACGAATTGCAAGCGCTGGTGCAGCAGATTCGTTGGACGGCCGCTGCGCTGGGCAACGGCATCAAGACATGCACGCCAGATGAGATGGAATTCGCGCGCAAAGGCCGGCGCAGCATCGTGGCGGCGATGGACATTCCAGCAGGCGCCGTCCTCACAGCGGAGATGTTGGTCGTCAAACGGCCAGGGTTGGGGATCCCGCCAAAATTCATGGCGTTGCTCATGGGTCGCCGAGTTCGCGTCGACATCGCCGCTGACGAACCTGTGACGTGGGCGCACATCGGGTGAAGGCGCCATGACCGCCATCCACTTGCGGCCTGTGAACTGGGCCGACCGCCATCACTTGCGCATGTGGCGCAATGATCCGGTGACGCGCGCCAATTCGCTTTCCCATGATGTGGTTTCCCAGCAGGAACATGAAGCGTGGCTGGCCGCCAGTTTGGCAATGCCCAATCGCAAGCTCGTGATGATTGAGCGCGCGTCCACCCCTGTGGGGGTGTTGCGCTTTGACGCGGCTGGCCATGGCAAAATCGAGGTGAGTATCAACATCGCGCCGACCGCGCGGGGGCAGGGCGTAGGCCGACGCGCCCTCGCGCGCTGTACATCGCTGGCGCTGCAGTACTGGCCAGAGGCGGCGGAGTTGTTTGCCAGGATTCTGCCCGGCAATGACGCCTCACTGCGGGCGTTTCAGCGAGCGGGGTTTGTCGGTGACAAGGGCGCCGACCGCGCGTGTGATGAGCAGTGCGACGCTGCGCCTTATGTGGTGTTGAGACTGCGGTTATGAAGGGAGCAAAAGAGGTAACGCCACATCACACAAAGGGCAAATGAGGCCCATAGGGAGTGGAATTGCGTGTCTGCCGTCTACGGCAAACTTGGGGTTCGGCACCGGGCAGAAGCGGTGCGTGTGGCCAGAAAGCGTGGATTCGTCTAAAAAGCATATCCACGCAATTATTGACCGTTCGTTCTAAAATGCGTATACTCCTATCAAAAGGAAGTGAAACCATGGCTCGCACAAAAGCGTTTGACGTCGATACAGCGTTGCGCCAAGCGATGGATTTGTTTTGGCAACAGGGGTACGAGAAGACGTCCATGCAGAACCTGTTAGATCACATGGGCATTCACCGCAAAAGTCTCTACGATACGTTTGGGGACAAATACGCGCTTTTTATGCAGGCATTTGATAGATATCAAGAAATGCGCACAGGTGAAATAGAGCGGCGTGTGAATGCTCAGACATCCGTGAAAGCAGCCATTCGATGTCGCTTCGACATGCTGATTTATCGTGAGGAACTGCCATCCCAAGGTTGTTTCATTATCAATACAGCGGTTGAATTGGCCGTTCATGATGAGCAGATTGCCCAGAAGGTCAAAGACCATTTCAAACAAACAGAGCAACGATTTTATCGGCAGATTTTGCAAGGCCAGCAGTTAGGAGAGTTCTCTGCAGCGCTAGATGCGCTACAAATCGCACAATATCTGACAAATGCGAGCGTAGGGCTGCGTGTGATGGTGAAAATCACAGATGACGTGAAAAAATTGGAGCGGATTGTGGATACAACGCTAAAGGTATTGGAAGAATAGATTTTTTTCGGTCATTTTAGAACGATTGGTCAAAAATGAGTTGAGTTCGCACAGTCTTATCCGTCTATGTGATTTGATTCAGCAATGAGAAAGGGAGATACAAATGTCGACAAATCTAGCGTTGGATAAGACTGTCGCGCGTGAGGACACACCTGTCGTCCATGAGCGCGCAATTGTCTGGTTGTTAGGATTGACGGTGATAATCGTCATCATGAATACGTCAATGTTCAACTTGGCGTTACCCGAAGTCGCCACACAGTTCTCCTTAAATCCTTCGGTCGCGTCCTGGGTTGTGACTGGTTATTCGATTGTTTTTGCCCTGTCGTCGATTACTTACAGTCGCTTATCCGATTTTGTCCCCATTCGCACATTGATGACGATTGCAGGTCTGTCGCTTGGCGGGGCGTCTATCATGGGGATTTTCAGCGATAATTTTGGCGTGCTGCTTGGGGCAAGGTTGATTCAAGCGACCGGGGCTGGTGCAATCATGTCGCTCAGCTATGTCTTTTTGAGTCGATATATTCCCCAGTCGCGTCGAGGTCGGGCGATGGCGATGATTTCATCGGCTGCCTCGCTTGGGCTAGGACTCGGTCCAGTGGTGGGCGGGGCCATCGTTCAGTACTTGGGCTGGCATGTTTTATTTGTGGTGACTGCAGTTACCCTTTTGCTGGTTCCTTTTTTGCGGCGTTGGATGCCAAACGAATCTGTTCTACGTGGGTCATTTGATGCATTGGGCGCCTCGTTCATTGGTATCGGTGTGTCCTCGTTGCTGTTGTGCCTGACGGATAAAAACGTGTGGTTGCTCCTTGGCGGAATACTCGCTATCGCGTTATTCATCTTGCGAATTCGGCGAACAGCCAGTCCGTTTGTACTTCCAAAATTATTTGGCGACAGGCAGTATCTACTGCTTGCTTCTATCGGTATTGGCACTTATATGGTCAGTTTCACGTTCTTGTTTATCTCCATGTTGGCGCTCGCGCTTTGTGCGACCCACTTTGATTGGGCCGTTCTCGCATTTTATATTTTGACCAGCATCAGCTTCACAGCGGCCACGAGCGCAGTATCGAACGAGATGTCGCGTCAGTTGTCCAAAGTCCTGCTCGCATCGGGCATGGGCCTTTTTCAGATGATGCAATTTTTTAGCGGCGCACTCGGTGTGACGCTTTCGGGCAGCGCGCTTGTGTGGCAGAGAACTTTACCTGCGAACCATGCTTTTGACAACATCTTGTGGGGAATGGTCGCGCTTTGTATTTTGACCATTATCAGTTCCGTGGTTTACTGCTGGCTGCGTGAGCGCAATGTCAATTTATCGCAGTTGCCAATTGACCTTTATCCACAGGAGGATGGAAATCACGAACAAATATAAGCGGACAGTTATCGTTTAGAATTGTAATTTATCTGTGAGAATGGTGTCTTGATGTCGCTATGGTGGCAGTCTGCATGGTCACACATTTCAATCGTGCCCATATAGGCGTTTATCCATGCCACGGGGCAAAAGCCCGCATACTACTAGGGCAATGACTCAATATTCTCACGGAGGTGGAAGCACGTGCAGAGGCAAAAGCCAAAACAGAAGCGAAAGACATTCCAAAGAAATGCTGTGCAATCGTCAACACAGGTGACTCCCCCTTGGGGACAAATAGAAGAAGTTATCATTGAAGAAGAGGACGCGCTAGAAGGGTCGGTCATACCGTTTGAAGACATTATACGTCAAGGCAAAGATGCGCAAGAAAAATTGATAATTTACACGGATGACCTAAGTGATGAGTTGATCACGACCGAAAAAATTGCTGACCGGGCAGTTGACGAAACAAAGATCAAAACGGACAGCATCAGCACCAATTTATTGCGGGATTATGCCGTAGAATCATCAAAGCTTGCCAATGCGAGTGTCACGGCAGGCAAGATTGCCAAGGGCGCGATCAAACAATCCCATATCGCCGATGGCATTATCAATGGGGATAAGTTGCAAAACAATACCATACCTGGGGAAAAACTGATGAATCAGTCCATTACCTCAGAAAAATTGGCGGATAAAACCATTGATGCGATGAAAATCGCAGAGAATTCCATCGAGACAAAGCATCTTCGCGAGCAGTCCATCACCTCCGAACTGATTCAAGCGCAAGCCGTCACAGCCAATAAAATTAAAAGCGGCGCAGTTCAGTCAGTCCATTTGGCCAACGCTTCAGTGGATACCGCCAAACTCGCGGAAAGGTCTGTTGCTGAATCCAAAATCAAGGATCACGCAGTGACCCAAAGCAAAATTGCCAATGACGCGATTGGCTCCAGGCAACTACAGAAAAACGCGGTACGAGAGCAACATCTTCAGGAAGGAAGCGTGCAAACCCGGCATCTCATCGATGGCGCAGTGACCACAGGTAAATTGGCGCCTATGGCAGTGAAGGAACAGGCGATAGCAAATGGCGCCATCGGCACGGAAAAACTTGGGGAGCAAAGCGTGACGTCAGCCAAACTCGCAGTCGATGCCGTCAAAGGGCACCACGTCGCAGCAAAATCCATCACTGGTCGACATATTGAAGAAGCGACCATCGATACGCCGCAGGTGAAAGACGGAGCCATCACGACAGCGAAACTGGCACAACAGTCAGTCCATGCGCAGAACATCGCCAAAAGAGCAATTGAATCACAGCACATCAGCAAACAGTCGATTCACGGCGAGCATATTGGAAATAACACAGTGAACTCCAGACATCTCACAGATCATCTCATCACGACATCGAAATTGTCGGCTGAATCCGTTTCAACGGAGAAAATTATCAACTTCTCCGTGACCACTGACAAGTTGAGCGACCAAAGTGTAACTTCGCAAAAAATCATGACTCGCGCCATCTCGTCTGAACATCTTGCCGACGCTTCCGTACAAGAACAACATCTGGCACGGGGCGCCGTGAACGCAGACGCGCTGGCGGAAGGGGCCGTGCAGTCTAAGCATCTAGATGATGGCGTGATCGCAAGCAGGTTGTTGCAAGATGGGGCAGTCACGGCAGATAAGTTGGCCCAAGGCGCAGTGACGGCGGATCATCTCGCGTCAGATGTGGCATATATGCTGGAGCCGAAAGAGATTTTAGGCGACCAATTGCATGAAGGCATCATTGAGACACCGCATTTGCAAGAGGGCGCAGTGACAAGCGAGAAGTTGGCGGATGACAGTGTAAATGAAAACAAAATCGAAGCTTTCGCGATACAATCCAGGCATCTTGCAGATGGGGCAGTGGGTGCGGATGCGTTGGCGGAAGGAGCAGTCTCGTCCAGGCATCTGGGTGAAATTGCGATTACGAGTAAGATGTTGCTGAACGGTTCGGTAACCGCAGATAAGTTGGCCCAGGGCGCAGTGACGTCGGATCATCTCGCAGCAGACGTGGCTGAGCTGCTCGAACCGCAGGAAATATCGAGTGAGCAGTTGCGTGAAGGGATCATTGAGACAGCGCACCTGCAAGATGGCGCAGTGACAAGTGAGAAAATTGCGGACGGCAGTGTAAACGAGAGCAAAATCGAAGCTTTTGCGATTCAGGCAAAGCACCTCGCAGATGGCGCAGTAGGCTCGGATGCATTGGCGGATGTCAGTGTGAATGGCAGCAAAATTGAGGCTTTTGCGATACAGTCCAGGCACCTGGCCGAAGGATCAGTGGGTGCAGACGCGCTGGCGGAAGGCGTAGTGCAGTCCCGGCATCTGGGTGAAGGTGTCATCGCGAGCGAGATGCTGCAAGATGGCGTGGTCACGACGGAGAAGTTGGCCCAAAACGCGGTGACAAAGGAACATCTGGCAGCGGAAGTGGCAGAGCTGTTGGAGCCGAAGGAGATCACGGGCGACCAACTGCATGAATGCATCATTGGCAGCGGGCATTTGCAAGATGGCGCAGTGACAAGTGAGAAGCTGGCGGACGGCAGTGTAAATGAGAGCAAAATCGAGGCTTTTGCCATCCAGCCATGGCATCTTGCCGAAGGCGCAATTGGCGCATACGCGCTAGCGGAAGGGGTAGTCCAGTCCCGGCATCTGGGTGAAGGTGTCATCGCGAGCGAGATGCTACAAGATGGCGTGGTCACGACGGAGAAGTTGGCCCAGAACGCGGTGACAAAGGAACATCTGGCAGCGGAAGTGGCAGAGCTGTTGGAGCCGAAAGAGATCACGGGTGACCAACTGCATGAATGCATCATTGGCAGCGGGCATCTGCAAGCTGGAGTAGTGACGAGCGAGAAACTGGCGGACGGCGCGGTATGCGCAGACGCGCTGGCAGAAGGGGTAGTCCAGTCCAGGCACCTGAGTGAGCGTGTCATTGCAAGCGAGATGCTACAAGATGGCGTGGTCACGACGGAGAAGTTGGCCCAGAACGCGGTGACAAAGGAACATCTGGCAGCGGAAGTGGCAGAACTGTTGGAGCCGAAAGAGATCACGGGTGACCAACTGCATGAAGGCATCATTGGCAGCGGGCATTTGCAAGATGGAGCAGTGACGAGCGAGAAACTGGCGGACGGAGCCGTAGGGTCCCGGCATCTGGGTGAAGGTGTCATTGCGAGCGAGATGCTGCAAGCTGGCGTGGTAACGACAGAGAAATTGGCGCAGAATGCTGTGACGAAGGAACATCTCGCGGAAGACGTGGCAGAACTGTTGAAGCCCAAAGAGATCACGGGCGACCAACTGCAAGAAGGGATCATCGGCACCGGGCACCTGCAAGACGGCGTAGTGACGACAGAGAAATTGGCGCAGAATGCTGTGACGAAGGAACATCTCGCGGAAGACGTGGCAGAACTGTTGAAGCCCAAAGAGATAACGGGCGACCAACTGCGTGAAGGGATCATCGGCATCGGGCACCTGCAAGACGGCGTGGTAACGACAGAGAAATTGGCGCAGAATGCTGTGACGAAGGAACATCTCGCGGAAGACGTGGCAGAACTGTTGGAACCCAGAGAGATAACGGGCGACCAACTGCGTGAAGGGATCATCGGTATCGGGCACCTGCAAGACGGCGTGGTAACCACAGAGAAATTGGCCTTGAACACAGTGACGAAGGAACATCTGGCAGCGGAAGTGGCAGAACTGTTGGAACCAAAGGAGATAACGGGCGACCAACTGCGTGAAGGGATCATCGGCACGGGTCATCTGCAAGATGGCATAGTGACGAGCGAGAAACTGGCGGACGGCGCGGTAGGCGCAGACGCGTTAGCTGATGGAGCTGTAGAATCCAGGCATCTGGGTGAAAGTGTCATTGCGGGCGAAATGCTGCAAGATGGCGCAGTGACAAGCGAGAAGCTGGCGCTGAACGTTGTGCGCACCACTGCTGCAAAAGCTGACTGTCTGCAACAGTTCGGCATGGCGCCCTTTATGTTTAAGGATGAAGAGGAATTCGTAAATCTGACGATCACGCTGGATGAATCGTTTTCCAATATCAACTTTGTAGTTGTCGCGACCACCAGTCATCCTGATTGTTACGCCGCATTGACAGCGCAAACAGAGAATACCTTCACATTGACAATTGTACGCCGAAAAAGTGTGTTTGATTTGAGTGCTTGGGTCAATTGGATAGCGATTGGACAATAAAGTTTAGATGACAGATTCAACTGGATGAAGACGGTATTCTTCAAAATCAAGTGACAAAAGGGCCAGATAAGTGGCCCTTTTGTCATGATATTGTTTAGAATGGATACAATGCCATGCGTATCCATTGGCACCTTTGCGGAAAGGCGTGATTGGATTGCCGTTGACGTTAAATCATCAAAAAGAACAGCTCAGTGTGGCATACATAAGGGCGGTTGCAGCAGCGGCAGGCTTCAGTTGCACCAAGCCCGAAGTGGATGATGACAGCGTGGATATCATTGTTTCCTGTTCCGGGACTTATGGGGACAACGTTGTATTGAGATCGCCAAGAGTAGAGATGCAGGCAAAAGCTACGGCTGCGGTGTTTGCTCAAGAAGATACCGTTTTAAAATTCCCTCTGCCAGTCAAGAATTATGATGATTTAAGAGGAACGACGCTGGTGCCGCGTCTGCTCGTCGTCATGGTCGTTCCGGAGAATGCTGATGATTGGATTGAACAAAATGACGAGCGACTATTGATCCATCATTGCGCTTACTGGGTTTCACTGCGCGGTTATGCTGAGACAGATAACAGCCGCACGGTAACGGTTGATATCCCAAGGGAGCAGATATTTAATGTAGAGAATTTACAAGCTTTAATGGAACGCGTATCGCGGAGGGCCCCGTTATGAATCTGGATTTGAAGAGTTTAATTGCGTCTCTTCGCCCAAATGACATCAAGTTGTACCTGCGCTCCAAAGGGTGGAAGTGTGCTTTTTCTTATGAGCACAACTTAGGGTCTGTTTGGTTTTTTCGGAGTGTGAATGGTGAAGCCGAGGTCATCTTACCTGAAGATCCTGGACTGCTAGATTACAATGCTCGCATTTTAGAGCTTCTCCGCAACTTGGAAATTGTCGAGGACAGATCCGTCTCGGCAATCGCATATGACATTAGCATTACTGGAACAGATGTGCTGCGTTTTCGGATTGCCTCGTCAGATGTCATGAGCGGTTCCATTCCGTTTATGCAGGCTTCCTCGCTTGTGCGAGGTGTGGAAACCATGCTGTTGGCGGCTGCGTGCGCGACGATTCAACCGAAAGCGTATTTTCCGAGAATGTCCTATTCGGAAGCAAAAGAATATATTCAGAGCTGTAAAATGGGGCAGAGCGAGCGCGGGAGTTATATCGTAACGGTGATGTCCCCAGTCACACCAGCATTGATGACGCAGAGCGTGCTATTTCCGGAGTACGATGTCGAGGATTCTTTCCAAAGAAGAGTGTTGTACACGTTGTTCAATGGGTTGCATCATTTGAGAGGCGCTCTGGCGGATGGAACGAGTGAAGCCATTGAACAGACCGTCGCCGAAGGGGTAAGCGCCAATTTGTGTGAGGCTTTGACCTTGATGCAACCAGCAAATGAAGTCGGTGAACTGGAAATTGGTGTTTCGTGGTCGCCTGTTCGGCCGCTGAAAAGAAATCTTCAACAGGCAAAAATCAAATTTACGAAAGATATCTTTCCACTGATTGATGAAACAGTAAAATATCTAAGGCAAACAGCGCCTTTGGACGGTTTTGAGTTGAGTGGACTTGTGAGAAAGCTGGATTCATCACATGCGCCTTTAGGCGGGAAGGTGTCCATTTTAGCTTTGATGGACGAGAAGCCTGTCAATGTCTCCATCGATTTGTCCGCGTCTGCTTATCAAATCGCTGTGCAAGCACATCTTTCGGGGGCGATGCTCTTTTGCAGAGGGACTTTGAAAAAAGAGGGCAAAGGCTACAGGATGGAAGATGTCGGAGATGTGCGGATTGATCCCAATTTTCAGGGCGATTAAAGAATCGGTCTCTTTGCCAACTTCGCGCGCCAAACCTTTATTTGGTCAATTGTCGATGTCTTCTTCGCCATCATCCTGAGGTAATCTTAGTGTAAGTAGATTTGAGGAAACGAGGCGGATTTATGCGCATTTTACATACGGCGGATTGGCACTTTGGCAAAACGTTGGAGGGGCGTGATCGCATTGCAGAGCAACGCCAATTCGTGGACGAGTTGATAGATTTGTGCGCGGATGAGCGGATCGACCTAGTGCTCATGGCGGGGGATGTCTATCAGACGGTCAATCCCAGCGCGGAAGCGGAGGCGCTGTTTTATCGGGTGCTAGATGGATTATCGGCTGGCGGGACGCGGGGCGTGGTGGTGATTGCAGGCAATCACGACAACGCGGAACGCATTGCCGCGGCGCGGCCGCTGGCTGACAAACTGGGGATCACTTTGATGGGGTTGCCAAAAGATGTGCTTGTGCCAACGGCCACGGGGGCAAATCAAGTGCGTCGTGTGCAGGCGGGCATGGGCTTTGTCGAGTTGGAGGTGCCCGGTTGCAGCGAGCGGGCAGTGATTGCGGCTGTGCCTTATCCTTCGGAGGCCCGGTTGAATGAAGTCTTGGCCGAAACGTTGGACGAGCGGGTGCTGCAGGAGAATTACAATCGGCGGATTCAGGCGTGGTTTGCGTCTCTGGCGTCTTATTACCGTCTGGACACGGTGAACTTGGCGATGAGCCACGTCTATGTCACAGGGGGCATGGAGTCGGATTCGGAAGTGCAGATTCAAATCGGCGGCGCATATGCGGTCGATCCCGCCGCATTTCCATCCACTGCGCAATATGTCGCTTTGGGCCACCTGCACCGCCCCCAAGCGGTGACAGGGACAAAGGTGCCAATGCGCTATGCGGGTTCCCCGTTGGCCTACAGTTTTTCGGAGGCCGGACAGACGAAGTCCGTCGTCATCCTCGACGCCTTGCCCGGCAAACCCGTGACTTGGCGCGAAGTCCCGTTAACGAGCGGCAAGCCGCTGGTCACCTGGAAGGCGACAGAAGGGATAACACAGGTTCAGCACTGGGTGGAGGCAGGCCGCGATGCGAATGCCTGGATCGATCTCGAAGTCCATGTGCAAACGGGCCTGCAGTTGGAAGAGATCCACCGCCTGCGCGATTTGCATCCTGGCTTCGTCCACATCCGCCCCGTGTTGCCGCTTCAGGATGCTTCGGAAGATGGCGCTGTTGACGCAATGGACACGCCCTCGATGGGCGAACTCTTCAGCCGCTTTTTTGCCGAAAAGCAGGGTGTGGCGCCTGACGACGCGTTGGTGCAACTGTTTCTCGAAATGGTGGCGGAAGTGGATACGGATACCGATGCGGACGAAGTGGACGAAGTGGACGAGGCGCCTGCCAAGGCAGCGGGGGAGGTGAGTGCGTGAGACCCGTACGTTTGATGATCGCAGGGCTGCATAGCTTTCGCGAGCGGCAGGAGATTGATTTTACGGCTTTGACGGAGATGGGGATGTTTGGCATCTTCGGCCCGACTGGCAGTGGCAAATCGACGATTCTCGATGCCATCACATTGGCTCTGTACGGCGACGTCGGGCGCGCGGGGCGCAACACGCAAGCGATTCTCAATCATGCGGAGAAACGGCTGGAAGTCACGTTCGAGTTTGACATTGGCGCTGCCGACAGGCGCAAGCGTTACCGCGTGGAACGGGTGTATAAACGGGGGAACGGCTTTTCCGTCGAGCATCAGGCGAGCCGTTTGCTGCAATTGGAGGTCTTGGACGCAAGCGAGGACTATGGTTTAGTCGTCGTCGCCGACAGCAAGAACACGGTGAATCAGGCGGTCCGCTCCATTCTTGGTCTAGAAGAGAGTGATTTTACGCGGGCGGTTGTGCTGCCGCAGGGCAAGTTTGCCGAGTTTTTGCAGTTGACGGGATCAGAGCGCAATGCCATGACCGAGCGCTTGTTTGGGCTGGAAAGGTACGGGAAGTCGCTGATTGACAAAGTGAGCGCGCGTGCCAAACAAGTGGCGAGTGAGCATGCGCAGATCAGCGCCGGACAGGCGGAGTTGGGCGATGCTTCGGATGCGGCGGTGCAAGCGGCCGAGATCGCAATGCAGGAAGCGGAAGCGCAATTGCAGCACGCAGACCGGGCGCGCAAGGAGGCGTTGACGCGTCTGCAGGAGGCCGAGCAGGTGCGCAAACTGATGGCTGCGCGCGAGGAAGCGCAGAAGGCGCGGGATGCGCTCGCTCTGCGGTCACAGGAGATGGCCGTCCTGCGACGTTCGTTGGACCGGAGTGCACAGGCGCATGCTGTTTGGCCGTCCGTTGAAGCTTGGCGCGAGGCACAACGCGCTGTGAATCAGGCGCGCGAGGGCGTTGAAGTGAGTACGGCCGCCTTACAGCAGGCGCGAACGACATTGACGGCAGCGGATACACAACTGACAGATGCCGAGCAGCGTCGAGCCTCCATGGAACCGGAGTTGACGCAAAAGCAGGTGCGTTTGTTGGATGCGAAAGCACTGGAAAAGCAGCTTTTGGCGAGTAAGGAAACTCTGACGAAGGTCGAAACTGCTCATCAGATGGCTGTGTCCCAGCACGAGACGGCGCGCGCCAGTCTCGAGGAAATCGCGCGAGAAGTGGGGCAATTCGCGCGCGATAAAGATGATGCCGAGGCCCAACTGACAAAGCACAGCACAGCGCCGGAGGTGAGACAACGCCTCGGCGAAGCGCGCAAGGCGTTGGACACGTGGACAGAGCGCAGACGTGCTGAAGCGCGCGCGTTGAAACAGGACGAAGCGCGTGCGTTGAAACAGCAAACTGCAGAGGAGTTGGTGTTGCAAGGCCGGGCAGCGCTGCTCGAACTTCAGCAGGGTGATAAGACGCTGGCGCAACAACTGGCCGAGTTGGAGGCAAGGTCGCCTGTCTTCACAGCGGAAGACTTGCAGGCGCAGCGCAACTGGGCAGCTCAGGTGCAATTGCGCGTGGATGGTTTGTGTGCGGCAGAGCAGGCACTGGCGGATGTGGCGCAGCGCAGCGAGCAGGCGCATGAGACATATGAGAAACAGGTAGAGACAACCAAGGCTCTGAGAGAGGAAACCGCTCGTAAAGAGCAAGTGTGGCGCGATTTGGAAGCAGAGCGCATGCGGCGCGCCACGTTGAGTGAAAGTGCATTGATAGCCCAATTGACGGCTCGCTTGCAAAGCGGCCTGCCGTGTCCCGTCTGTGGTTCACTTGACCATCCACACCCTGCGCAAGTGCTCGATGGTCATGAAGATATGGGCCATCATCAATGGTCAGCGGATGATGATGCGGCTTTGGCGCAGGCAGAGGAAGCTTGGCGCCAAGCCGAGGCTGCGAGCCGACAGATGGACACGGTTTGCGCGCAACAGCAGACAGCCGCGCAATTGCTGGATCAGGAATTGGAACGCGAGCAGCAACATCACGCCAGCATGGCGCAGGCGTTGGCGGCGTGTTGGCCGCCGCAAGGTAAACAGATGCTGGACGTATCTGTGATGCCGCAGCGCGGTGAGGCATGGCAGGCGTTTTTGGCCAGCCTCCGTGCGGCGTTCACTGAAGCGGAGCGCGCCCTGCAGATTTGGGAAACTGAACAGCAGCGTATGTTGGAACGCAAGGTAGCGCAACAGCACCAAATTCAGCAAGCGGAACAGGCGCTGGCTTTGGCGCAGGCAGGGGCCGAGGCGGCGGCGCAGGAAGCCAGCCGCCAGCGGGAGGCGGTTGCTGAAGCGGCGGCGGATCGACAAACTGCAGAGACAGCCCTTGTGCAAGTGCTGGCGGCTTTGGAATTGACTGATGCGAGCGCAAATGCGCTCAACGATGCCACGGTTGCGGCTGTTCAAGCGCGGCTCGAACGCTTGGATGACGATGATCGCTTGGCAAACGAGGCGCGCCGTTTGTCGCTGGCCATCAATGCGGAGTTGACACAGGCGCAGTCGCGGCTGCGTGAGGCGGAGGGACAGGCTCAGCGGGCAGAGGTGGCATTGCGCGAGCAGGCTGTGCGGTTGCAGCAATTGCGAGACGATGTCCTTCGCAGCCAAACCCAGTTGGATCACATCACAGGCGGGATCACGGTCGCCGAAGCGCTGCGTCAGGTGGAGCGGTCGCTTGGACAATTGCGCGAGATGTGTGAACATGCGCAAACGGCGCGGCAGGCTGCTGCCGATGAGGTCGAGACCGCGCGGCAGGCGGCCACCAGGGCGGAAGCAGAACTTCAGTTGCAGATGCGTCGGGGTGAGACGGCAGAACGGCAGTTGACAGATGCTTTGGCGAATGCCGCATTCGCCACGGTGGAGGCCGTCGCGGACGCCTTGCTCGACGAAGAGGAAGCAGCAGCGTACGCGACAACGTTGGCGGAATACGAAGAAAGTGCCCGTCAGTGGACCCAACGCTGTACAGACCTGGCGCGCCAGTTGAACGGTCGATCCGTTGATGACGCCGCATGGAATGTCGTGCGTGCGGCGTCGGATGAGGCAGAAGCGAACTTTGCGGCGGCGTCGGAAACCAGTGGATCGACCAAAACGCAGTTGCAGGACATCTTACGCAGGCGGCAGCGCTGGCTGGCCTTGGAACAGGCGCGTGTGGCGTTGACGGCGCTGTTGACGCGATTGTCCGCTTTGCAATCTTCCTTGCGCGGCAACAGCTTTGTGCAGTATGTCGCGCGGGCGCAGATGGATCGCGTCGCCCGTCAAGCCTCGGACTGGCTGGCTGGATTGACACATGGCAGATACGCTTTGACCCTGACGGAGGACGGAAGTTTTCTGATGCGGGACGATCACAACGGCGGCGCGCTGCGTCCTGTATCCACTTTGTCCGGCGGTGAGACGTTCCTGACTTCGCTGTCGCTCGCTTTGGCGCTGTCGGCCCATATTCAGTTGCGCGGCCAACATCCACTCGAATTTTTCTTCTTGGACGAGGGCTTTGGCACGCTGGATCCCGACTTGCTGGATGTGGTCATTTCCGCGCTTGAGAAGCTACACCTGTCCAGGCTGTCGATTGGGCTTATCAGCCACGTGCCCGAACTGCGGCAACGGATGCATCGGCGCTTGGTTGTCGAACCGGCGGTCCCCGCTGGCCGGGGAACGAAGGTGTCGCTGGAATTGGCTTAACGGCGATTCCAGCGGTGACGAATGTGATGATGGCGGCCCCTTCTGGGTATCGCCATCTTTTTTTTGTTTGCACGTTTGATCGCATTGTATTGTGGTATTTTTAATATATTGAATTTTTGAATGGCCTCAGCGCGCGACAGCAAAAAGGAAGACCATCCTGTACTCAGAAAGGCGATGAGAAGATGAGTGAAATTGTGCAAACGCTTCCAAATATGCAAGTGGACTATGTGGTTTCGCCGGAACAGGTCGCTGATTTTCAAAGGAATGGACATATTTTGCTAAAAGGGATCGCCAGTGCGGAGGAAATTGCTGCCTATCGTCCACATATTCAGCAAGCCGTCAAAGAATTGAATGTGCAGAGCAAGCCGCTTTCGCAAAGGGACACGTACGGGAAGGCGTTTATACAGGTATCAAATATTTGGGAAACCCACGAGTCTGTGAAAAAGTTTGTCTTGGCAGCTCGATTTGCCAAAGTGGCAGCGAACTTACTGGGTGTTGAAAATGTGCGAATTTATCATGATCAAGCGCTCTTTAAAGAGCCGGGCGGCGGCCATACCCCATGGCATCAAGATCAGATATATTGGCCGCTGGACACGAAGGATACGGTGACGTTGTGGATGCCGCTTGTGGATATCTCGGAGGAAGTGGGATCCATGACGTTTGTGTCGGGATCGCACCATAAAGGGTATATCAGCAAACTTGAAATATCGGATGAATCTCACAAAAACCTCGCAGAGTATATCGAGCATCATCAGTTGCCGCAGGTGTCACATGGCGCGATGAAAGCCGGTGACGCCACTTTTCATTACGGGTGGACGTTGCATAGCGCCCCAGGAAATCCGACAGATCAGATGCGAGAGGTGATGACCATCATTTATTTCGCTGACGGCGCGAGGGTACTGGAACCCGATAGCAATGCGCGGAAGAACGATTTGCGAAGATGGTTGCCCGGGCTGAAACCCGGCGACAAGGCAGCAAGCCGCTTAAATCCGCTGGTTTAGATGACGTGAGCGTCAGCAGGTGGCTCTGGCGCTTTGACGTAGATAATCACGAGGAAGGATTTGTAGAGTAGACAAAGAAGGCCCGCACCTACATCAGGTGGGGGCCTTGTAGCTAAACCAGGGTTGTTTCTTACTGTGGTACGACAAAGCCAATTGTGCATGTCTTCTTTATGCATTTGCTTATGGTGCTGTTCCTTTGCGTGCCAATAATGTCACAGTTACAAGAATGCATATCCCTCCAAGCATTGATGGTAATCCCATCTGCACGTGCAAACATGCAACCGCAAGAACGGAGGCGGATAACGGTTCACCACACGGCAACAGGCTTGCTTCTGAAGCCGAAATGTATTTGAGACTCGCAATATACACATAAAATGCAATTAAAGTCCCAAACAGCACAATGAAACTGACAAGCCACCATGTACATAATCAACTACGCCCTGTAAAATGCCATGGCGGGGTGATGAACGACATCCCTATACCGCACTCAATCCTCAAACCAGAGAATGTGTCTGCACGCTTCACATGTCAAGGTGATTGCCTCCTGATCTGGATGAAACTTACCTATTCCTTTCTCAATGCGTGCCTCATCTTTCCAAAATTTATGTCTCCCAAGACTCTTTTCCAATATTACTACTCTGCGTAAGCTTGTAAAACGAATGCTTTCTTATGTGTAAGTAAGATTGAATAGCTTTCCATGTGTATAGTGTGATTAAATAATGTGTATCGGTTTCGTAAATTGGTTTTTATAAAATGATTTGATATGTGGAGGAGCGTTCAAAATGTCGGATACCTTGAGTGAAATCATCGCCACCCGCATTGTGCCTCACGTAGCGCAGCATGTTTTGCAAGTGGATGCGCAGCGTGCATCCGTTGTTGTCGATGGCGTTCAGGCATTTGCTGGCGGCGACAAGTTCTTGTCTGGAAAGGTCGCCGTCATGGTTTGTTATCTTTTAACACAAGCGGAAAATGAACGAAAGTGCGACAATAGCGCACTTATGCGGAGTCGGGAGATGCTGTCCTGGCTCGCGCCAATCAAGACGGAAACGTGGGGCATCTTGAATTTCTTAAATGGACTCTATTTGTTGAAAGAGGCAAATTTACTAGAGTCAGTGGTATCAGATGATACTTTAAAAACACTTCAAACGAACTTGGACTGGCGAACGTTTGTGAACGTGGAAGATCTCACGTTGCGCAATCTCCCGACAAATTACTATGGCGTGGCTTTTGGCATCGCCAAGTATCGAGAATTATTAGGGTGGGAAGCAGAGCACGTGAGTCAACCGATCTTTGATAGACTCATGTCGCACATCGAACACTATTCACAACAGAATGGCTATATGGATGAAACAGAGGGGGAGGGGCGTTTTGACAGATACACCGTGTTGTTGCCTGCAGAACTCTCTGCTTTATTAACCAGCACAGGAGTTGCTGTGCCAGAGCGACTGCGCTCGATGCTGCGCAAGTCGAGCGAAATCTGTTTGCGTTTGGCGAATGAGAGGGGGCATGGCTTTTCTTATGGGAGAAGCATCGGTGCATACGGAGATACATGTCCACTGGAGGTCCTGTCTATTGCAGCTTTGCTGGGTGTGCTATCGGATGAAGAAAAGCGTTTGGCGTACGCGTATGCTGTGAGGATCATGCGCAAATTCATAGAATTTTGGCTGGATGATGATATGCAGTCCGTCAACATGTGGGAGCACGGAAGGCAGACGGACGGCTATCGACACAAGGGACGGATTCTCGGAGAGAATATGAGTTTGTGCTGGCAACTGATTCGCGTGGCGCATCACTTTGCAGAGACGGAGGTAAAGTACGCTTCAGCGCAGCTGGATTTGCGCAAATTAGCGACACATACGCCAAAGTGCCAAGTGTATCGGTTTACGAACGATCACGACGTACGCGCGCTCGCCATCATCCGGGATGGCAGCCATGTTTTCTCCCTGCCGTTGATCAACGGGGGAAGGGGCGTTACCGGCGAACATTCGCAACATTACTTTTGGTCAACGCCATATTTGCCGATTCCTTTTGAAAATGAAGTGCTGGAAGTTGCGCCTGGGACGCATCATCCGCAGCTCGCCCCGCGAATTCTTATGGCCGACGGGGCAGAATTGATGCCCATCGTGTATCTGTCAGACCTTACACATGAACAAACCGCATCTGGATGTAAGATTTCTTACACTTTGCCACACTTGTGCCAGGTGGATGGCCCTGCGCCACAGGCAAATCCGTCTTTTGCTGCAGATGTGACGTATTCATTCGAGCCAGGACGGATTCATTGCGATATGCGCTTTGTACCGCAGACATCTGTCGAAGTAACGGATGTGCGTATGGATTTTGCCACATTTTCCGATTTACCGGCCGTGCAAAAGGCGTCGGTCACTTTTGGCGAGGGCGTGATCAAACAGATACAACTTAATGGACTGTATCTGGAAAAGGTGGAGTATGTCGAGACGCGGAAGCCCTATCATACATCACATGGGGCTTTGAAATGGAATACTTGCTTTGTGAACGATGCGATATCGCAGTCAGAGCCATTTCATGTGGCGTGGACGATTGATTTTTAGTGAGATCAGGGCTAAATTGCTGGCGCTATGATGGAGCACCAGATGTCCGACTGTGGCCTAAGACAGATAAACCGCATAAAAGGTCGTTTGCATATCTGTGGAAAGCGGAGTCACAGCATTGTTGACATAAATGTATGTCGTGTGTTAGTTTTGAATTATCAGAATTGAAAGGGAGGTGAGTGCGATGAAAACAATTCAAACCATGTTGATTAAACAAAAAAGGGAATTTCATCTCGCTCATCTACTGGCGGAGGCTTTTCGTAAGGAATAGCCGTTGAACATGTTTTCTTCAACAGAACATGTTTTCAGTGAATCGCTAAGACCATGGCAGATGATGCCATGGTCTTTTTGTGTTCCAAAAACAACAGACAACGAAA
>NZ_JBHUCX010000013.1:118874-154337 GCF_042678105.1 Alicyclobacillus fodiniaquatilis
AAGTTTTTAGCAAGTGGCATGACAGCTTGTAGAGGCAGTGCCCAAGGACGGGCCTGTATCGTTTCGGAAAATGCGCATTTCCAGAAAGTAAAGAAGGGGGATATTCTTGTTACACCGATGACAACCCCTGATTTTATCATGATAGCGCATTTGATTTCTGGCATGATTACAGACCGTGGCGGAGTCGTTTGTCATGCCGCGATACTAGCCAGAGAGTTCAATATTCCTTGTGTTGTCGGATGTAAAACGGCAACGACAACCATCACGGATGGCGAGCTAATTCGTTTGGATGCGACCGCCGGAATTGTATTGGGTGTGATTCAGTCTTAGAGAGCCGTGCTACTTGATTGGAATTAGAACTCGTTTCATTCGTGAATTGGATGGAGTAGGGGTTATATAAATTTGAATGTTCATGCAAGGAAAGGGTGTGAGGCGATGCGTACTCGGATGAACGCTATCGGGCAAACAAACTACAGGGGGATTTTGTATAACGCCCGTTAAACTACGAGGGCCCCAAATAGGAGGAAACTACTTGGCAGCAACATTTCACATTCGGAGTGAAGAAGTAGCGGACTATGCCTATATAGCTGAAACCCATGCGCGGGCGTTCTCGCGAGATGGTGCGATTGGAGAAGTACCCATGGTGGCAGTTCATCGACATCGGAGATCTTTCGATCCCGACTTAGCACTCGTCGCTGAACTCGGCGGACAAGTCGTTGGACACGTCTTGTTTACACCTCATGTGGTACATGTCGGTGGTGAATCAATGCACGCTGTGTTACTCAGCCCGATTTCAGTTCACCCAGAACACCAAAATAAAGGAATCGGGAGCGGATTGATTGAAGAAGGGCTCAAACGAGCCAAGGAAAAAGGGTATGTCTTCTCTTTTCTCCTCGGTCATAAGACATACTACCCTCGTTTTGGATATCGCAAGGGGATGTTTGGAATATGTCGTATTAATATTGCCTTGTCAGACATCGATAGGATATCTTCATGCACACCCGACAATGTTTGCGAAAGACCCGTTCAGGCATCTGATATACCGTTGCTGCGTGAGATGTGGAGTCACTGGTATGGCAGCGTTGATCTAGCGATTGAGCCAACTGATTCCATCATCGACTGGGTGAGCATTGCGCGAAATGTTCGTGCATCAGTGATGACTCAAGATGAAACGGTCATTGGCTATGTGAGATATCAAACGGAGAATCCTGCTGATATTCAGCTTTTTCTATCCAAGGACGAAGAGGCTACCTCGACGATCCTGTGCTATCTTCGTTCACGCGTAAAGGCAGCGCTGGCGTCGGACAACCCGCTTGTTTTGTCTTTGCAAGTTCACCCAGATTCGTCGGGTGCGAAGAACAATATCACCGTTCCATTTCAAGTTGAGATGAATCGATGGGACTCTTGCATGATACGGATTCTGGCTGACAATCCGAGCATCGAAGCTTATTGTGATGGGGTGGATGCCGAGCTCCGCCCGCACGGGCTTGTTGTCTGGCCTGGAGAATTCACTTTGTGCTAGACACGATAGAGGAGGATTTGAAAAATGGGACTGAAAATCATTGGTGCGGGGATTCCACGTACTGGCACACGCTCTCTTGAAAAAGCATTGAAACATTTGCTAGGTGGGCGCATTTATACCATGAGTTCGATTCCAGGCCATCCCTTTAATCTTGGTGACGACTGGAATATGGCGCTTAAGGGCCAATCCCCCGATTGGGATAAGGTATTCAATGAATTTGTCGCAACCGTGAGTTTTCCTGGCGCATTGTTTTGGCGTGAGTTGACCGAAGCATATCCAGATGCGTTGGTTGTTCTTTCTGTTCGTGATACCGATGAGTGGTGGCACAGTATTGATGAAACGCTTCTGCGTTTTGATCGTGATGTTATCCCTAGCCTAACTGATGGACGCGGAATCGTTGATCTGTATGAGCGTTTCGCAGGGACAGCCAATTATGATGGCCCTGAAATCATGAAGGCTGCCTATGAAAGGCACAATGATACTGTGAGACAAAACGTTTCTAGTAACCGTCTGTTAGAGTGGCAGCCAACAGAGGGGTGGGCGCCTATCTGTCAGGCACTCGATTTACCAGTGCCCAATATTCCATTCCCTTGGGTAAATCGTCGAGCTGAATGGACAAGAAACATATACGGAAGCACCAATATGTAATATCGTGGGATTTGGGGTGCTTTGAAGAAAGGGCACCAAGGGATGGTACTCTTTCTTCAGATGCGGATGGGTGTTGCTGCTTAGAGGGCACTCACTTATTGTCCTGGTCAGACACGATATGTCAGGGGACCCTCCCTATACTGGAATGGCAAGGCATCTTAAGGAGGGGATAGGAATGAAGCTTACCATCGCGACGTATGACGATCAACGAATGGCGGTCATTCAGGAAGCGGTCAAGCAATTCCGCAAAGAGAATCCGGATGTATCTGTGTTACTGGAACTCGTGCCGAACAAGGCGGAGTTGATGCGCAGGCTCACGAGCGCGGAAGGACCGGACATTGTGGAATGGGAAGGCACCAACATGGGGCAATGCTTGGATGCCGGGATCTTGTCCGATCTACGGGAATTTACCTTGCAAGACAAGGTCGACATGGGCAACTACTTTCCGTGCATCGCCCGGTCCGTCGAATCGAACGGACGAATCGGAGCGCTGCCGGTAATGACAGAGACGCTCGGGGTCTTCTACAACAAACGGCATTTTGAGGAAGCAAAGTTGCCGTATCCGCAAGACGGATGGACGTGGGAGGACTTCATGGATACGGCGAGGAAGTTGACGATACGGGATGAACGCGGGAACGTGATCCGACACGGTGCCTATACGAGCTTCGGATGTATGCTCTACGTCGAACCAGTCGTCTGGAATTGCGGAGGATCCTTCATATCGGAAGACGGTGTAGAGCTGGAAGGATATTTGAACCATCCTTCGACCATCGAAGGGTTCCGGCAATACTTGTCCCTGATCGATGAGGGCGTGTCGCCGAGGATGGGGGTTGGGCAGGATTCTTGGGTAGCTTGCTTCATTCATGAGAAAATGTCCATGTATCTAGATGCCAACTGGGCGATCAAACCCATGTCTAAAGAACAGAAGGAAAAGTTCGGAGTCGTGGGTTTTCCAGGTGGCAAGAAGCATCCTAAATCGAACATTTTCCAAGTGTATGGGTATGGTATCTCTACGACTTGCCGCAATCGCGAACTTGCCTGGGCTTTTCTGCGCAAGCTAGCTCTTCCAGGGGAAGGCGTCGACAAGCTGTGGACCGTTTTGAACCTGGCGGCAAACCCAGAGACTGCGGAACAAAGCGGCCACAAGGCGGACGCCATGTATTCTGTTTTTTACAACGAACTGCAATACGGTCGAGATGGCGCGTACCAGTACCCAAATTTCATTCCCGCCTTCCATCACAATAACACCTTCGACAGGATTGTTCATGCCGAGGATGCGGAACAGGTTCTGCAAGAGGCGGTTCGCCGCACTCCCAAGATTACGCCTTTTGATTTCAAGTCCCCGGGATGGTGGTGAATCCCAGTGAGCAACATGCATCGCATATTATGGTTTGACGAACAAATTCGCGACCGCCGCTATCCGAATGCCCGGTCGCTATCGGAACGGTTCGAAATCTCGGTCCGACAGGCGGGGCGAGACATTGAGTATATGCAGAACTCTCTCCTCGCCCCGATGAGTTACAATGCCAAAGAGCGAGGTTATGAATACTCGAATCAAGCCTACATTTTGCCGGCTGTGTTTCTGTCTGAGACCGATCTTCGGATATTGAGCTTCCTCATCTACAAATACGAGGAAGCCGCAAAATCCATAGGATACGTCGAAGGTCTCGACCGAGTCGTCCAGACGCTGAAACGATTCGTACCATATCAACCTGAGAACAGTGATTTGCCGGTGTTCCATGCGGATTCCGCACTTGCCGACCGGAAGCATGAGGTGGACGAAGCCATCCGGCAGAGCCACAAGCTTCGTATCGCATATGCGGATGAGGAAGAGGGAGAGGAGTATCAGGTGGTGGTGCATCCTTTTCGCACGTATTCCCAAGCGAACGGGGTCTACCTGATTGCCTTGTGTGAGCAGTCCGGCGAGGTCGAGTATTACCGGCTGGAACGGATGACGAAGGTAGTTGACACATGGGAAGAATACCGCAAGGCAGCCGAAGGGGGAACTTAGGCCCTAGCTGGTGCTACTCCAGCATTATCACCGCATTTCACATAAGTGGAGTCCAGGGCTGGATGCTCTTGGGCACGAACCTGGGTTCGATCAGAATTTACTCCTTTTGACTATGGGATTTACACACGCCTTCGTTGTCAGACAGCGAAGGCGTGCCACTCCAATTACGCGACGGGGTCTGCTGTGGTGACTTAAACAGAGGCTTGCAATTCCCACTTCTGGAAATGTTTTCGTTGCGTAGAACGGAGTCACGCAGTCACTTAGCCCGTTCGATCATTGGCCCCGTGCTGAGGATCTATGCTTGCTTGCGAAGGATTCACTTTCGCGGTCTCGGGGGGATGCCTCTTCACTGAGACAACCCCGATGGAACTCCATTAAATCACATAATGTGTGACAGCTCCGTTCTCGTTGACATAGTCGATAACTGACTTGCTCGTAGTCAGGTCGACATACAAGGTGCAGCACAGGTCGCCTTTTTGCCAGGTAAGGTGAATCTCATTGCTCGCAGCGTCTAATACCTTAAACTCCCCGTTGAAAGCGTCATACTCGTTTCTAAATCGAATCAGCTTGAACAGTCGTTGCACGACCTCTTTTTCAAGTGAAGCCTCGACTTCTTCCACGCTGTAGTTGTGGCGGTTAACCTCACGGCCCTCGCCAGTCTGTTCCACAGCTTCATCATCATTTTCCCCTGCCAGTAGGCCCACATAGTACACCTGAGGAATGCCTGGCACAAAAAACTGGATCGCCCTCGCTGTCAGATAAGCGTCGTCGTCACAACCAAGCGCGGAGTAATAGGTGCAATTGATTTGATGCACATCAAAGCCGTCATCCGCTTTGTGCTCATCGGATAAAATAAGGCTTAGATTTGCCCCACGTTCCACGCAGACATCAATCAATTTTCTTGCTTTTTTGGTGTCTATCAGACCCTCCACATCGGGTATGACGGGAATCCCGTCGTGGCAATCGAGCATCGTGATCTGCTTGTGCGAACGCGTTTTTAGATAATGAAGAATATCTTCGCTGGATTGATTTACGATGGTATCCAGGAGCATGTACGGCAAAATAAAGTCATAACTCCAGCAACCATAGTCTGACAACTTCTGTTTGATGGGGTACTCTGCATGCACCTCGGGGAGTAATTCCATGTCCAAATCGTTAGCAACACCAATCATCCAATCGAGGAATTGATAAATTTCCGGTTCGACGAAAAAACAATTCGTTCCGAGCTTTTTAATCACAAATCCAATGGCGTCCAACCGGACCATCTTGATATTTTGCTGCTTGAAATGTGTGAAGATGTTCTTAAACAACTGTTTGGCTAGCTCAGAGCGGATATCGATGTCAATTTGCTCAGAAGGATCCGTTCTGCCAAATGTGGTCCAAACCTTCTCTTCCTCACCCGTTTCTTCTATTGTAAACGTCGAATAAGGCAAGGGCCTCCGCAAGAATATTTTATCTACATCCTCTTGTACTGGGTTTCCGCCTTCCCAAAACTTGTCCAGGGTCAGAAACAAATCCGCATATTGCGACTTTCGCCCCTGCTTGAGGAAATCAGTAAAGTATACGGATTTTCTTGAGATATGGTTGACCATCATATCGACGACGACAGCGAATTTTTCCCCTAAATCGCTGATGTCGTCCCAAGTGCCAAAGGTCGGCTCAATTTCAAAATACGTGAGCGGAGCAAAGCCCCGGTCCCCGGAAGACGGGAACGGCGGCAGAATATGGACCCCGCCTTTAAACAGGTCTGAAAAATACTTTAACATCAACGCATTGAGCGTCTTTAAATTGCCTCCGAGTGAGTCTGGATACGTGATCAGTTGTACTTGATTGCTCACACCCATTGGTGATCCCTCCAAAAGAGTCATAGTTGTTGTGTTTATACCGGGCGCAAGTATTGAAACCACAGTCTCCTGTCGTTTGCACGGGTCTATCGCGAATCATGATCGAGTAAAGCTTGGCAGACCGTACTATTCGTTATAGCCCATTGCCAAGAAATCCACAAGGGCATCATATTCAACTGTCGCGGTGGTCATCGTGTAGAAGTTTTAAAGGACCATCATTGATTGTTTAGATGGGGCTATAGGAGAGGTGGACGCTTTTGTTCACAAGGTATGTGTGGTTTCTTATGTCACGAAGAGGGGCCATCCATGAAACTTGTATGCCAAGATGGGAATTCCATCCCGAAATCACAGTCGATCCGCTGTTTTTGGAATCCCGTATCTACACATCAATCCCCCTAAACGTTACCAGGGGATTGATGTGAACGGTATCGTGTTGTCGCGCATGCAGCACATAGGAGGTGTGCTGCTACGTCGACTGCTGTTTAAGCCTGTGGGGACAAAGTTGCGCTTTGCGCTGACACATATCCTGTCATCAGCGTGCCTGGCGTTTTGCCGTCGCTGGATGCTGCGGTTTGAGCCGCGAATTGAATTTCATACATCCCATTATTTGCAGTAGGCGCCGCAGAAACCACAAAGTCGCCACTGTGCAGCGTCGCGATGGTTTGGGTAGAAGAAGCGTCGCTGTACACGGGAATGCTCGTATTCGTGCTCAAAGGATTCGCGGCGATAAGCCGGTATACGTTCGTCAATTGGATATCCTGTGCGTCCACCCAGCCGACATTAGGAATGTGATACCACGGCACGACATAGCCACCCGCCATGCCTTGCTCGATCTCGTCGACCGTCACGGTTTGACCCGCAGGCAATGTCGGTGTAGTTTGCAGCGGATCGATATACGTCTGCCACATAGAGAAGTTCCAAATCCCGTCTTGCGGCAATCCTTTCTCCGCCTCGAAGTTCTTCACCGCAGTTTCCGTCGCAGCCCCAAAATCTCCGTCTGTCGTCAAGCCCGCGTTCATCTGGGTATTCAAGAACTTCTGCAACTCAGTGACAGATTGCCCTTGGCTGCCGTTTTCAAGTGGGCCAAAAAACATGTCATTTTGCCCGTCCGCCGCGCTTGCGTAATATGGGACACCATTGTAATACGTGTTTGTCTTGGTCGTGCCCGTCGCGCCATTGAGGTAATAAACCGGTTCGGTCGTGCTCGAAGGCGCAGGCGCTGTGTTATTCGATGCGTACTGCTGATAATCCGACACGCTCGATCCGACCGAAGTCGCAATCTGGCCCATCAGTGAGCCGACGCCGCTTGCCCAATCGGGATCTGACGCATAGTTCACGTTCATGCCGGTAAGCGTAGGAGAGCCGCCGTAGTTGCTGCTCCCTGGGTCGAGATAGTTGTTGCGAACTTCCCACGCCTCAAAGCGGATGGCGTAATCGTCGCTTGGAAACACGCCAGCATCCTGGCCAGGGTTGTCAGTATACGCGCCGTATCCGAACAAATTGTTGTCTTGCTGGGCGATGGCGCTTGTTCCATACGCGCTTTCGAGAATCGCATGCGCCGCCAGATAGGTCGCATCGACACCATACGTGTTCTGCGCTTCGATGAACGAGGTGCCAAGACCAGCCAACGGGGAACCGATGGCGCCTTGATAGGGCACCTTGTCCAAATAGTTATTCAGGCTCGTCGCCGTGATGTCGCTGGGGGCGGGGAACCGCAAGTCGACATTGCCGTATGGCACAGTCGAACTTCCACCTGCGCTAGGGGTCATCTTCCATGTCTTTCCGTTCCACGTCGATTGGATGCCCATGCGCGCCAATGCTTTTTCGACATTGTATATCGGCATAAATGTGGTCATTGCTTTCGAAGACGGATCCACATGTGTAACGCCGATCACGCGCGCGACGACGGTTCCGTTGATGGCGATGGCCATGCTGCCTTTTCCATATTTGATTTTGCTGTAATCGATTGACTTATCCGCGGTCGACGAGGTTTCGATATTCCAGACATTCCCTGACCAAGTATGCGTGAACCCTTCCTTGTCCAGGGTGTTCATCACATACCAAATGGGCATGTAATCGGTGTTGTCGTATGTAAATCCGTAAGGTGAGGTAATCAACTTGTTATTGTAATAAATGTGCTTGATCTCTAAGTTTTTTGCCGCGGCGCTCGACGCACTGAGGGCAACTGGTTTTGTGGTCATCGCCGCCACGGCCTTATTGAGCGCCTGCCAAGTCGCTGTGTTCACTACACCATTGGCGGTCAGTTTGTGCGCCTTTTGGAAAGCTTCCACCTCTGTGGTGGTCACGACGCCAAACTGTCCGTCTGCCTCGCCGACTGTGAAGCCCAGCGCGTTTAAGTCGTTCTGGAGCAATACGACGGAACTTCCGGTTGCGCCTGCTTGGATCGTGTTTTCGGTCGTCCCCGCATATGAAACGGTAGGGACAGAGAGACCCAATATCGCCGACAATGTCATGCCAGCAACCATGTGTTGAATTTTCATTTTGCTCCTCCAGTTCCAGTTGGTTTGGTGAGCCAAGCTATCACGAACTCGTCATGCTATCAATGAATAAAGGTGTGCAAAAAGGCTCATTCGTATAGACGTTATAGGATTGTGCCACATTACATTTCGGTCTACACAAATATTTCGTCATTTTTTGCCGATTCCCTTGCGTGTTTGGTCATCCATTGATTTTTTTCCAGACTTAGCCCGATTTGCAAACGCAAATTCGATGTTCCCATCCGGTTTTAAAACCAAATGGGCTGTGAATGCGTTGCCTGTTTTGCTCTTAAACTTGAGCAGCTTAGTTTTCTTTTTCGCAAGTAGTTCCTTCACTTGCGCTTGCGTCATTTTGTGACCAGAAATCTGTTTCCACACGCCGAATTTGCACCCGGTTGTATTCCAGTTCGCACAACAGAACGATTTCTTGCTCTCCACCACATCACCGCCACACAGTGGACACGCGCCAAAGCGCTGTCGTTCCAACTGCATCCCCAACGTCGTTTCCATCTCTGTCTGTTTGATGGTTTCCACAACGGTTTTGGTGAACGAAGTGATCTCGCCGATGAATTGACGCACAGGATATTTGCCCATTTCTATCTGCGCGAGGCGCTGTTCCCATTCACCGGTCAATTCCGGCGATTTGAGCACGTCGACATGAATCGCTGCAATCAGCGCACGGCCTTTGTCGGTCGCCATCAGATGCTTCTTCTCCAGTTGAACGTAGCCGTCCCGTTTGATTTTTTCGATCACCGCCGCCCTTGTCGCAGGTGTGCCTAGTCCACGTTCCTTCAAAGCCTCGACCAATGCCTTATCGTCTACGTGCCTGCCTGCGTGTTCCATCGCAGACAAGAGGGATGCTTCGGTGTAGTGGGCAGGCGGTTTGGTCTGTTTCTCCAGGAGTTCAACCTGTCTCGTCTCCACGTGGTCGCCTTTGGCAACCGCAGGCAACTTGGTCTGTACATCCTCTTCGCGCTCTTTTTTCTTGTCGTTGGCGGGTTCATCACCGCCGAACACCACGCGCCAGCCATGTTTTACAAGGACTCGTCCGGTGGTTTTGAACAACTCGTTTGCGACAGCTGTCTCAATCACAGTGGCGGCCCACTTGGCTGGTTCCAGTATGGCTGCCAACGTTTGCTTGACCACCAGTTCGTAGATGCGGCGTTCGTCATTTCGCAACGAAGCAGGCGGTGTTTTTTCGGTGGGGATTATCGCATGGTGATCCCGTACTTTGCTTCCATCGACCACCCGCTTCGTCGGGCGTACAGAGGGTGGAATCAATGGCGTCAATTCAGGGAGCATCTTACCTGCCGCGATGAAGCGCCGATGTAAGGTCGGCGTGATATCAGCTGTGAGATATCGGCTATCTGTGCGTGGGTAGGTCAGCGCTTTGTGCGTCTCGTACAGCGATTGGGCCAACTGCAGTGTCTTTTCTGCTGTAAAACCGTATTTTTGGTTCGCCGCCCGCTGTAGCGAGGTCAAATCAAACAGCTGCGGCGGCTGTTCATTGACTGTCTTTTGTTCTACTTTCACAACGATGGCGGGTTGTCCAGCGACTTTTCGCTGTATTGCTTCTGCATCTTCTTTGCGCGTAAAACGAGATACCTTGCCACCGTCGAACCACTTGCCTTTGTAGTCACCTTTTTCGTGCGCAAAAGTGGCTTCCAATTCAAAGTAATCCTCTGGTGTGAACTGTTCAATTTCCAAATCGCGATTGACGATCATCGCCAGTGTCGGCGTCTGCACCCTACCAATGGTCAGTAAGGTTCCAGCGCGTGTCGTGATGGCCCGCGTCGCGTTGATGCCCGTCAACCAGTCGGCCTGTGCGCGGGCAAAACCGGCGTGATAGAGATTTTTGTACTCGTCATTGCTCTTTAAACGTTTCATCGCGTCTCGTATCGCTTCTTCGGTCATGGACGACAACCAAAGGCGTTTGGTTTGTCCCTTATATCCGGTGGATAGGGCAATCAACTCGTAAA
Source organism: Alicyclobacillus fodiniaquatilis (assembly GCF_042678105.1). Lineage (NCBI taxonomy): Bacteria > Bacillati > Bacillota > Bacilli > Caryophanales > Alicyclobacillaceae > Alicyclobacillus > Alicyclobacillus fodiniaquatilis. Next base: position 129,377 of record NZ_JBHUCX010000013.1, read on the forward strand.
TCAGTTGGCCTTCTCGCCCTGCGTCTGTTGCGACAATCACTTCTTTGGCTTTTTTCAAGAGATTGGCGACGATTTTGTATTGCTCTTTGCTCTCATTGATGACTTTCAAGCGAAATTGTTGTGGCACGATGGGCAAATCTTCTAAACGCCACTTTTTATAGTTCACATCGTAGTCGTGCGCATCGGCGAGTGTGACCAAGTGGCCCAAGGCCCAGGTCACCGTGTAGCCTTTCGCTTCGATGAATCCATTGCCACGCTTTACACCGCCGATGACGCTTGCGATGTCACGTGCGACAGAAGGTTTCTCTGCAATAATCAGTTTCATCGCCGAATCACTCCGTTTAGATGTGGATGAACGCCTTAAATCTAATTCTATGAAATCGTGCCAGATCAGCCACGACAAGTCCAGTCACTTTGGGAGCGAAACGAGGCCGATTGGCAAATGTAGTGTCACATTTTCACATGCACGAAATTCTTTTTTGTCAGCAGGAGGTAGCGCACTAAAAACGAATAGTCGAACGTGAGACCGCGATGTGCGCGGCACCCACAACGCACCAACTTAAAGGAGCGACGTTCATCATGACCTTAATCAATGCGCATCGTGGAGATCCGATAGGGTATCGTGAAAATACAATGGAGGCATTTCAGTCGGCCATCGCGCTAGGGGCAGACATGATTGAACTGGATGTCAAACCCAGCAGAGATGGCAAAGCCGTCATCTTGCACGATGACACGCTGACAAGGCTTTGGAACATCCCGCATCGAGTCCGGGACTTGTCTTACGATGAAATCCGCCGTTTGTCGGATACAAAAGATGGCCACATCCCGCTGTTCGAGGAGGTGCTGAACGCGACATCGACTTCTGTTATGGTCGATTTTACCGAGGTGGACACGGTGGATTGCATCGTGGAGACCATCAACCGGATGCAGGCGCTGGAACGCTGCTTGATTGTGACAGGCAACATCCCCGCACTGCGCGATGTGCGCAGGCAATTGCCGGAAGCGACGTTGGGACTGACTTGGAACGACGCCTTTATTCCTTCAGACGAACTCATCGCCGAGTTGAGCATCGCATACTTCAATCCAGATTGGCGTTTATTAGAAAGAGGTTTTACAGCAGCTGACAGTCATCCACCCTATGACGGACAAGAAGCGGTGGACTTCTTCCATAAACAGAATATTCGCGTTTCCTGCTGGACTGTGGACAAAGAAGCGGATATGGCATTTGTGAAAAGCCTAGGCGTCGATGCCATCACGACGAATGACACGAGAAAGTTGCTGGAGGTACTGCATCATGACAGATAAACTCATTACGTCCGCAAAGGCATTTGCCATCAACACCGCTGAACAGGTCAGTGAGGTGTTGCGTTCAGCGAAACCGTTCCAAATACGAGAGAAAGACGGGGCGTCAGATCTACAGACGGATTATGACATCCTCGTTGAAGACATGATTCGCTCCGCCATCGCCGAAACATTCCCCACGCACACCATCGTCGCGGAAGAGCGAGGCACATCAGGGGCGCAAGACAGCGAGTGGGCGTGGTATGTCGATCCGATTGATGGGACGTGCAACTTTGCAAATGGCTTGCCCTGGTATTCGGTCAGCATGACGCTCATGCGCGAAGGTGAACCTGTCGTCGGTGTGGTTGCCGCTCCGGCATTGCGCCAAATTTACCATGCCACGCAAGGCGGCGGCGCATATTTGAACAAGGAAGCCATCCACGTAGCGGATACGACGTCCTTAGGCGGGCGAATCGCCATGATGGAACTGGCCAACCATGCGCGCTGGCCAGGGTTTAATCAACTGGCGGCTCATTTGGAAGCAAATTTGTGCACCTTGCGCGTGATGGGATCGTCTGCGCTCTCGCTGGCGTCTGTTGCCGCAGGGGTCAGTTGTGGCGCGTCGATGTCGGGATCGAATCCGATTGATGTCAGTGCAGGGGTCTTGCTCGTGCGTGAGGCTGGCGGAATCGTGATGGATGCGTCCGGGCAGCGCGATGGGTTTCCCCAACACGGTTTGGTCGCAGGGGCTGAACAGATTGCAGAATCGTTTTGGCAGCTTGCTTTTGCAGCGAAAGGGACGACGGTGTGATGCGGATATTGACAATATGTATACGATGGTATACGTTGATTGCGTGAAGATTCGAATACATTTGTATACTACAAGATGATTGATCCAAGATGAAATGCGAAGAGCACCGCGGACATGGCTGGCAGGACATAGAGGAGGCGGCGAAGGGGAACGGCTTCCAAAAACGAATGGCGGGTCCGACTGGGTGACGGAGCCGATGTTCTGAATCCTACTGAAATCACGGTTGAGACAAAAGGGGAGACAAAACGACTGTATGTGGGATTTAATACGCTATCTAAAACCTTATTGGAAAGTGGCTGTTCTTGCGCCTTTTTGTATGTTGATAGAGGTGTTTATGGATGTGCTACAACCGAAGTACATGGCCAACATTGTCAACAAAGGGATCATGCAGTTAGATCTGAACCAGATCCTGGTGACCGGCGCCATTATGGTTGGCATCACCATCATCGGGTTGATCGCGGGTGTCGGATGCAACGTATTTGCCAGCATGGCCTCGCAAAACGTCGGAGCAGACATCCGTGAGTCGCTATTTGAAAAAGTGCAAACCTTCTCATTTCGGAACTTGGATAAATTTCAAACCGGCTCGCTCATCACCCGTATGACGAACGATGTCACTCAGGTGCAGAACTTCATCCAGATGTCACAACAAGGGTTGATACGGGCGCCGGGTTTGGCCATCGGCAGCATCATCATGGCCCTGACACTCAGTCTGCGATTGGGCGTCATTCTGCTCGTTGCTGTTCCGGCACTTGCCATCTTTCTGTACTTTTTAATTCGTGCTTCATATCCCCTGTTTTCCGCCGTGCAGGCACGCTTGGATGGCGTGAATACCGTGGTGCAGGAAAATCTGACGGGTATTCGCGTCGTCAAAGCCTTTGTACGGTCCAACTTCGAAATCCAGCGCTTTCGCACGGCCAACAACGCATATACGGCGATGGCGGTAAAAGCGGCTCGCGTGATGGCGCTCAACATGCCGGTCATGAACCTCATCATGAATGTAAGCGTCATCGCTGTTTTGTGGTACGGTGGCCACGCGGTCTGGCATGGGACGATGCCGGTTGGAAATCTCATCGCGTTCATCAACTATGTTACACAAATTCTCTCATCGCTGATGATGGTAGGCATGATTCTCACGAATATATCGCAGGCGAAAGTATCTGCAGATAGGATAAAACAAGTCTTGTCCACTGAGCCTGACATCACGAACAAAGAACACACAGCATCTTCTTTGAAGCTCCAAGGACGTGTTGAATTTAATCAAGTCTCCTTTTCTTATGGAAACAATACAGAACATGAGCTGGTCCTGCGCGACATCAGCTTTGTGGCTGAACCCGGCCAGAAAGTGGCCATTATCGGATCGACTGGTGTTGGCAAGTCTTCTCTTGTGAACTTGGTTCCCCGACTGTATGACACGACACGAGGTGTTGTTCGTATTGATGGAATCGATGTTCGGGAATTCGACCTAGGCGTGCTACGCAGTCAAATTGGTATGGTGCTACAGGAAGCTATCCTGTTCAGCGGCACCATCTGCGAAAACATTGCGTTTGGTCGCCCAGATGCGGACCACTCCGACATAGAGGCAGCCGCCAAAGCAGCGCAGGCGCATGATTTTATTGTGGGATTGCCCGATGGATACGACACGGTCGTCGGTCAGCGGGGCGTAAATTTGTCCGGAGGTCAGAAACAGCGTATCGCCATCGCACGCGCACTCTTGGTGAAGCCGCCTATCCTCATCTTAGATGACAGTACCAGCGCGCTTGATCTCACCACAGAGGCCAAGCTTCAACTCGCGCTTCGAAGCCTCATGCAAGATGCGACGACGTTGCTCATCGCCCAGCGAATTTCCTCTGTTTTGGATTTTGAGAAGATTCTCGTGCTAGAAGACGGCAAGATTGTTGGCGAAGGCACGCATCAGGAATTGATGGAAAGCTGCGAAGTTTATCAGGACATCTACGAATCCCAGCTCGGCATGAACAAATTCGGAAAGGAGGTTGTCTGAGATGGCAAAACCTGCCGCAGAAGCAAACGCAGGACCGCGTCCGAATCCGTTTCAAATGGGCATGGGTCAAGGACCCGGAAGAGGACCGATTGAGAAAGTACGGGCGAAAAATACGAAAACGACCCTTCTTCGCATCTGGGGCTATCTGCGCCAGCAACGTTTTGGACTGATCGCCGTCCTCGTGAGCACAGCAATATCTACCGGCCTTTCGCTCTTGGCTCCCTATCTTCTCGGTCGGGCTGTCGATCTCTACATTATGCCCCGAAAGGCGGCGGGCCTCTGGCAGATGTGCCTCCTACTTCTGGCCGTGTACATGTGCGGTGTACTCTTCACCTGGATCCAGCAATTCGTCATGGCTGGCGTGTCGCAAGGCACGGTCAGGGCGATGCGCCATGATTTATTTGTGAAGTTCCAGACACTTCCGCTCCGTTATTTTGACATCCGGACCCATGGGGAATTGATGAGTCGGACCACAAATGACATCAGCAATGTGTCGAACACGCTCAATCAGAGTGTGATTCAACTGATATCAAGTGTGTTGATGCTGGTCGGCAGTGTAGCCATGATGCTCATCCAGAATGTGTGGATGACACTCGTGACCATCATCACGATCCCGCTGATAACAACGGTTACGAAGAGAATTACCAAATACACGCGAAAGTATTTTTCGTACCAGCAAAAGAACCTCGGTGAAGTGAACGGATTTGTGGAAGAAACCATCACTGGCCAACGTGTCATCAAGGTGTTTCATCGGGAAGAGAAGGCCCTGAATGAGTTTAAAACCATCAATGACAGGCTGCGGAAGGTCGGCGTGAAGGCACAAAGCTTGTCGGGATCAATGGGGCCGCTGATGAATGCGATGGGGAACCTGAACTTTGCCATCATTGCAGTGGCTGGCGGATTAATGGCGTTTCACCATATGATCACAATCGGTATTATCGTCAGCTTTCTCAACTACTCAAGGCAGTTTAGTCAGCCCATCAACCAGTTGGCCAACCAGTACAACATGGTTCAATCGGCTGTCGCAGGCGCTGAGCGTGTGTTTGAGGTCATTGATGAAACATCCGAGTACGAGGACGAATCTGGTCAGCTACATGTCGTCAATGATTCCGATTTTCGCGTTGTGGGTGACGTGAAGTTGCAGGACGTCAACTTCGGTTATGTAGACGGCGTACCGGTCTTGAAGCATGTCTCATTGCACGCGAGACCCGGCGAAACCATCGCTTTAGTCGGCCCTACTGGCGCAGGGAAAACAACCATCGTGAACCTGCTTACGCGGTTTTACGAGATCCAGTCTGGGAACATTACCATCGACGACGTCGACATTCACACGTTAGATAAACAAGTGCTTCGGCGTCAACTGGGCATTGTTTTACAGGATGCATATCTGTTTTCCGGTACGATACGTGAAAACATCCGTTTCGGGCGGCTAGACGCTACGGATGCGGAGGTAGAGGCCGCCGCAAAGCTGGCAAACGCGGACGCGTTTATCCGCAAACTCCCGCAGGAATATGATACACCGCTCGCCGCCGAGGGAAGCAATCTCAGCCACGGACAGCGGCAACTCATTACCATTGCGCGCGCCATTCTAGCGGATCCGGCGATTTTAATCCTCGACGAAGCCACGAGCAGCGTCGATACGCGCACGGAGCTCCACATTCAAGAGGCCATGCAGCGATTGATGCAAGGGCGTACAAATTTTGTGGTGGCACATCGATTGAGCACCATCCGGAATGCGGATCAGATTCTTGTCATTCACGGCGGAGAGATCGTGGAACGTGGTACGCATGAGCAACTGTTGGAACATCGCGGTTTCTACCACGGATTGTATATGAGTCAATTTGCGCGATTTTCAGGAGCTAGGGAATAGTTTGTTCAATAAATACAAAAAAAACGCGGCATTCATGTTATGATGAACCGCGTTTTTTTGCATATTTATCTGTGGATAGGTTTAATAGAGAATTGTCCACGTCCCATCCAGATTGAAGTGTGTAGTGTGTTCTATATGGATAAGTTCGCTTAACGCTTCGATAAATTCCTCAACAGACCCGCATACTTTTGCATGCTGGAACATCGTCAACACCTCCATGTGGATTGGACCGCTTCATCTTTACTACCAGCCTATCCAGGCGAACGAGCAAATATACTAGATTTGAGATATAAGCCAGGTTACAGAGAGAGAGCTGTAGGCTTTTTAATCGACAGATGGTTTTCCATTCCTTCATACATAAAGGATTGCAAAAAAACGCCAACCTTTTTGATGACGCTGACACTTTATTCACGACAGGACGCACAGAGGTGAAGAGATTGAGCGCTCAAACACAGCACGATATCCTAATCAAACTGCAAATGTACGCGCAACCCATATTCGGTTTTGCCGTCAATCGGACCAATTCGAGGCACGATGCTGAGGATCTGGCTCAGGACATCATGTTGCAATTGGTGAAATCTATCACATCTGGCGTCGAAATTCTTCAGTTAGATGCCTACATTTGGACGGTTGCTCGGTATACGTGGGCGGATTGGGTAAAGAAGAAAGCACGATATTCGAGGTCAATCAAGATAAACGGAATGTCCGACAACATCATGGATGGGTGTGATACGCCATCAGATACGGTGCTGATGAAGGAGGCATACCAAATCCTTCATCGACAAATCGCCCATTTATCGGAGTTGCAACGTCGAATCATCGTTATGTACTACTACGATGAAATGAAGCAAAGTGATATCGCGACTGTCCTCAGCATCCCTGTCGGTACAGTGAAGTGGCATCTTCACGAGGCAAAGCATGAAATCATGAAAGGGATGAATCGAATGCGCCAAAATGGGCAATTGAGCTTTAATCCTGTTCAATTCACGAATATGGGGCACATAGGTTGGGTCGGACAGTTGGGAGACACTTCAGATGTCCTTCGAAGCGCTTTATTACAGAACATCGTCTATGCCATTTACCATCGTCCGATGTCCAGCAAGGAGCTTGCAGATGAGCTTGGAACCGTTCCTGCGTTCATAGAAGGTGAGTTAAAATTCCTGGTTGAGTATGATTACGCCACTAAATTGCCTGGGGGAAGATACCAAGCGGCAAATATGGTTGTGTGGGAACGAACCGCTGAACAGACCGATGCATTGCATGAGGCCTACTGTGAGTGCGCCGCGCAAATTGCCGATGTTCAATATGCAGCCATCAAGGACATTCAGCAGAAGATAGAGGAAACAAACTTAACTTATCCAGATAGGGATTTCAACTTTCTCTTATGGAGCCTTCTGCCGAAGAACGTTGAAGATCAGGCATATCGAGCGAAGGCCTTTTCATTTGACTATGATCGCGTTGTCCCAATGCGCAAGGACGGTGGACGATATATAGCGTCCGCCTATGTAAACCCAACAAACCCAGTTATCCGCGATGATGCCAAGTACTATACTGTCTATGGTCCCATGACACGCAACCAAGGGGGAAGCCTCGATCTCTGGCAATTAAACACATACTGGTCTGATAGAAGTGGTTGGCAGGATCTGGACTTTAAGGATGTTCAAATGTGCTACCGATTTTGGCGCGGCGAATTACCCGATGACGAAGCGCATCAAGAGGACTACGCTTTCTTACTCGCGAAGCAATATATTCGCAAGACGTCACAAGGATTTGAACTGAACGTCGTTTGGGTTGACCGTCCAGAAACGTGGCAAACTGTAAACGATCTCATACCGGACCTTTCCACGACATATGCTTCTGCCGTGAATCGGTTATACGAGCGGGCACTTGACATAGAAATGACGAACCAGCCCGAACATGTTCGCTCTTCACTTGAATATCTTGTGAAATTACAAACTGTGACCGGTCGGCTGGTTGCCTATGTATTAAAGTATCTTTTGGACGGAGGAAAACTACAAAAGCCGCTCCCAGCGCAGAGAAAGACGATTACAACACTGATGGGCTTGATCAAATAATGCCCCAAGACATGGTAACCGCGTTTGGGGTGAATGAGAAAAGGCTGGGCCTCGCCCAGCCTTTCACCTTATATGCATAAACCGAACTATCCGACTTGTGTCAGCCGCTGTAAGTGTGTAAGGGCGCGGTGTAAATCCAGTTCCTGCAGTTTTGTAGTAGCAGGTTCCATGCGAAATGACATTTGGCAATCCGCTAGCGAGATGTCCATGGGCACGTCTGTCACAATCGTCGCGAGTCGTTTGCTCAGCATGGCAAGTTCTTGGTGTTCCGTTATTTTCTGCTTCATTTTCCCTGTCAGGGAGTCGAGTGAAGCAATAAGCTTCTCAAGCGTACCGTACTCTGTGAGCAACTTCTTTGCCGTTTTTTCACCGACACCTGGGACACCGGGGATGTTGTCGCTGGAGTCACCCATAAGACCTTTCAAATCTATGATCTGTGACGGCGTGAGTCCCCAAGTTTCCATGAGAAAGCTTGGTGTGTAGAGATCGAGCTCCGTGATCCCCTTCTTCATGATGGCAACCGTCACTTCGTTTTGAACCAGTTGTAATGCATCGCGATCACCAGTGAGAATCAAAACTTGATGTTTTGCGTCTGCAGCCTTACATGCCAGTGTTCCGATGATATCGTCAGCTTCGTAGCGTTCATCGAAGTGTTGCGCGACACCAAGGGCCTGCAAGACTTCTTTCATGGTGCTAAATTGAGAGATTAATTCGTCTGGAAGTTCTCCCCGAGTACCTTTGTAAGCAGGATAGAGTTCGCGCCGAAACGTATCACGCGACACATCCCATGCGACAAACAGGTGTGACGGTCGTACTTGTTCGATAGCCCCAAACATCATATTGAGAAATCCGAATACGCCATTTGTGTGGACGCCTTGGGAAGACTGCATGATTCGTCTTCCATAAGCGCTCGCGAAATAAGCGCGTACGAGAACGGAACTGCCGTCGATGATCAAAAAGTCAGCCTGCTGCAAGTGAAGAACTCCTTTTATATACAAATACAGTAAGTCCGAAACATGATGAGTACGTAGATTATATCATTCCTGCGGGCGCTTATCCCATCAATTCCTGCATGCCGTCTCTATTCATTGGATAACGCTGGTTAACATAATTGTATCAGACCGACGAATATCGTGTAGGGGGCAGTGGTTTTGGTTACACAGTGATCAGTGGGTTGACAAGGGTGTACTCAGACAGTATCTTTAAAAATCACGTAAGCGTCATGTGCTTTTGGAGGAGGGATACCTCATGGATAACCGTATGCGAATCAGGGAGCTAACCAGACAAGCTGGTGTAACACCACGTACTGTACGCTATTACGAGAGCATAGGACTTATGCCGCCAGGCGAGCGTGAGGGGAATGGCCAGCACTACTACAAGGAGGACACCCTTTTACGCCTGCGTTAGCGCAATTTCGAACTGAATTACGCGCCCATATTGAACGCTTCGAGCGCTGGTTTGCGGATAGAGGGCACCTATCGTCTTTTTTGCTCAATCACTGCCATACATCGGCCCCCAACATTTAAAATTAAATGTCATTGTGTTTCTTGATGTCTATAAATGCTATGTTTTCATAGCGATTTCGCACATAAAATATACCACTACGAGCGAAAGGTGGGGCTTTTAATGGTCGCAGTTGTGGTGAAATTTGTTATGGGGGAAAACAGCAGGTGGGAAGCTGAACGGATCGCAGATATCTTCACCGCCTTGCTCAAGCAACAAGGTTGGCCTTTTCATCATGTTGACTACCTCGGAGAGTATGAATTAGGCGAGTACATGGGTATCGTGTATTGGAAGACGAGAGACGCTGCTGAAGAATCCATCCGCACTTTCCTGCCACTTCTAAAAGAAATGGTTCACTACAACAGTCAATATCCAATCACTTTAGAGCTCTTTGACGTTTACATCCCAAAAGAAATTGATGTAGACATCGATATCAGACGTGTGTAAATCGCACATATATATTTATGTTGGGATCGTAATTTCAGCCCGGTTCTGATTGTGAAAAACCCGAAAGAAGTACGGCTTACTCTGCATTTCCTTTGACGATCCCTTCAAATCGTTTTTCCTCTTACGCAAAACCCATTATCTAGTTGTGAATCCCCAGGCCCAATTCATGTAGTATCTTGTAGGCTAAAGCCTGCTTCAATTGCATACACCGCAGCACAAGGGCCACAAACGGAGGCCTATTTTTTCCCTTGACAATGAATTGTGCGAATGATAGGTTAATTTTAAGTTTTGTGTACCGGTTTCGTTAATTCGGCTATGAACCAGTTGCTGTAAGCGATGTAATGTGTTTAAAGCATATGTGATAGCCATGTTTACAAAACGACGTTGCCAACTGAATAAGGGTGGTGGAACTTGATATTTAAACTGGAATTGGGATATTGCACATCAATTTTCCGTCAAATTCCGAGTTGAATTCATCTGTTGTGATCAACACGTGAAAATCGAGGATGTTGTACCTTCTTTGTAAACCGTTTTCTAAAAATGAAGTGCTTTTGGCCTGACGCTACTAGCATCACTATGAAACTGGGGGAACTGAGCGTGGAAATACGGCATGCAACAAATCCAGAGGATTTTAAACAGTACAGCACAGAAAGAATCCGTAAAGATTTCCTTGTTTCAGATTTGTTTGGCGAAGACGAGGTCAATACGGTCTATACACACTATGATCGCGTCATCCTAGGCGGCGCGTTGCCTGTGGAGAAATCGCTTGAACTGACGACACCTGTGGCGTTGAAAGTGGATTACTTCCTGGAAAGACGTGAACTAGGCGTTGTCAACATTGGTGGCCTTGGCAGTGTGTCGGTAGATGGCCAGCGTTATGAGATGGCGGCGCGTGAATGTCTCTATATCGGCAAGGGGCATAAAGACGTGGTGTTCGCCAGCCGGAGCTCGGATGAGCCAGCGAAGTTCTATCTGGTTTCCACCCCGGCGCATCAAGCGTATCCCGTGCAAAAGGTGAATTTGCAACAGGCGCAGGCCTATGAATTGGGAACAGCGAGCGAATCCAACGAGCGGACCTTATATCGGTTCATTCACGCCGAGGGCATCCAAAGTTGTCAATTGATGTTGGGGATGACCGTGTTGAAACCAAACAACATGTGGAACACCATGCCGGCGCATTTGCACGATAGAAGAATGGAAGCGTATCTCTATTTTAATTTGTCAGATAAGGCGCGTGTGATTCATTTGATGGGGGAACCACACGAAACCAGGCATCTGATCATCCAGAATGAACAGGCAGTCATTTCGCCAAGTTGGTCGATACACAGTGGCATGGGAACGAGCAATTACGCCTTTATTTGGGCGATGGCCGGAGAAAATTACACGTTTGAGGACATGGATGCTGTGGCGATGGAGGACTTGCGGTAATGGGGGTGCAGAATCGGCTTCACCTATTTGACTTGAGCGGCAAGGTCGCTTGCGTCACAGGCGTCAGCAAAGGGTTGGGCCGAGGTATGGCCATAGCGCTGGCGGAAGCGGGCGCGGATATTGTCGGCATTGGAATCAGTGACATGGATGATACGAAATCGGAAATTTTGCAAACAAACAGCGCGTTTCATGCCGTGCAAGCTGATTTATCTGATCCGGCATGCGCCGATCAGGCTTTTGCCGAGGCGGTTGAGCACTTTGGTCGCGTTGATATTTTAGTGAATAATTCGGGCGTCATCCACCGAGCGGCAGCGACGGAGTACACGGACAAGGACTGGGAGCGTGTGCTCAATGTGAACCTACAGAGTGTGTTTCGGCTGAGCCGAGCTGCGGCAAAACATATGATCCAAAAACAGAGCGGAAAAATTATCAATATCGCTTCTATGCTGTCTTTCCAAGGCGGATCGAACGTTGTCGCCTATACGGCGAGCAAACATGCCGTGGCGGGACTGACCAAGTCGTTTGCCAATGAAGTGTCTAAACACGGAATATCAGTGAACGCCATCGCGCCCGGCTACATGGCGACAGACAACACCGGCCCATTGCGGGCGGATGAACAGCGCGCCAATGCCATTTTGGCGAGGATCCCGCAAGGAAGATGGGGAACGCCAGATGATTTGAAAGGCGCTGTCGTGTTTTTGGCATCGGCTGCGTCAGACTACGTGAACGGGCATGTTCTGTGTGTGGATGGGGGTTGGATGAGTTCATGAGTAGCGTTTATCAACCATCTGAAAAATGGGAGTTGGGCAGTTTGGGGCTGAACAATCAAACGTGGATTGAAGATACTTGGACAAAAATCGTCGCCAAGATTGGACAAACGAGTGAACGCATCGGTTCCACTTTTCCGCATGTATCTAAGAACGGACGATATGACGCGACGTCACCGAATTGGTGGACTGCCGGATTCTGGCCGGGCATGCTGTGGACTATTTATGCGGACACAAAAGAGGAGAGATTGCGTCAGATTGCCGAGGCATGCGAGGTGGAGTTAGATAGTGTGCTGCAGCGTTTTTATGAGCTCGATCACGACATGGGATTCATGTGGACCTTAACCGCCCGAGCCAATTACCGGCTGACTGGCAATCTCGAATCGCGTCGGCGCGCTTTGGCTGCGGCCAGTCATCTGGCAGGCCGCTTCAACTTAGCTGGTGGGTACATTCGCGCCTGGAATTCGGGTGCAGGCCAGTCGGTGGATAAAACGGGTTGGGCGATTATTGATTGTATGATGAATTTGCCACTGTTGTACTGGGCTTCAGAAGAAATCTTGGATCCGCGTTTTCGGCATGTGGCTCGTGCGCATGCAGATACGGTCTTGCGGGAATTTATCCGACCGGATGGCTCTGTGTATCACATTGTCTGTTTTGACCCGGAAACGGGTGAGCGTGTAGCAGCGCTAGGTGGGCAAGGTCATGCGGAGCAGTCGGCTTGGTCGCGCGGCACGGCGTGGGCGCTTTATGGATGCGCCTTGACCTATGCGTACACGCGTGAAGAGAGATTTCTCGATGCCGCAAAGCGTGTCTCTCATTTCTTTGTTGCAAATTTGCCAGCGGATTGGGTTCCATATTGGGATTTTCGCGTAGATGCGAAAACGGATACGCCGCGGGATGCCTCGGCGGCGGCGATTGCTGCTTGCGGCCTGCTTGAGATAGCCAAATGGGTTCCAGAGGTGGAGCGGTCTGCTTATCAGCAGTCGGCTTGCCGGATTCTGCAAAGTCTCACTAGCCATTATGCTTCGTGGGAGCTTGAGGAAGAGGGCCTGATTTTGCAAAGTACAGGGAATGCGCCGCAAAATCAAAATGTGAATGTGCCGATTATCTATGGAGACTACTATTTTGTCGAGGCAATTGCCAGGTTGAGCAATCGAATGATGCTGAACGAAACCAAGTGATCCGACCTATCGAGTCGGTGAAGTTGGGCGCTTGTTATATTCTTCTTGTGAATTGGTTTCGTAAATTGATTAACTTAATTGACAGTCTGAGGTTAGGGGGTGATTTTGGCTGATATATGTAGAAGACGTCGCGGACGGCGTCTACGGTACAGAACGTATAACGACTGTGTGCAGCGAATGGGGACATTCCTTTTGAAAACGCTGTCATTCATGGGTGCCATGCCGCAGATGGTTTCTTAGAAGGCGAAATTTGCATTCGTCAGTATACCGTGCAGTGGAAAAGTTACCGGGGGGTACGAAAACGATGCACAAGAGATCTTATCAGAAAATTGCGTTGTCTACTGGTATTGCGTCAGTTTTGCTGTTCGGCACGACGGCCTGCAGCAGCGGATCGTCCAATTCATCGTCATCATCGAATTCGTCGTCGAGCGCTGCGCCCATCACGATGTTTGCTTCTCCGGCTGCCAGCGTAGAAAACCTGAACACGAACTGGTTTACGAAATATGTGGAGAAAAAGTTCGACATGAAGATTCAATGGGACACAGTGCCTTCGAGCGATATCCAGACCAAACAGTCGCTTCTTCTGGCGAGCGGCAATTATCCAGACGTGTTTATGGCAGGGTCCCTTTCGAACTCAGATGTGTTGAAGTATTCGCAGGAAGGGATCTTTGTTCCTTTAAATGATTTGATCAAAAAATACGCACCGAATCTCTGGAAGGCGATTCAAACGACACCGGGCTTGAAACAAGAGGTCTTCGCGCCAGATGGCAAGATCTATGCGCTTCCTAGTTATAATTACTGTTTCTTCTGCTCGTATTCGAACATCATGTGGGTCAACACAGATCTGTTAAAGAAATACGACTTGCAGATGCCGACGACAACGGCGCAACTCACCCATGTATTACAGGTCTTCAAGCAGCACGGCATCATCCCAATGACAGGGGATACAGATGGTTGGAACGGCAATCCAACCAATTTCTTGATGAATGCGTTTATATATGACGCCAATTTCGACATCGACAACAGCGGCAAGATGTATTTTGCGCCGACACAAGAAAAGTGGAAACAAGGCCTGGCATATATCCACAACCTCTATGCGCAAAATTTGCTGGATCACCAGGCGTTTAGCCAACAAGAGAGCGTCGTCGAGCGGGAAGTGGGGCAGAACAAGGTCGGCATGGTGCCAGAAGGAGATATCTCCCATGCCATTGCGAATTTCGCGCAAACCGGGTTTGGGCCTTGGCGCCCAGTTCCACCGCTGAAGGGGCCAAACGGGGTGCAATACGCAGGATTCAGCCCGCCGCAGCCAGGAAGCGACGTGTTTGCCATCACCAACAAAGCGTCTCAAGCGCAGGAAATCAAGGTGATGAAGCTGTTGAACTTCATCTGGACACCAGATGGCACACAGATGCTGAACTACGGTCCGGAGGGCAAGTATTGGACAAAGGCGAAAAAAGGTCAGCTTGGGCTGATGGGCACGCAAGCGTTGTATAACATGACAGCAGCAGGTACAGCGGCGTTTGTCACAGCAGGCGCGCAGCAAAACGTCAGTTGGTATCAAATGGGGCCTTATGACAATGCGGAGGTGTCGCGCGATGGGATGGTGGCTGCGCCGCCGTTCACGGATGCGGGCTTGTGGAGCACGCTGCAGCTGTTTTCCCAGGAGTCATACGCAGGACATCAGCCAAAGTACGTATACCCGAGCGCTGTCTGGATTCCGTCCAGTGAGAATCAACAATATTCAGTTTACTCCACAAACATCAACAACTTTTTGCAGCAGTGGACGACCTCGTTCATCGACGGCAGCAAGTCGCTTGACAAGGATTGGAACACTTATGTGCAAGGGCTCAATCACCTTGGGTTACAGCAATATGTGAAGATGTCCCAGGATGCGATGGGGAAACCATTTGACACCAGCGCATACAAGAAAGATCCGGCGGATGAGAAATTCCTGGAATCGCTGATCAAAAAATAAACGAGTCACTGCCGCAGGCGGATGACGCTTTGGATTTAGCCGCGTCCCCAAGGTCATCCGCTTCTGCGCAAGCGACCACTGCGTGTGAACACAATTCAAGGGGGGAAATCAACTTGAGTTCAGATATGGCCATGGCGACACAGTCGCAAGTATCGAAAAAAACGAAAGTCAAAAGACCATGGAAACGAATCAAGCGACATTGGCAATTGTATCTGGTCATTGCGGTGCCAACGGCCTTCCTGGTGATTTTCAATTATATCCCGATGACAGGCGCCCAGATTGCGTTTCGCAACTACAACCCTGTGCAGGGGATTTGGCACAGTCCGTGGATTGGCATGCAGGAGTTTTCTTTTTTCTATCACTCGCCTTATTTCTGGCCAGTGATTCGCAATACACTGACCATCAGCATTTACTCCTTGTTGGTCGGTACGCCAGCAGCGGTCATCCTGGCGCTCGCCCTCAACGAGGTCAAGCATGAGCGCTTTAAGCGTACTGTGCAGATGTTCACCTATGCGCCGTATTTTATTTCCACTGTCGTGATGGTCGGCATCATGGAAATCATTCTCTCCCCATCGGCAGGGCTTTTGGGGCAAATTGCCCAAGTGTTTGGGATTCATAACGTTCCCAATATTTTAGGGAGTTCCAAAGCGTTTTCTTCCCTCTACGTCTGGTCGGGCGTCTGGCAAGAGACTGGTTACGGCGCAGTCATTTATTTAGCAGCGCTGTCAAATGTAAATCCGGAATTATACGAAGCAGCCAGAATCGACGGCGCGTCCCGGTTGCAGAAAATTTGGCATATCGATCTCACCGCTATCCGTCCGACCATCATCATCCTCTTTATTCTCGCGGTTGGCGGGATATTGGGTGTTGGATTTGAAAAAGCCTTTCTACTGCAAAATTCGTTGAACTTAGGCGCGTCTGAAATCATCTCCACCTATACCTACAAAATGGGGTTGGTCGATGCAAACTTCAGTTTTGCGGCAGCAGTCGGTTTGATGAATTCGGCGATTGGCTTCATTCTCATCCTGATTGTCAACTTTGTCGCCAGAAGAGTATCGGAGACCAGTCTGTTTTGAAAGGGGAGACATCAGCATGAAAGCATCGGTTGGCGTGCGGGAGACCATTGGGGATCGCATTTTCTTGATTGGTGTATACACCTTTCTGGTCATCATCATGATCATCGTGGCCTATCCACTCATCTATGTGTTTAGTTCGTCTTTTAGCTCTGCTTCGGCAGTTATCGCAGGGAAGGTTTGGCTGTGGCCGGTGAAACCGACGTTGTACGGGTATGTGGCGGTTTTTCACTATC
Organism: Alicyclobacillus fodiniaquatilis; assembly: GCF_042678105.1. Lineage (NCBI taxonomy): Bacteria > Bacillati > Bacillota > Bacilli > Caryophanales > Alicyclobacillaceae > Alicyclobacillus > Alicyclobacillus fodiniaquatilis. The sequence continues at coordinate 146,023 of NZ_JBHUCX010000013.1, forward strand.
CTGAGGTGTGGACGGGCTATCTCAACTCGCTGATTTACACGATTGCAGGCACCATCTTAAGTGTCGTACTGACCATCATGATGGCGTATCCACTCTCCAAAAAGGACTTTTACGGCCGCCAGATCTTTGTCTGGGCACTGTTGTTTGCCATGATGTTCAGCGGTGGTCTGATTCCGTTTTATTTGCTCGTCAAATCGCTGGGTTTGTTAAACACCCGCCTGTCCATGATCATTCCGGGGGCTTTGAGCGTGTTTTCCGTCATTGTGGCAAAGACCTTTTTTCAATCCACAATTCCAGACGATTTATACGAGGCGGCAGAATTGGATGGCTGCAGTGATCTCAACTTTCTGCTGCGCATTGTGCTGCCCTTGTCAAAACCGATCATCGCCGTATTGGTACTGTGGTCCGTGGTCGCCCAGTGGAACTCGTATTTCAACGCGTTGATTTTCTTGAATTCACAAAGTCTCTATCCGTTACAATTGGTATTAAGAGAGATTTTGATTCTCAACAATGTCTCCATGACCTCCATGACGCTTTCACCAGAACAACTGAAAATATTCCAAGACATGAAAACGCTGTTGCAGTACTCTCTGATTGTCGTGGCCAGCGTGCCTGTATTGCTGTTGTATCCGTTTGCCCAGAAGTATTTTGTCAAAGGTGTGATGATTGGTTCGGTGAAGGAGTGAGTAGTCGGTGGCTCTCTTCACGCCTGCTGTACGGAATCGAGTCTAGATGATGTTGGTATCTTCACAATGGCGGCCTGGAAGTAGAATGAGGGAGGGGTTGCGCATGTGCCGGGTAAATGATGAAGGAATAAAACATATCGCAAAGTACGGGGATAGACCGCTGTTCACCAAAGTGGATTGTGAAAACGCAATCAGCTACGTGTTGGCGCAGATAGACGGAAATTTGGACACGTTCGAGACGCAATTTCCGCCGCCGGCGAGTAAAGGGAACATCTATTATCCGATTGGCAATACAGAATGGACTTCATCATTCTGGACAGGGATGTTATGGCTTGCCTACGAGGTGACGGGGAATGACAAGTATCGGCGAGTTGCGGAGGGGCAGTTGGCGAGCTACCAAGCGCGGCTAAATGACAGAAGACATACGCAAACACATGATTTGGGTTTCCTATACTCCCTTTCGTGCGTGGCCGCGTATAAGTTGACGGGCAACGAGCAGGCGCGAGAGCAGGCGCTGAAGGCTGCTGATCTTCTGATTGAGCGCTATTTTGCCAAAGCCGGGATCATTCAAGCGTGGGGTGATTTGAATGATCCAGAACAGCGCGGCCGCATGATCATCGACTGTTGTATGAATCTGCCACTGTTGTACTGGGCTGGGGAAACCAAAGATGATCCGACGTATGGCCAAATTGCCCATTGCCATGTCCAGCAGTCGGCGCGCTATCTGATCCGGGAGGATGCTTCAAGTTACCACACGTTCTACATGGACGTGGAAACGGGTGAGCCGCGCTACGGCAAAACAGCGCAGGGGCACACGGACGGATCGTGCTGGGCCCGCGGCCAAGCTTGGGCCATGTATGGCTTTCCACTCAGCTACATATATACGCATGACGAAACGTTGTTGGATTTGAGCCAAAAAGTGACGAATTATTTTCTGAACAGATTGCCTGCGGACGATGTCTGCTAGTGGGATTTGGACTTTACAGAAGGCGACGAGGAGCGCGATAGTTCTGCGGCTGCCATTGCTGTCTGCGCGATGTTGGAAATGGCGAAACATCTACCACTGATGAACACATATAAAAGTGTCTATGAGAATGCGGCGCTTCATATTCTAAAGTCGCTCACGGACAATTACACGGCGAAACGAGATCCACGCTCCAACGGTGTTTTATTACATGCCGTGTATGGCAAGCCACAGCAAAATGGCGTGGATGAATGTTGTATCTGGGGAGACTATTATTATTTTGAGGCGCTTGTGCGCCTCAACAAAGACTGGCAATTATACTGGTGATAGATGGAATGAGGGAAAAACATTGCTGGCAGATCCATATCCTCTGGAGAAGACGGTACACGATTTTTTTCTGAAACAGGATGCGTCCCAACACATCGACGACATCGGTGTCAATCGTCACACGTATTTGGAACTCATCTACGGCATTGTCCACTATTTTGCGCAGCATGCAGGTGATGATGGTCGAATTGTCGATCCATTCGTGCATCGGGAGACACAATACGCTACACCGGCTTATGCTGCCGCGGCGGCGCTGCTGTATTGCCAAAAGAAAGAACCATGGCTGTTGGATAGCGCGGCAAAAGCGCTCGAAGCGTCGCTCTACGACATGGCGAACCAAAGCACCGCAGATGGGCACAGCAACTTTTACACGACAATGCTGGTGTTTGCTTTTGAACAGTTGAAAGACCATGTCCCAGCAACTAGATTGCGCACATGGGAAAGCAAATTTCAGCAGATTGACTGGGGCAGTGTCTACAAACCTTCGGTGAACAATTGGGGCATTGTCGCGCTGGCGGGCGAATGGTTGCGCAGCAGCGCCGGGCTCGGCCCTCAGGTTTGCCAAGAAACCATCGATGAAACGTTGGAACCGCACATGGAACTGCTGACGGCATACGGCATGTATGTCGATCCCAACGGCCCGATGGCCTACGACATGTTTTCGCGCAACTACTTTTTGCTCATGCTCCTTCATGGTTACAAGGGACAACTGCGGGATCAACTGGCCGAATGCTTGCGGCGGGGGACGTTGACGTCTTTGTTTTTGCAAAGTCCTGCGGGGGAGATGCCGACAGGCGGGCGCAGCGCACAGCACCAATGGAACGAGGCGCAACAGGCTTTTCAATTTGAGATCGCTGCGCATCATTACGCCAAATGCGGTGATATGCGCATCGCAGGGGCGTTTAAGCGCGCGGCGCATTTGTCCGCGCGCTCAATCTGTCGCTGGGTTCGCGCTTCGGGTGAATTGAATGTGGTGAAAAACCATGCAAATCCGAGGAACCGCGCAGGATATGAGCCATACACCTTTCATTCACAGTACAATCTGTTGACCGCCTATCTCTTGGCTCTGGCTTATCACCATGCGGATGAATCGGTGCCGGAAGCGCCCTGCCCAGCAGAAACCGGCGGGTTCTGTGTCTGGATTGAACCATTCTTTCACAAATTGGTTGTCAATGTCGGTGGCCATTATGTACAACTACAAACGCTAGGTGAGCCCATTTACAACCCGACAGGCATTTTGCGCATTCAACGCGCTGGTGTGTCATCTGTGCTTGGTCCGTCTGATGGAGCGCCGAAGAAAGCTGGGCAGGCCATCGCTTATGCGCCTGCATGGGGGAGAACGGGTGCTTCGCCTTCTATGCGCATGGCTGATTTGACTCGGGCGGACGATGTCGCTTTGCGCGTAGATGTTCATGCGCAAAGTGAAGAAAAAATTTGCCTGGATATCGAATATCGCGGCACACTGAATGGCGCATTCCTCGTTCGTCGCCGTCTGACGGTCACCCCGGAAATCATCGTAGTGTCCGATAAAATCAAAGGGTGCATCGACTACATAGTGGAAGAGATTCCACTCTTTTTGTCTGATGGGCAGCATGATACAGACATTCAGGTGAGCGGCAAACGCGTCGATGTGTCCATGGGCGAGGATCACATGAGTGTGCTTTGTCTGGATAAAGCGGCCGTTGATTTTCAGTGCAGTGAGGCCGTACTGTTTCGCAATGGCGCCTTGGGCAAGGCGTATTATCGCACCAGCCAAAAGGAGACGGCATACGTCTTGCATTTGCACCGGGGAGCGCTTGTCACCGCAGAACGGCTCTGGAAAGAATGCACTGCTGCGATTCAAATGTAGACTGCCATCCGCCATGTGTCTTGCGCCAGCAGCATCATTCGCGTGAGCGAGGATGGCGTCGAAATCAGCTAACTTGTTTTTAGATTCAAAACAAAAGTGAGGGATATAGATGTCATTCGACATGATGATTTGCTACACTAAAATGTGAATCGGTTTCTAAACTGATTCACCAATGTAAATAAAGAAAGTATGTGAGGGAGAACATGACACCCAAACCTAGAAAACCAACGATTGATATGGTCGCCAGCAAATCGGAAGTATCAAAAACCACCATTTCCCGCTTTTTAAATGGAAAATATGAATACATGTCTGAGGAGACTAAAAAACGAATTCAGCATGTCGTGGATGAACTGAATTATCGGCCAAATAATTTTGCTAGAAGTTTGAAATCAAATAAGAGTGGTTTGATTGGCGTCGTCGTGGCGGACATCACCAGTCCGTTTTCCTCCATTTTGGTCAAAGGAATTGGCGACTTTTGCAACGAACGAGGGTATCAAATCATCACAACCAACACCGATGAAGATCCAAGCAAGGAACGTGAGTATCTGGAGTCTTTGGTCGGCGGCGAAATGGTCGAAGGTTTGATTGTGAATACAACAGGTAAAAACGACGATTTATTGTCCCAACTGGGAAGTCAAGGCACACCCATTGTCTTGGCGGACAGGGCGATGGAACACTTGGAGTTTGATACCATCACCAATAATAACTACGGCATGACACGGGATACGCTCAATCACATGACGGAGTCGGGGTTCGAGCATGTCGCATTTTTCACGCAAGCGATGGGCGCAAACAGTTCACGACGAATCCGCCATGAAGCCTATTTGGATTTTTATGAATATGAGCCAGGTGACGCACCATATGTGTATGAGATTGACACAAACAATTCACGAGCCGTGATTGAATCGATACAGGCTTTCATAGGGCAGACGCAAGGACATACACGGGCGATTTTTGCAGTCAATGGCGTCGTGTTGCTCGCTGTCGTCCGGGGCATTGTCGAACTTGGTTTGAAGATGCCCGATGACATCGGTGTATGCGGCTACGATGACTGGGAGTGGGCCACTTTGGTTCCGCCGGGCATCTCAGCGATTGAACAGCCATCTTATCAGGTGGGACTGGAAGCCGCTAAACGCGTGATTGCGCGCATCAATGGTTCAAAAGCCAAGGCGAAGGTGATTGAACTGCCTTCAAAGCTACATGTCCGTGGTTCTACAACGCTTAAATAAAAGTTGGGGAATGTGGGTAACCGTGATTGTTTTGTTAATGCGTAGGGGGAGATACGATGAGTGAGCAGGGTGTATGGGAAAACGCCGAACCAGGTGTGCAGCGCAAAATTTTGCCGCCGGGTCAATCGTTGATGATGATGATGGTGCGCTTCGAAGCAGGCGCAGAAGGTTATCAACACGCGCATCCACATGAACAAATGACGCTTTGTCTGGAAGGGCGCTTCGAGTTCGTCATTGATGGCGAAAAACACGTGATTGGCAAGGGGGAAAACCTGCATATCCCCTGTCATGCAGTGCATGGTGTAAAAGCATTGGAAAAGGGCATGTTGTTGGATTGTTTCACGCCTTTGCGCGATGATTTGCTCAACCGACATCCATAATTCTACAGGATGTGCTCGATCACGCCGCATCTCGTCCACATTCGTATTGTTTTGTGTGGCATCTGCTGATCACGGAAAATGAAGTTGCATATTGAAACATAAAGTCCCGTATCAAAAAATAGAGTTTTGTAGTGCAAAATTTGGTTTAATGCAGAGTTGCACTTTCACGGTCAACCCAATTGATTCATCAGGGGGATGCAAAATGAAGAAGAAGTTTCTCTCTATGCTCTCTGTTCTGCCAATGCTTGCGCTGCCTTCAATCGCTCAAGCAGCACCACTGCCAACACAAACATGGAGCGGCACCGCTGCAGCCTTCCAGACGATTAGCTTCCAGAATGATCCTGGCTGGGACGAGTACAATAATCCCTGGAATGATCCAGCCATGCCACCCAACAGTTACACGCTCTACGCCAACAGCCATTCAGATTGGAAAGTCGTCGCCAATCAGGCTACTTGTGCTACCAATGGCTGTGCGGTCGAAGCATATGAATCAGCTCAGTACAACTACAACAATACGTCAGGAGAACAGGAAATCTCCGATATCACCCACATGGTATCTCACTTTAACGAGACGATGCCAACTGGAAACCTGAGCACAAATGGGTTCGACGCTGAAGCAGCCTATGATATTTGGTTAGACAATTATGGTATCGAGGTCATGATTTGGGTGGATAACCAGGGGCAGACTCCGGCGGGGAGTGTTATCGGCACGGCAGATCTCACTGGCAAGAAATCGACCGTCTACAAGAGCGGAAACACCTATTCCTTCGTGTTAAACAAGAATGAGACCCACGGCGAGGTGAATATCTTAGCCGCTCTTGACTGGCTAACTTCAAACAATTACATCGCCACAAGTAGTTACATGACTCAGTTTAACTTTGGTTGGGAAATCTGTTCTACCGACGGAAAGACGGACACGTTCACGATGCACGGGCTAAATTTGCGGCAGGGTTTCAAATAGTCAATAATGTCTTAAGGGGCTCACAGATGCACAAATACTGACAAATGCCGCCATGCGCTTACGCCCACGGCGGCATCTATAGGGCTATTCAGAAGTCGAAATTGTCGGGATCGGCGCCAAATCGCTTATCCTGATTCAAACTGTCTATGGCCGCCATGTCGTCGTCCGAAAGTTCAAAATTGAAGACGTCCGCATTCTCGCGAATCCGAACCTCCCGGGCAGACTTTGGAATCGTCACAATCTCATGCTGCAAATCCCAGCGCAGCACGAGTTGTGCAACCGTCCGTTTGTACTTGACCGCAAGGTTCGTGAGCACCGGATGGTCTAGATGCCCTTGCATCAACGGACTCCACGCCTCAACCTGGATGCCTTTGCTCCGGCAGTAGTCGCGTACCTTGACCTGTGTAAGAAGAGGATGCAACTCTATTTGGTTCACCGTTGGAACAACATTGGCGTTGGCGAGTAAATCTTCGAGATGATGAATCTGGAAGTTGCTGACGCCAATCGCTTTCACGCGCCCGTCGCGATAAACTTGCTCAAGCGCGCGCCACGTATCCTTGTATTTGCCTTTGACCGGCCAATGGATCAGATACAGATCAATATAATCCAACCCGAGCTTTTGAAAGCTCTCTTCAAACGCGCGGAGCGTGGAATCGTACCCTTGGTCGCTGTTCCTGACCTTCGACGTAATGAAAATCTCTTCACGGGGAATGCTGGAGGCGCGCACGGCATTGCCAACGCCGACTTCGTTCTCATAACCCGCCGCTGTGTCAATATGGCGATAACCAGCTTCAATTGCTATGCGGATCGAGTGCTCCACTTCGGGCCCATCTTTGGGCTCTCCTTGCCAAACACCAAGCCCGAACCAGGGCATTTTCATGCCGTTGTTCAGCACAGTGTAATCCGCAATGTGGGTTGCTACCATCATTCTCCTCCTCAGACGCTTGCGTGTTCTGTTCTCTCCATCATCATACAGGAACTCGTTTTGGAAGCGCCATTTCCATGTTCTCCTTTATGGTCATAATAGGGTCGTTCCCAGGTCCACAATTGTGTTTCTTATTGGTTTTCAAATGATGTAGACAACTCAACCAACGGGTTGTGTTCGGAATCCTCGTCGGACTCTTCTTCGTTTTCCGTTGCCTTTGCTGCATGCGAAACGCCAAAGGCTTGCTGCTTTATCTCATATGGTTCTGGACGGTTTCGGCCATACAGTCGCACATAAATCTGTTCAACTTCCTCGCCAGTCAGATCTCCCTGCTTCAACAACTGATTCGCAATCTTGTGGACGAATTCAGCATGTTCCTGTAGCAGTTGCTTTACTTGAGCCATCTGGTCCTTCAACAGCTCATTGATTTTGGGCCGAAGCGCCTTAAGCCCATCTATCCGCGAGCCTATCGCAAGCCAACTGAACAACTCATCGCCCATTCCCACCAGGCCAAGGTACGCGCCGGCTATCTCAGTCGCCTGCTGCAGGTCAGAGGTGACGCCGTTTAATTTCTTTCCCAGGAACTCCTCTTCCGCTGCCCGAGCCAAACGGCTTGGGGCACGCTTTCTTGAAAGACCTATATACCTTGAAAAGGTAAGAACCACAGCTTCATTTTGGTCACCAATAAACGCACGGCTGTCCTCGTTACAAACTTACGAACAACTCGGTTGCCCTTGAAGCTAAAATGACATTCATTTGACAGGAACCACGGACTTGTCTAAGGAAGTAACGCCAGAATTGGTCGATGCTGGTACGTCGCCATGTGAGTGAGTGACATCACTGCGCTCAGCTCATCCGTAAGGTCAACAGACGAAGCCGACGGAGCTGGACCTGCCCAGTTGTTTCCAAAAACGCCTGCGGTAGACGTCTGGTCATTATCCCACAATGAGGACAAGTTGGTCTGGATAAAGTTATCTAGATTTTGGTTTTGACG
>NZ_JBHUCX010000013.1:154453-250881 GCF_042678105.1 Alicyclobacillus fodiniaquatilis
GGTCTCAACACCTGCCATAACGTCGTTCGCTTTTGCAAATTGATTTATGGCTGCGTTAGCAACCAATTTCGCATCCGTTAAATATGTGCTGTCCCCTGTCAATTTAAACAATTCAACAGCCGCACCAACAACGGTGCCGTAGTTATATGTCCACTGTGCTGTGCCACCGTTTGGATAGGTGTTCTGCTGAGTTTGCGGATTCCAGTCTACGCCGTCCATAACAGTACCTGGTTGATAATCCGTTCCATTTACATTGCCGCCCGTGGGTAGAACAAGAGTGTTCCATTCCCAATCAAACACTTGCTTGGCATCGGTAAGGTACGATTTATTGCGGGTAGCCGCGTAAAGTTCGGTTGATAGAATGGTATCTGTCATGTTAGCGGCCGTGTCTCGGTAGTACGGATTGTACCAACTGGATCCAGCGCTCGGTTTATCCCATGTGATGCCGCCTTCTGACGTCCAACTATTCTCGATATCAGCCTGAAGGGCTTCCGCGTCTTGTACAAGTGCTGGCACACTGGAACTACTCATACTACTCGAGGTGGTTCGTACTACTGGAAATGCCGTTGAAAGATTGGTTACCTTTGCTTTAACTGCCTGCATGAGTGCAATCCCCAACCAGCCCTCATCGTCATTCCAGCTATTATACATTTGTGTGCCATATTGATTCTGAAGACCAGCAATAAAGTGATTCATGTAAGAACTATAGGCTGTCGAGTTTGTCGCCAGATCCGCGTCTGCCAGTGCATACAACCCATTGGCTTCCCACCAATAGTTTCCTGTATAGCTTCCACCCGGGGTGTTTTCGAACTGATTGCCACTACTGTTCCAGTAGCTTCCGATTAAGCCTTGAACAGCCGTGGTCGCTTCAGTCTGGTAATTTACTGGGCGATTGGCTTGACTAGTCGGTGTCGAGTCTGCGAAAACTTCGCTTGTACTCAAGATGCTACCCGCAGCTAGCACGCTGAAGGCGGTCATCATACTGCGTTTTACGAGCTTGGCATTACACGAGCCCATTGCAACAGCCCTTTTCATCACTGATTCTCCTCTCAACTCATGTTGTCGCATCTAAAGCCGAGCGAATGTTCAAGTTGAGCATCTCCCGAAACTTAAACTCAACTTCCCATCAAATTAGAGGATGATTGGGATCCCTTTTCTAAATATATATTGGATTGAAACAGTTTTGTTAAAATTCAATTATTATAAATATACGGTGATAGTTTGATTGATATTGTTAAAGGTTGTATAAAATGAGGTGACATATGGGGCCTCGCTTCGCTGGTTCAGGGAGGCGGGAGATGTGCCGAAGTCCCAGGTCTGCCTGGCTGAATCCGTGTTCATGTGCGGCTAGAATATATGATGATAAACTTGTTCTGGTGAGTGACTTATTTAGAATGTAGAAGCTTTAGCAAAGATTTGGCCTTTTCTGGGTCATTCATCAATGCCGTTCTGTATTCCAACATCCAGTTCAGCGTTTCAAGAATCTGATCCAATTCATCTTTCTTATGTTCGATCTCTATCATCTTTTGGCGAATCCACTCAATCACCTGTTCATGGGTAGGGGCATTGGTGTCATGATCGTGCAAAACTGTCTTCAGTTCGGCGAGCGAACACCCCAATCTCTGAAACTTCTTTACCAGTTTCAGACGTTCGATTGCCTCGTCTGCATAGTTGCGATAGTTATTTTCCGCTCTCTGGACATGACGACTGTCCAATAAACCTTCCTTTTCATAAAAACGAATGGTGTGCGCTGATAAACCCGTTTTATCAGCCAGTTCTTGAATTTTCATGTCAATCCCTCCGGCATATCGCTTGCCTTAGAGTTCACTCTATAGTTTAGACTCCAATTGTTCAAGTAAATCTACAAATCAACAATTGAAGGAGGATATCGTGATGCGCGTTTTTGTAACAGGAGCAACAGGGTACGTCGGCTCCGCAGTCGTCCGTGAACTCATCGCAGCCGGTCATCAGGTCGTTGGTCTTGCCCGCTCAGATCATGGCGCTGCGGCGTTGAAGGAAGTAGGGGCCGAGGTGCTCCTCGGTACGCTTGACGATCTCGACAGCCTTCATAGCGCCGCCGCTGCTGCGGACGGTGTCATCCACCTCGCGTTTAAGCATAATGGCGACTTTTCGGATTTCGCCAGTTCCCTCGCAACTGATCTGCGTGTCGTCGAGACGATAGGGGCAGCATTAGAGGGCTCGGGTAAACCGTTCGCAATCACCAATCACATGAACGGGGAAGCATCAGAGAACGCGGTGTTCGCGCTGGCTGGCGTGCGATCATCAGTCGTCAGTCTCGCACCGACCGTGCACGGCGAGGGCGACAAAGGCTTTGTGCCGAGACTCATCAACATTGCACGTACGAAGGGTTTCTCTGCCTATGTGGAAGATGGAACCAATCGCTGGCCAGCCGTGCATCGACTTGATGCCGCGCATCTCTACCGCTTGGTGTTAGAAAAGGCGCCATCCGGTTCAAGGCTAAGTGGCCGCGCTGAAGAAGGGGTGCCGTTCCGGGACATCGCAGGCGTCATCGGTAAACATTTGAACCTGCCGGTGGTCAGTATTTCGCGTGAAGAGGCTGAGTCCCACTTCGGCTTAGTCGTCCCCATTGCGGCAATTGATGTCACCAGTATGTTTCCAGGGGCGAGCGCGCAGATGCGTGAACGCTTGGGATGGAACCCCACCCACCCCGGACTTATCGCCGACCTTGAACAAGGACACTACTTCAACAACTGATTTGGAGCTTAAGGTCATGCCTCGCGAATGTGCGAGGCATGACCTGTTAGTGGTCTTCGCAGATCCAGTGGTCCATCTACGGCGTGCCCCGCAGTCATTTTAATTCCGCCTTTTGCGGTATTGGGAAGGGGAAATTCCGTAAAAGGCGGTGAATTGTCTGGTGAAATGATGAATCGATGAATAACCCAAATCCGCAGCGATCTCGGTGACAGAACGATTGCTTTCCCACAGTGTTGCGGCGGCTCGTTTCATGAGGGCCTTTGTCCAGTACGCCTTGGGAGACACACCAGTGGTTCGTTTAAACAACGCGTGAAACTGCGTTTTTTGCAGCCCACTCATTTGCAGCCATTCTTCGTAGTGAAATTCTCCATCCGCTTCCGTTTCGATTTTTTGCACAAGGCGTTTGATACGAAAATCATCCAGATCCAAATGGTGCTTGCGGATTTGGATGATTTCCAAAATAAATGCTTTCAATAAGCTGCTGGCTATGGTTGTTGAATACACCTCGTCCTTCTGATGCTGTGCGACGATGTGTGTAAAGAGATCGATCATCGCGCCATCGTGCTGGATGGGGAAAACATGGGGCAGTTCGTTCAGTTCTGTATCCGCCAGCGAGATGGTCAATAAGTTCGGGTCAAACTCAGATTCGTTGCGCGCCAAGTGCTGTTCCGTTTTTAATGGCGTGTCTGTCCACAATTCAAAATAGATGTTGTATGTCGAAAGTCGATGTACAGGGTCAGGGTAAAATGAATGTGGCAGCTTCGGCGGAAAGTATATTAAATCTCCCTTTTTTGCGGCAAACGTGTGATTGGGAATTGAAATTTGCGCTTTTCCAGAGTCCACGAGGTGAAAGGCGTAGCAATACCCGATGCGGCCAGTTTCACTCGAGTGTTGCTCCACCGGGAATCGATATTGATGAGCAACTCTGATGAATGGCCGCATCGCCTCCAAATGTTCCATTGTTGCGACACCCCCCTCAAATTCCTGCTGGACTTCAGTAAAAGCATCGGAAAAATTGATCAATTTCTGAACTTTTGTAGAAATATCTTATGTCGAAAATGGATTAAGATCAACTCAAATCGGCATTTTAGAAGGAGGTTGTCTGATGACAACGCATACAAATGGCGGAAGTCTGAGCAAAGAGCAAATCGACTTTTACAATGAAGAAGGCTACCTGGTCATCCCACAATTGCTGTCCAGAGAAGCGTTACAACCAGCTAAAGAGGCCATGAACGAAAAGGTCTCGATGATTGCGGATGAGTTGTTTCAGGCGGGGCTCATTGATGACAAATTGGAACATCGGCCATTCAAATATCGCTTGGCAGAGCTGTTCGCGCATTTGACAGAAGATGACTTTTTGAAATACGGCAGGAGTTGGCGGGATCGACTACCAGGTTATTTTCATCTGATGAGCCAGCCCAAGATCTTGGATGCGGTAGAGTCGCTGATTGGTGGCGAGATCTTCGCCAACCCGGTTTACAATGTGCGCCCCAAGGTGCCCAACGTCGCGGCAGGCGCAGTGCCATGGCATCAGGATAAGTCGTATTGGCCAGATGCGAACTCCAATCCGGTGATTACGGTTTGGATCCCGATGGTGGACGCCAACGAAGTGAATGGATGTCTCCACATCAAACCACGAACGCATCGGAGCCGGGTGTTAGAATGGCATCAGGAGACGTACACAAAAACGGGCTACAATGCGCTTGAAAACAAACAATTGGGCAAGACGAAGACCGTTGCGCTGCCCGTGCCGGAGGGAAGCGCCATCCTTTTCAATGATCGGGCGTTGCACATGTCGACACCAAATCAATCCGATGAAGTGCGGTGGAGCGTGGATTTGCGCTATCAGCCTACGGATCAGGATCCAATGCCAGCGCATGGAACTGGGTTTTTGGCTCGGAGCTACATGTACCCTGACAAGGTTGCCACATTGGAAGATTGGCTGGCCGAGCGGATGGAGCGGGTGTGAAATGCCAAAGAGTGACGACCAAACTGCCAAGCAAAGCAGTTGAGCAATACGCCAGAAATCAAACGCTGTGCGCAAAAATGCCGCGTGCTCACCTGAGTACACGGCATTTTTGCGGTGGAGGTCAGCAAAGCAGAGTATAATCACAGTTTGATTCGCAATTGTGGGACGATTGCAGCAAAAGGTACAATGAATCTAGTAGGAATGCGGACAGTTCGTTTTGTGCTAGGGTCGTTGCCAGATATCAATCGAATGAAACATGGATGAAAGCGGTTAATTTTCTCTTAAAGACATGATGAGTACAGAAGGCATATGCGAAATAAGCGCGAAAGCGCTGTTTTGGAGGGATATATCTTGACTGAACAGGCAGTAGGCGAGCGAACTCGCATCTGGTTTCGACAGCCAGCAAATGAGTGGAATGAAGCTTTGCCCATCGGAAATGGCCGCTTGGGCGCGATGGTGTTTGGCCGCGTCAAAGAGGAGCGGATCCAATTAAATGAAGATTCGTTATGGTATGGTGGACCGCGGGATCGGCATAACCCGGATGCGCCCACATATCTTCCGAAGATCCGGGCGTTGATTTTTGCCGGGGAACTGCAAGCGGCAGAGCGGTTGACGGCGATGGCGTTGACGAGCTTGCCTGAATCACAACGTCATTACACGCCACTTGGCGATTTATTATTCTCCTTTTCAGGTGAGGAAACGGATGTGGTTGATTACGAAAGGGAGCTTGATATTGAGCGTGCTGTCACGACCATTCGTTACAAGCAGGGCGGAATCCGTTTCACCCGCGAGATGTTTGCAAGTTATCCGGATCAGGGGTTGATCATCCGCTTCAAGGCAGATAAGCCTGGGGCCATATCATTCCAGGCGCGGCTGACCCGAGCGAGATCGCGCTATGCGGAAACGATACAGAAGTGCGGCCCTGCTGGCATTCTCATGCGTGGGAACGCAGGTGGAGAAAACGGTTCCGACTTTAGCACTATTTTGAAATGCAGCGCAGAGGGTGGGCGTGTTCAGACGATTGGCGAATACCTCATTGTCGACGAGGCGGACAGCGTAACGCTGCACCTTGCGGCGAGCACTTCCTTTCGCAGCGCGGATCCAGAGCAAGCCTGCATGTCTACGCTGGATGCAATCGCGAAACAACCGTATGAACAGTTGCTCGAACGGCATCTTCAAGACTACCGCGCACTTTACAGCCGCGTGACGCTGCGCTTGCTTGAGCAAGACGCCAAGGCCACCTTGCCAACTGATGAACGCCTGCAGCGATTGCAGCAGGGGGAAACAGATTTAGGCTTGGTGAGTCTCTATTTTCAGTATGGCCGCTATCTTTTGATTGCCGCTAGTCGGCCTGGCTCTCTGCCAGCCAATTTACAAGGGATATGGAATGAGCATTTTCTACCGCCATGGGACAGCAAATACACCATCAATATCAACACGGAAATGAATTATTGGCCTGCCGAAATATGCAATCTGGCCGAGTGTCATGCGCCTTTGTTTGATCTCATCGAGCGGATGCGGATATCCGGACGTCACACGGCGCATGTATTGTATGGCTGTCGCGGCTTCACGGCGCATCACAATACGGATATATGGGCCGACACGGCGCCGCAAGACAGGTATTTGCCTGCCACGTACTGGCCGCTCGGCGCAGCTTGGCTTTGTCTGCATCTCTGGGAACATTATGAGTTTCATCAGGAGATACCGTTTTTACAGAAAACGTACGAGACCATGAAAGAGGCTGCGTTCTTCTTTCTCGATTACATGGTGCCTGGACCAGAGGGCTATCTGGTCACGTGCCCGTCCGTCTCGCCGGAAAACACGTATGTTTTGCCGAGTGGTGAGGCTGGTGTGCTCTGTTTTGGCTCTTCCATGGACAGTCAGATCATCCATGCGCTGTTTACTGCCTGTGTACGCGGGAGCGAAATTTTGGGAATAGACGAGGCTTTTCGCGAGGAACTACAAGCAGCGCTTGCCAAGTTGCCGCCCATTAAAATCGGGAAGCACGGCCAAATCCAGGAGTGGTTTGAGGATTACGAGGAGAAAGAACCAGGCCATCGGCATATCTCCCATTTGTTTGCGCTGCATCCAGGCAACCAGATAAACCTAGATACACCAGCGTTGGCCGCGGCCGCGCGCGTGACGCTGGAGCGACGCTTGGCCAATGGGGGCGGCCATACAGGCTGGAGCCGGGCTTGGATCATCAACTTTTGGGCGCGGCTGAACGACGCCAAACTGGCGGCGGAAAACGTGCAGGCGCTGTTGGCGAAATCGACCTTGACCAATTTGCTGGACAATCATCCCCCCTTTCAGATTGATGGGAATTTTGGCGGCACGGCTGGCATCGCCCAAATGCTGCTGCAAAGTCACGCTGGGGCCATTCACATTCTGCCTTGCTTGCCAGATGATTGGCAGACTGGCCAAGTTGTCGGTCTGCGAGCGCGCGGCAATGTGACAGTAAATATCTCATGGCGTGATGGCAGATTGGAACGAGCATGGTTGGCCGCAGGTGTGGACGGCGTCTATCTGGTGCGCGCGACAGAACCAGTGGATGTGTTTTGTGCTTCGCAAGAAGTGCCTAGCAGTCAGGTAGAGACAAACGTAGTTGAGTTTATTGTGGAAAAAGGCAAAGTGTACGAGTTGGCGCCGCGCGAAGGATCACAAAAATAGGCTGGGTGATGAATCGATGTCCAACGTGAATCAAGTTCTGAAGGTATTTGGATTAAGGCCATCCGTCATTACTCGTCCGCCTGAATCGTTCGGTTCAGAGGTTTACGATGTGATCCTGGAAGGCGGGGAACGTGTTATCGTCAAAATCCCTTACAATAAAGGCAAGTTGGCCAGAGAACAGCGGGTACTCGCTCGATTACAAGGTGCTTTACCCGTTCCTGTGGTGTTAGACGTCTGGGAGGGAGACGAGGAGATAACCGGGGCGCTTCTTCTATCCGCAATCCCTGGGAAATCCATCACCGGTCCAGTTGATGCTTCCATGGCTTATCAAATGGGGCAGATGCTCGCTCGGCTGCATGAAATCCCCGCCCCGGGGTTTGGGCATGACACCATGAATGGATTTGAACATGTAGAAGGAAATCGATGGTTTCGGTTTGTTGAGGATAGTTTTTCATCTTGGGGAATCGATTGCCAAACGGTGCTCGATTACGACTTGTACAGGAAATGTTGTTCATACTTTGAACAAGCGATCAGCAGCATGCCAGAACCGAGTAAGGCATCCATGATACATATGGATTTTCGGCCTGGGAATCTTCTCGCAGAAGGGAACCGTCTCACAGGTGTCATCGATTTTGAAAGCGCGCGAGGGGGCGCAGTAGAGCTGGATTTCGTAAAAATACAATCCTATGTCTGGGACGTATACCCTGCAACAAAACGAGCATTTATGGATGGTTATCGATCCGTAAGCACTGTATCAGACTTGGAGACATGCCTGCCGTTTTACACATTCTTTAACGCGTTTGGCGGGGTATCCTGGTGCAAAAGACGCGGTATAGTGGCCAATCAAGCGTTTCTGAAAGAGAACGTCGACACGTTGCGAGCAGTCATGCATTCGTCCAACAAGGTTGTGTAACCATCTATCATTGGAGTGTGTTACCTAGCTCTGAAGCGGGTATCTGGCGTGTTTCCAGTGAGCAAAACAAATCCTTTCAGAGTGGCTGTAGTGGTTGTCTTTCGCTACAGCCACTCTGAAAATTGCCTTCGCAGTCGTGGTTTTTTATTGCACCTTTATTCTGTTATCTCTCCACCATGTTGATCTGCCCAAGATGGGCCAGTCGGGTTTCCTTGATTGTCTGTCTGAAATGCCTGTGTTTGGAAGGCGAGGAATGTAGCGACCCATCGTTGATCATTGGGGAAGTAAACCAATAGACCGCCATCTTGGTACGTGCCGTTATCTTTTTCGTAAGGAGAACTGTTTCCCTGGTTCATGTGAATATCGTGAATCCCTTGTGTTGGCAGGTTTTCTTTTCGATCCTGTGCGGCGGAACGCGACCCATCATGAAAATATTGACCGAACGCAAAGACGGACGCATTGTTTGTTTGCGCGGATGATACAATGGTGCCGATAAATGCGTCGAGATCGTTTTGGGAAGGCCCATCTATGGGTAAAGGCACCATAGCAGAGGTTTCAAACAGCGTTTCCCGCAGATAATCAAGCGCACCGGAATTTGCGTTATTCTTCAGGGCGGTGAAGCCTGGAGTAAGGGATAGGAGGTTCTGTGTCATGTCATTCTGGAAATTGTCATTTGCATAGTACAATACTTCCGATCCGTCACGCGATAGCACATTGACATCCACTTGATACGCTGTATTGTGATTATCCGTCAAAATCATGATGAAGTGAGGGGACTGGGGCGACCCGGGCGTGTACCGTACAACTTGCCCACGTATGACACCATAGTTTTGGATAGGCATGAACTCGTCACCTCGAGAATGAATTTGCTGTCTCTGTTCATACAATTCGATAATTCAAGGGATTTTCCTGACCGCCGTCAGTATAAGTTATGTTCGCTTAAGATCCGGGATAACTCATAGAGATTTTGAATTTCATACGTTGGAACGATCCCCGTCTCGTTTGGCTTCCTTGCTGGATTGAACCAGCACGTGTCCATTCCCGCCATCTGTCCGCCCTTTATATCCGAAGTCAAGGAATCTCCAATGATTAATCCTTGGCCTACAGAAAAATTCGGAATCCGTGCAAATACGTATTCAAAAAATTCTTTCATCGGTTTCTGATAACCGGTGTCTTCAGAAACAAAAATCCCTTTAAAGATTGGATGTAGACCAGAAGCGCGCAGACGTTGATCCTGCGTTTTCGACACGCCATTCGTCACGATATACAAATCATAGTGATTTTTCAGAGCTGTGATGATCTCCATGGCGCCGTCAATCAGATCGTGCCCTTGTTCTAGGTGCCGACGGTAAGTTTGTTCAAAAAGAACACCATCTACCTCTTGCCCGTATTTTTTAAATAAAAGTGTAAAGCGTGTATTCAGCACTTCATCGCGATTCAACTTGCCTTCTTCAAAGGCTTCCCATAAACCTCGGTTGATTCTTTTATACTCTGCTTCAATCTCTGATGTATAGGGAATCTGCTGTTCCTCAAACAGGAGGCGCAGGGCGAGCTTTTCTGCTCCAGCGAAATCGAGAAGTGTGTCGTCTACATCAAAAAACAAAGTCTGATATTTTTGCAATTGCAACTTCCTCACTTGTTAAATTCCTAAGTGAATACCTGTCGACTCTCTTCCGAATTATAGCGTGCTCAAGACGAATTCATCAAAAGGGTGCGGAACTTGTCCATTGTTTCATGCAGGATGCTGTCATCAGTCTTTATTCACCGGGATCCACACTTCGCACCGGTAATCATCAGCCATCGTGTCACCTAGAGGGTAGACCTCCATTTCCGGCGCTTCGGCGTGTTGGTAGCCTGTGGCTGGAAACCACTCTTGAAATATACGCATCCATACATCCTGAATCGACTTTGGCAATGGACCTACCGAGGGAAACATGGCCCATGTTGCAGCAGGGATTTCACTTGTGGTCCAACCGCTTTCCAATTCCTCGGCGGCGCCTTCCACTGCAATTATATAGGTGAATTGCTCATCGTCATCGTCGAATTTCATTTTAATGCCAAGCAGATTTTTGCCTGGGCAAAGGGAAGTGAGGCGCTCAATGGTTCCGTCTGCTTGACACTCACTCCAGAACGCTGGCATCCTTCTCATAGCATCTCCTTCCTTTAGTGAGACACGAATCGATTTGCCGATAACGGGGAATGCGTTCCGATGCACAATCTTGTAGTCCATTTCTTTGTCTCCCTTCAATGAAAGTTGGAAGGAAATTCGAGGATAGGCTTTGAGTTGAACTCCTTGTGCGCGTGCTTCCGATGGGGAGAGACCGTGTGCCTTGCGGAAGGCTTTGGCGAAAGATTCAGGTGACTCATATCTGTACTTGAGGGACACATCAAAAACTTTGGTAGCCGACATAGCCAATTCTTGTGCGGCCATTGTGAGCCTCCGCCTACGGATGTACTCCGCTACAGTAACGCCTGTCAACATATGAAACATGCGTTGAAAATGAAATCTCGACGAACAAGCCCGTTTCGCCACTTCCTCTATGTCGATGTCATCAGACAACTTGCTTTCAATGTAATCAATCGCATCATTCATCCTATCCAGCCATTCCAAACCATTCATCTCCTTCATGTCCAATCATAAACCATGATGAAACGGATATACCTGTTCATTCGTGCTTTGTTTGGATAGATGGGAAACACGCCGCTAACAATGAGCAGTTCGTGTTTCCCATCTGATGCCGGTACAGCTTGATGTCCCGCTGGGTTTAGTACGGCTTGTCTGGATGCCCCTTTGTTTCGGCTCCCTTCACGGCCTGATTGGCTTTTGCTGCTGCGACGGGCCCGCTTTTTACAGTGCTGCAGCGTGTTGACGAAGTTCTTAATCAACTCTGCTCGCTCCCTGTATGTATTCACGCCGGATCCCTGCATTTGACGATAGTTTGCGGGAATGCCCCAGGGGGAGAACAGGAATGTGATCATGTGCATCGCTTCTGGCGTATTGGAGACGAAGTCAAAGATGCGTTCTCCGCTTTGAATGCTGGCGATGGGATCCTCCCCCATTTTCCCATACGCTTCAAAATAGCCATGGGCGCCTGCGCCGCACGCATGCACGACACGTTCCGGAATCCGTTCGCGATCAAAGTGACTGATTTTCTCGATGAAATGGTAATTTTCCAATGTTGCAGGGCCGCGATTGCCGACTGTAAGCGCAGTCTGGTTTGACGCGGAATGGGCGTCAAAGTGTTGTGTCATCTTGTAATATCCCCTCTTTCGCAAGCATCAACATCACAGTTGCGAAGATGAGAGTCTTATACTGGAAGCAGATTACAGCAAAAGGGTTCGTAAAAAAGCGGATGGGTATACGCAATTTTAAAGTGTGGATAGGGGCTGTCGTGGGCTGCACGATATTCGTTTAGATGTCCTGCCATTGCGGAAGAGGATTGGGGCGGGTCACACAGTGGGACAATATGAGACCCATAAATTCGAGTGAATGACAAGCACGTAAGCGTCTCTTTCAGCGGCTTATGCGTTCTTGTCCGGGCTTGCTGGCGATTGTTTGTCTGTCCCTTCGCACCATTTGTTCGCCCATCCTTGAATCGCTTCGAATGCGGGGGCGAGATCTCTCCCTTTTTGGGTCAACTCGTACTCGATGCGCACAGGGGTTTCTGGATGCACGATGCGCACTAAAATACAGGCTTCTTCCAATTCCTTGAAACGTTCCGCCAACATTCGCGCACTGATACCTGGGATGGTTTCTTCCACTTCAGAAAATCTTTTGGCTCCATTTGCAAGCGCCTGGATGATTAAACCCGTCCAGCGTTTTCCGAGGAGCGTAAATGCTTCTTCAAATTTGGGACACATCGGTTTGTCGCGCATGTTCCCACCTCCACCTGAACTATTTTAACATACTTACTTGACAGCAGTAACTTGTAAAGTTTAGACTAACCGTTGTATTTTAGTTACATTTTGTAACTAGATTGTGCAATGTAACGGATGAATAAACCACGATTCGTGGCACCATAACGCACCAGTGGGACCCTAAAAATCCATACAATTAAAACACTGCAGACGGTGCACCCCACTATGAAGGATATCAGGAGGACGGCAACCATGACGCAATTGTTGAATCGTTTTACGCTAAAAGGTCTGGAACTCAAGAATCGGATTGTGATGGCGCCGATGTGCCAATATTCTGTAACGGCCAAAGACGGAAAACCGAATGATTGGCACTATACGCATTATACCAGTCGAGCAGTGGGCGGCGCTGGATTGATTTTGGTGGAAATGACGGATGTGGAGCCAGACGGACGCATTACGGATTTTGATTTGGGGATTTGGTCGGACGAGCACATCCCGGCGTTTGCAAAGATCATTGATGCCTGCCACGCATATGGGGCGAAAGTTGGCATTCAGATTGCTCACGCTGGACGCAAAGCGGAAGACGCCATTCAACCTGTTGCGCCTTCTCCGATTCGGTTTGAGGGATCACAATACAAGCAACCCAAGGAACTGACGTTTGATGAGGTAGGGGCCATCGTCCAGAAGTTTGGCGAAGCTGCCAGACGTGCTGTCCAGGCCGGGGTGGATACCATTGAACTGCATGGTGCGCATGGCTATTTAATTCACCAGTTCCAGTCGCCGTTGACGAATCAAAGAACGGATGCGTATGGCCAGGATCTGGCGAAGTTTGGCGTAGAAGTGATCCAGGCGGTAAAGCGGGAGATGCCGATCACGATGCCTCTTTTGATACGAATTTCGGCAGTGGAGTACGCAGAGGGTGGATACGGCATCGACCATATGATTGAAATTTGCCGTCAATATCAGCAAGCGGGCGTTGACATTTTCCACGTGAGTTCGGGCGGTGAGGGTGTGCCAGGCGCTCGGCGCCCCGGCAACTACCCAGGTTATCAGGTTCCGTTCGCTCGAGCCATCAAAGAGGCGCTGAATGTGCCTGTGATTGCGGTCGGGATGCTGGAGGACCCACAACTGGCCGAATCAGTGATTGGCAATCAGGATGCGGATCTTGTGGCAATTGCGCGGGGAATGTTGCGGGATCCATACTGGGCTATCCATGCTGCGCAGGCGCTTGGCGCGAAGCCAGAGGCGCCGCAACAGTACGCGCGCGCTTTTTGAGCAGCATGCTGTCCATGCAAGATGCGCACCGTACAAGCGGAATCTTGCAAATGTCAGCAAGTACGGCATCGCGTGTGGCTCGGTGATGTTCAGGGATAACGTTAATGAGGTGAAGATATGGGTTTACAAGGGAAAGTGGCGCTGGTCACGGGGGCAGGCAAGGGCATTGGCAAAGTTATCGCGACAAAGCTTGCTGCTGAAGGCGTTCATTTGGCGTTGCTCGCCAGGACAAAGGCGGATCTTGAATCGCTCGCACAAACCATTGAAAAAACAAGCGATGTCCGCGTTGGGACAGCTGTCGCAGATGTGGCGGATCGAACTGCGGTGGAAGCGGCGCTTGCTGAATTGAAGGAGACGGTCGGGCCAGTTGATATGCTCATCAACAATGCCGGAACGGCCACATTCGGTTCCGTGGCGGAAATGGCGCCGGAGGAATGGGAACGGATTGTCAAAGTAAATCTATTCGGCACGTACTATGTGACCCGCGGCGTATTGCCGGATATGATGGCCCGCAATGACGGCGTGATCATCAATGTGAGTTCCACTGCGGGATTGCGGGGCGCTGCCACGACGTCTGCTTACTCCGCCTCCAAATTTGGCGTGATGGGATTTACTGAATCTTTGATGCAGGAAGCTCGCAAACACAATATCCGTGTCACGGCGCTGACACCTAGCACGGTGAACACTGAATTGGCATCGCGTGCAGGACTCAAAATCGGCAGCGAAGACAGGATGATGCAGCCGGAAGATGTGGCGGATTTGGTGCTGGCGATTCTGAATTTGCCGCCGCGCGTATTTGTCAATCAAGCTGGCATCTGGACCACGAATCCACAATGAGCAGTTGGGGGACGTCATTTCGACGGAGATGGCCTCCGCGATGCAGCTTTATCTAACCAGTCAAACAAAGTAACCTGGTTTTAACACGGGCACAAAATAGAAAACTGTTGAGCCGATGAAGCGTCTTTTTCATGGGGCCAACAGTTTTTTCTTTATTTTTTGCAGCAAAATGCAAGGATTGGCAGCAATGTTTGAATTAAATTCAATATTTTTTTGTTATTGTAGTATCAGTGTGTTGTACAAACATGCCTAAGCAAAACGAGTCACGAAATTTGAGGTGCATGATGAGTTTACAACCTAGTAAACCAACGAAAAAAAGAACACGTCTTGGTATTGTCTACGCCATCGTCTTTTTGTCCTTTACCGCGCTGATTTTTCGAGCTGCATATGTTCAAGTGGTGAAAGGAGCCGCATTTCGCAAGGAGGAAGTCAACACGCAATTTTTGAAGGTGCCTGTGATCCCGCAAAGGGGTTGGATTTACGATGCAAACGGACAACTGTTGGCGTGGGATACACCGACTTCCGAAATTTTAATCAACAACTTCACGGCGAATACAAGCTCTGAATACCAGCGGATCGCCGATAAATTTGCTTCTATTCTCAATACGACACCTAAGAAGTTATATCAAACGATACTGAGTGACAAAAACGATTTGCAAATTCCGTTGACGACGCATGCGACAGATGAGCAAATTGCGTATGTGATGGAGAACAAGCAATCGTTCCCAAATGTAGAGATTGAACAAGCATATCAACGTCAGTATCCTGAAGGGGATTTGGCTGGGCAGGTGCTTGGCTATGTCAGCAGCATCACAGCTGAAAATGTAAAAAAATACAGCAAAGAAGGATACATCGACAGTCAAAAAGTAGGCACGACCGGATTGGAAGAAGAATACGAGCCGATTCTGCAAGGAAAAGTAGGAGAGCAGTTGTTGGCTATCAATCCGACGACAAACCAAGTGCAAACCATTGGGACTGCGCCGGATGCCGTGCCTGGCGACAATCTGCAATTGACGCTGGATGGCCATATGCAGGCGGAAGCGCAGATGATCTTTCAAAATAGCATCAACTCATATTCGGGAAAAGATTTGGTCACGGGCGCTTCTGCTGTGATGCTCAATGTCAAGACAGGCGGCGTCATATCGATGGTGAGCTACCCGTACCTCAATCCGAATTGGTTTACATCGGGTAAGCCCATCACATCGGCTGAAGGCAATTATTTAAGCAACTCAGGGGCACAGGAGAACTATGCAATTCAATCACCGGAGTATCCAGGTTCGACTGTGAAACCCGCCAACTTGATCACGGCGCTGAAAGCAGGCGCCATCACGGCAGACACCACGGTTGACGACGAAGGATATATCCATATTGGCCAAAGCATCATTCATGAAGATGACGGCATTGCGTTTGGGTGGGTCAATCCAATTGAGGCCATTGCCGTTTCGAGTGACGTGTTCTTTTACAAAGTTGGACTTGACCTAGGGAAATGGTTTGGCAGCAGCGCGACCAGCGGCGGATCGTATCCGCCGAGCGATGGCAGCTATCAAAACTATTTGGACACGGATTTTGCCAAAGGCATCAACACCCTGTTTCAGGGGGAGTGGGACTGGGGATTAGGGCATCTAACTGGCATTGATTTGCCAAATGAGTCCCCCGGGGCTTTCTATATAGAAGATTCGAACGATGGATACGCTCAAGTCCAATACCCTTTGAAAAAGAGTGAAGCGTCTATTAAAAAGACGGGTAAATACGTCAATCACGGAACACCGGAAGATCTGGCGTTTGCAGGAATCGGTCAATCGCAACAATTTACGACGATGCAACTGGCGACATATGCGATGAACTTGGCGAATGACGGAAAAAAATTAAAACCACATTTGTTGAGTAAAGTTTATAGCGCGGCTGATACGCCAAGCTCGAATGCAAAGCCGATTAAGACTGTCGGCACAGAAGTAGAAGGACAGATCAAGGCAGATCCTGAAATTTTCCAGATGCTAAAAACGGCAATGCAGGACGTGACAACCGGTGGTGTAGGCGGCGCAGACGCAACGGCAAACGGGATATTTAACTCGTCTCCATATGAGGTCGCGGCTAAAACAGGCACCGCGCAAATCACCATTAAAGGCCAACAAACGGATAACTCTGTATTTATCTGCTACGCGCCCATCGATCATCCGATTGTGGCGATGGCCATCATGATTCCGGGCGGCGGATATGGCGCATCTTTGGCTGGTCCGATTGCCAAACAAATGCTCGATGCCTACTTTGATGAGCACCATGAGAGCTTTATGCCGAAGAAAGACTGGACCAGTACAAAGATTCCAGCGAACTGGAGCACTTCCGCAGCGAATACGTTACCTTAAACCGCCCGTTGCTCCAATTCACATGGTGACCTTTGGCTCACTATCCTGACGGCACCTTGTTACACGCCATTCGCACCCTCCCGAATCACTGGCTTTTTCATGCTGTTGGTGCGGGAAGCATCGCGGATGGCGGTCTAATGCATTGTGAGGAGGGGCACAAATGAAGGCCATAGTGGTAACCGAGTGGGGAACACCGGAAGTCATGCAGTACACAACGGTTGATAAGCCCACGTTGCAGTCACACCAAGTTATCATTCGCGTGGTTGCGACGAGTGTAAACTTTGCGGATATCAAAGCGAGGTGTGGCAATAAAAGCGCAGGCACCGCGCCCCCATTTATACCCGGTTTAGATGCAGCGGGCGTTATCGAACAGGTTGGCGACAAGGTGCAGCATCTCAAACCAGGGCAGCGCGTGATTGCCTTTCCGCACAATGGTTCTTATGCAGAGTATGTGGTCGCAGACGAGTCGCTCACTTTTGCCATACCAGACAGTCTGCCGTTTGACGTTGCCGCAGCGGCGCCCATTGTTTCTTTTACCGCTTACAAGTTGCTTGCGGATGTGGCTAGACTCGTACAAGGGGAAACGGTGCTTATTCATGCCGCCGCGGGCGGCGTTGGATCGACCGCAAGTCAATTGGCTAAACTCCTGGGCGCGGGTTGTGTCATCGGCACCGTCGGCAATGAAGCAAAACGACAAATCGCTTTTGAGTCGGGTTGCGATCACGTCATTTGCTATGAAGGAACGGATTTTGCCAACGAAGTCAACGACATCACGCATGGCCGCGGCGTTGACGTCATTCTGGATTCCATTGCGGGTTCAGTGTCGGAAAGAAGTCTCGAATGCCTTGCGAAGTACGGCAGGTTGGTTCATTTCGGCAACGCCAGCGGAGCAATTGGACATTTTCAGACGAAGGATTTGCATGCAAGCTGTCGTTCTGTGCTGGGATTTAGCCTTGGCACCACGCGCAAGGAACGCCCATACCTTCTGCGTGATACCGCAAATCACGTGCTTCGATATCTGGCAGACAAGCAGTTGGATATCAAGGTTGGCGCGCGTTTCAACTTGGCGCAAGCTGCAGCGGCGCATCGGCTTGTGGAGAGCAGAAATAGCGTCGGCAAAGTTTTGTTAACAGTGTGATCGATAGGCTTGAATTTGTTCTTTGTTGGGAGATTGCGAGACCACGGATGAGCGGAACATGATATGATCCATCTGGGCAGCGACGTGGGACGTTGCTGTCGGTCAGAAGCTTGAAATCGTTGGTGGATTCTATTAAGGTGTATTTCTTTGTTTGGAATCCAGCGAAAATTCAAGCAAATATCGTTTTCGCGCGCGAGGTATAGAAGGGATGGTTCAATGCATGAATTACGATCCGCTGTACAACCCGTACCATTCGCAAAGAATGACGACGTTTGCCCGCAAAGGGATGGTGGTGACGACCCAACCGCTGGCCGCAGAGGCTGGCCGCGACATCCTGCGCAAGGGTGGCAACGCCGTTGATGCTGCGATCGCGACTGCTGCTTGCCTGACCGTGTTGGAGCCGAACTCCAACAGCATCGGCGGCGATACGTTTGCCATCGTTTGGTTTGAGGGGAAAATGCACGGTTTGAACGCAAGTGGCCCGAGTCCCAAATCCATCTCCATTGAAGCGGTCCGACAAGCTGGCCATCAAGCGATGCCTAATTACGGGATGGTGCCTGTCACCGTGCCGGGGACACCAGCAGCTTGGGCGGCATTATCTCGCAAGTTTGGACGCCTGCCGCTGACGGACGTGTTGCAGCCTGCGATTGAGTATGCGGCAACTGGTTTTCCTGTCTCGCCGACCATCGGCAAGTATTGGGCTTTGGGATACAAACACATCAACGCACTCGCTGATCCCGTGTTTGCGCCCTGGTTGGCGACGTTTGCCCCAAACGGACGCGCGCCAGGCATTGGTGAGTTGTGGAAATCGCCGGAACATGCGAAAACGTTGCGTACCATCGCGGAAACGGGCGCAGAGGCTTTTTATCGCGGTGAATTGGCAGAGCAAATCGACGCGTTTTTCAGACGGCATGGGGGATTTCTCACAAAGGCCGATTTGGCGGATTACGAAGTGGAGTGGGTCGCGCCTGTTCAGACAAATTACAGGGGCTACGACGTCTGGGAGATTCCGCCCAACGGGCAGGGCATCATTGCGTTGATGGCGCTCAATATCCTGAAAGAAATGGAGATTGGCGCAAAAGATCGTGTGGACACGTATCACAAACAAATCGAGGCTGTGAAGCTGGCTTTTGTCGATGGACTCAAATATATCACGGATCCGCGCAAGATGGTCTTGACGGCAGAGGACTTGCTGTCCCAAACGTATGCCCAACAGCGGTTGCGCCTGATTGGGGAAGAAGCCCTGATGCCTGAAGCCGGTCAACCATTTAAAGGAGATACTGTCTATCTCGCCACAGCGGATGGGGAAGGGAATATGGTCTCGCTGATTCAAAGTCATGCCGGTGATTTCGGAGCTGGCGTGGTCATTCCTAACACGGGCATTTGCATGCAGAATCGCGGCAGCGGTTTTTCCCTCAATCCGGACGATCACAATGCTTTGGAACCAGGCAAGAAGACGTACCACACCATTATTCCCGGCTTCTTGACGAAAGACGGACAGCCTGTCGGTCCGTTCGGGGTGATGTGTGGCATGATTCAGCCGCAAGCGCATGTCCAAGTCGTGATGAACCTCGTGGATTTCTTGTTGAATCCGCAGGCTGCACTGGACGCGCCACGCTGGCGGTGGGTGAAGGAAAAAGTAATAGAGGTGGAGCCGCAATTTCCGGATTATATTGCGCAAGCGCTGGAGCGAAAAGGCCATGAGGTGCGGCGCGCGCTTGATTCCGGCATGTTTGGTCGCGGGCAGATCATCCTGCGTGACCCAGTCAGCGGCGTCCTTGCAGGAGGAACGGAACCGCGCGCAGACAGCGCTGTCGCTGCGTGGTAGGGATGGGATGACGCGGTGGCAGAATGCGTTATGATCGTTTTGAAAATGTGACAGCCCCGAAGAAAAACACCATATATTTGAATTTAAATCAGCAGATATTCTTGCGTTGACCTACATTTGCAATATAGCCACTCTGAAGCATATCTGGAAGTTCGTCGCCACTGGTCGGACGCTTCCAATCCGTATACGCCCTGTTTGCTGATGTGAGACAACGAAGTGATCGTGCCACACTTGAAGTTGGTGGATCGAAAATCTGAATCGTTTGTTTTTCATACAAACACAAATTTGGAGGTGCGTTTGCATGGCTCATCGTTCAACTGCGCTCATTATAGGCGGCGGCGTCATTGGTGGCGCTATCGCTTGGGAACTCACAAAACTTGGCATGGATTGCACCATCGTTGACAAAGGCGCTTTCTCTGCGGAGGCATCGACCGCTTCGGCAGGCATGCTATGTCCGCAGGCGGAGATACTGGATAATCCCAATCATGCGGAACTCTTCAAACAGAGCCAAGACCTGCACCGGGCTTGGACGGAAGAGTTGGAGGCAAGCAGTCACATTCCGGTGCAGTATATGCAAAAGGGAATGCTTCGCGTCGTGTTGGGTGCGCAGGAGGAAGCGTCGGCGAAAGCGCTAGTGCCATCGGCCAAGACGGCATTGGAGTGGCTGGATGCAAAAGACGTTTTGGCGTTGGAATCAGATGTGACTGCAGATGTGCGCGGGGGGATTTATTTTCCCGAAGATGGTCAACTACATCCCATCTACTTAGCCAAATCCCTCTATACGGCGCTTCAGCAGAAGGGCTGCCAAATCAAGGAGTGGACACCGGTTCTGAATTTGTTGCTGGAAGGCGAACGCGTGCTTGGAGCTCGTACCACAGATGGCGACTATTTCGCTGATTACACCATCGTCGCGGCAGGCGCATGGAGTTCATCCCTCTTAGCGCCACTCGGATTTCATATGCCAGTTCATCCCGTGAAAGGTCAGATGTACGCAGTTCGCTATGCGTCCATGTCTCTACAGCATATTGTGCAAGGGCCAGGGGGCATGATCATCCCTCGCCTCGACGGCACATTCACAGTTGGGGTGACGCACGAGGAAGTGGGGTATGACAAACGTCATACGGTGGAAGCAGTGACTCAAGTCCATCAACGTGTAAAACAATTTATCCCCAAATTGCAGGAGGCTATTTTCGTGAAAACCTGGGCTGGACTGCGTCCAGGTACACCAGATGGGTTTCCTTATATCGGAGACATCAGCGGTATGGAAGGTGTCTTCGTCGCAAGCGGACACTATACCATCGGCATTTTACTTGCGCCCATTACTGGGAAATTGATTGGGCAGTTGATGACGAAGGAACGGCCATGCATCGACACGGCACCATTTCGTCCCGATAGATTTAAGACAGCCGTTACGCTGTAAATGAAGTTTTCGATGGCTTGTTGTCTGTTCGACAAAAGAGATGTATGTTCAAAGAACCATCTCGCATTTTGCTAATGCTGAAAACTGGGTGGAACGAGTCGTTTAAAACCGCATCTTTTTGGAGTTAAGCGGCGACACAGGGGGACTACATGAGCGTATCCGAAACGAAGCGATCCAAAATCATCACCAGACTTCGAGACTCGGGCAGTGTCTTTGCTGAAGACGAGGCAGAGTTACTTATCTCCACAGCTCAAACCTTGGATGAGCTTGCAGGTATGGTGGCAAGACGTGTCGCTGGACATCCTCTTGAGTATATTCTCGGCTGGACTGAATTTTGTGGGCTGAGAGTCATCGTCGAACCGGGCGTGTTCGTGCCGCGCCGTCGGACCGAGTTTCTGGTCCAGCAAGCCATCGCTGCCGCGCGTCCAAGTCGCAATATCATCGTTGACTTGTGTTGCGGTTCGGGAGCGATTGGTCTGGCAGTGGCCACTGCACTTGGCAATAGCGAATTGTACGCAGTGGACATCGAACCTTCGGCAGTGCGGTGTGCTCGTCGCAATGTCGCTGACAACGGTCAGGTCTACGAAGGTGATCTATATGATCCACTGCCTCCAGCTTTACAAGGACGAGTGGATATCTTAGTCGCCAACGCGCCTTACGTACCCACTGAAGCGATTGAGATGATGCCACAGGAAGCCAGACAATACGAACCTATGGTGGCACTCGACGGTGGTGCGGATGGACTCGATGTGCAACGTCGTGTGGTTGCAAAGGCCGCAATGTGGTTGGCGCCAGGTGGCAGCTTGATCATAGAGACGAGCAAACGCCAGGCAACGCAAACCGCTGAAATGTACTCGAAGCATGCGTTGAGTCCGCGGATTGTTTGTTCTGATGAACTTGATGCGACTGTTGTCGTTGGAACCAAACCAACACTTTAACACGGTGGAAATATACACATCTAGCAGTTTAGTACGCTTGCGGATATAAGATCAATTTAAGACGATAAACTTCCATAACAGAACCTAATAAATTGACTAATCACGCCTGATTTAAAATGGGCGTGATTTTTTGGATAAGGCTTTTTAACCTCGTTTATTGTAGGCATAGGCCATGTATTTGAGTTGTCGAACCTAGTCGCTATTTCTCGGGAAATGTGGATTGAAAGAGTTTGACTGAAGCAGCGAAGCTGTATTTGTGGGTTGAACTCAAAAAAAATGAACGATTGGTGAAGGAGAACTTGAAAAGAGTTAATGTAGTTTCTGCGATCATTCACGACGAAAACAACAACTTGTTCTCTCAGGGAACATTTGCAGAGCTACACTTTAAACACCCTCAAAAAACGCAAACATTAAAAGAAAACAAACCAAATCATAAATTTATGGCATTTCGCACGAACCAATTAGGATTATAGAATTTAATGCAAAGGTTGCTGCAATACGTATGGGCAACTGGAGAAATCTGAATCTTTGGATGTCTCATTGGGTGAGGTGGTGTGACGTAAAGCAGCTTATCCGCGATTCGCAAGAAAACGGTCGGCTTATTTAGCAGATTATGAAAGCGCTATCTGAGCGCGGGGGAGGTCACATGTTAAATTTACCTCCGAAGACAAGTACAAAATTGTATGGCAAGGTGCCTCGAAAGAACAAGATTCCATCGTTGCGCGGCTCGCGGCAAGAACGGAATGTGGCGGGCTATCTTTTTATTGCACCTTGGTTAATCGGTTTTTTTCTGCTGACACTCTACCCGGTGGCTTGGTCTTTTTATCTGTCGTTTACGAATGACACCTTGTTCACAAAGCCGAAATGGATTGGATTTGAGAACTTCATTCATATCTTCACCACAGATACGATGTTCGACAAATCGCTGTTCGTCACGTTTATTTTTGTAGTGATTTCGGTGCCCGTCAAGTTGTTCTTTTCGCTGATGGTGGCACTATTGCTCTCACGGAATATCAAAGGTATGTCGGCTTATCGAACGGCAATTTACTTGCCATCATTGATTGGCGGCAGTGTGGCGGTATCTGCCCTATGGAAAAACATGTTCGGGGTAACCGGATATCTAAACCACATTCTCGAGTGGTTTGGAATTCCGAGTGTTGCGTGGCTGACCAATCCAAAAACTGCACTGGCGAGTTTAATTCTCCTCAATGCATGGCAATTTGGATCGACGATGGTGATTTTTCTAGCTGGGTTGAAACAAATCCCGCGAGATTTGTATGAATCAGCTGCGGTTGACGGGGCGGGGAGATTAAAACGGCTCATCGCGATCACTTTGCCGATGTTATCTCCAGTTATGTTCTTCAACTTAGTGCTCGGGATCATCGGCGCTTTTCAGCAGTTTACTTCCGCCTTTGTCATTACCAGCGGAGGACCCTTGGACGCTACGTATTTTTATGCTTTATATCTCTATACGAAAGCGTTTACGGATTATCAGATTGGCTATGCATCGGCACTAGCTTGGATACTCTTGGTGATCATTGCGGTTCTCACGGGGATCAACTTTCTTCTCTCGAACAAATGGGTGCACTATGAGTCAGAAGGAGCGGGTGGTTGATGAACGTCATAATCGGAAGGTGGGCCGCCATCAGACACCACCTGTTTCTCACCGTATTTTCTTTTATCATGCTCTATCCAGTGATCTGGTGGATCGGCGCTTCCGTCAAGTCGAATGCGGAACTTACACTGCCGTCGCTTTGGCCAAGAAACCCCCAGTGGAGTAACTATTCAAAAGGATGGTTTTCATTGTCGGGGGTCAGTTTTACAAAGATATTTGCCAATACATTTTGGATGGAAATATGGATCGTCTTGGGCGCTGTAATCACCAGCACGCTTGTGGCTTATGGATTCGCCCGAATCAATTTTCGCTTCAAGCGCTTATGGTTTGCCGTTTTGATCAGCACGATGATGCTCCCAGGTCAAGTTCTGATCATTCCACAATACATCTTGTACAACAAATTCCATTTTGTAAACACGTATGTACCATTGATTTTACCCTTTTGGTTTGGCGGCGGGGCATTCTTCATTTTTTTACTGATCCAATTTATTAGAGGTATCCCGCGTGAACTGGACGAAGCAGCGAAAATCGATGGCTGTTCTACTTATGGAATTTATTATCACATCATCCTTCCACTCATACGGCCTGCCGTTGTCACGGTGGCAGTCTTTACTTTTCTTTGGAGTTGGCAGGATTTCTATAGTCAACTTCTTTATCTGAGTTCACCAGTCAAATACACCATTGAATTGGCGCTGAACATGTTTTTAGAACAAGGATGGCAGGTGGAGTGGGGACAACTGTTGGCCATGTCGCTGATTTCGATTATTCCGTCGATCATCATCTTCTTCAGCGCTCAAAAATATTTCGTGGAAGGCATCGTCACCTCTGGTTTGAAGGGCTGATGCTTTTGGCAAGGTGAGTTCTGGATGTCATGGTTAAAACTTTGTGTCTGTTCCCATACGGCGGCTTATACGTAGCAGATGATGGGAAAGACCAATATGCCCATGAACGATATGAGGGGGATTCAGCTATGAATTCAAAGTTCACAAAACTCGGAATTGCCTTGGCGGCGAGCGCCACTTTAACCACGGCTTGTAGCGCGGCAACAAATCAACCTAGCACATCGACGAGTGGGAAAACAAATCAAAAAGTGACGATAAATTGGTACTTTGAGGGTCCGCAAACGCGGGCAACGCCCACTCAACAGGCAATTAAGCTGTACGAAAAGCTTCATCCTAATGTGACAATCAAGGCTCAATTCGGCAGTTGGACGGGATATCAACAAAAGCTGACGGTTCTTGCAGCCGCTCACAATTTACCGGACATCGTTCACATGGATATGGCATGGTTTCAGTCATATGCATCTAAAGGTGTTTTACTGAGTCTGAACAACTCAAAGTTGGCTCAAACGATTCCGCAGAAATACCTGAATCTTTCAAAGTATAACGGACAGATTTATGGAGTCCCTGTTGGGATGAACGGGTCGGGATATGAGTATGACATCCCCGAAATCAAGAAATTGGGCTTACGCATGCCTTGGGCGAACTGGACGTATAACGACTATTTTAAATGGGCTCAACAGGCCGCTGCGAAGTTGCCCAAGGGCCATTACGCCATTGTCGATTCTTCAAACAGTTGGCAAGCGTATCAATCCTACCAACAGGCGCTTGGCGAGGGTGAAGTGTTTCCTGGTGGGAATAAAATTCACATTGTAAAAAACACCTGGATTCAGTTCATGAACATCTATGCAAAGTTTCGTAAAGATGGCGTGGTGCCACCTGCGGCGATATCTCTGAGTGAGTCTGATGGGGATCCCACTTCAGATGCACTGGTCAAGGGCTGGGCGTTGATTGTCCCTACTACCGCTGCTTCAGCTAACGTTGAATGGTCCTTACTTCCGGGCAAGATCGGGGTCGTCAACGATCCCATTGATAAAAAGGGAGGTGGCTGGCAGCAACCTACCATTTTCGAGAGTATAAGCGCAAGTTCGGCGAACGCTGCACAGGCTGAGCAGTTTCTTGGTTGGCTGTACGGCAGCGTCCAGGCAGGAAAGATTCTTGGCACATCTTGGGGATTACCTCTGAAATCGAATATCTGGAAAGCGATTGCGCCGAGCCAGTCGCAGGGTAACAAATTGGGCGAACAAATGCTACAGGTTGGCAAAGCCAAAGCCCTAGGGTTTTATCCCCTGCCCCCTTACCCGGCATGGAACGATTGGTCGACCACTTATACGAATGCGACCGAAGCAGTGATGTATGGTAAAGAATCTGTGACACAGGCTTACAACCAGATCACTCAGGCTGCACAACAGGCATTGTCTCAATCAGGCAGTTGACGGTTCTTGATGAAGCAAAGATCAAGGGGAGCCAGAGAATGATTTGGAGGCGTTTTATGAACCTGCAAAATCAAGTCATCTTCATCACAGATGCAGACAGTTCATCCGGCCAGGTGCTCACTAACTGTTTGGCGAGACAAGGCGCCCGGTTTATTTTAAATAGCGTCTCCAATGGCACAGCTAATCGCGAGGTTTTGGAGAAGTGTAAATCTGCCGGATCGAACGTCGTACTGGTCAATGTGGATTTGTGTAATCGCTCGGCTGTCCTCGCCATGCTAGAAAGGGCCGCAGAGCAACTTGGAACCGTTGACGTTCTCATTCACAACAACAACGTGGTTCAATCAACTAGGGTGGAAACTTGTGATGAAGCACTTTTTTTGGAGTTGCTCAATGTCAATGCAAAGTCAGCTTTCATTTGTACACAAGTGGTCGGAAGGCAAATGATGGCCAAACAGAGGGGGAGAATTGTGTATGTAAGTTCGATACATGCCGAAAAACCAACCGGTTCTTCGTTTGCCTATAGTGTATCAAAAGGTGCGGTAAAAATGCTCAACCGCGAAGCCGCACTCAAGTTCGGACGTTACGGCGTGAATGTTAACGCCATTGAATTGGGGGCGATCGAAGGCGATGATGCGCTGTTTCGCAGCGAGATCTCGACACTCTATGATGCGTATCAGTATAAAGTTCCGAATGCAATCGTCGGGAATTATGACGATTTAGCCCAACTGGTCATTTATCTGTGCAGTGATGAAGCACGTTTCGTAAATGGCGCTGACATCCGCCTGGATGGGGGATTTTTGCTGCATTACATGGACGCGAAAATGAGGCGGCCTCCGTCGTTTCAAGGAGAAGTGTTATGAGATTAGCGGGAAAAGTCGCGTTGGTAACCGGTGCGGGCACAGGGATTGGCAAAGGAACTGCGATAGAACTTGCCAGGCAAGGTGCATACGTTGCCATCAATTATTACGGAAACGAGACGGATGCGAAAGATACGAAGCAGCAGATAGAACAAATTCCTGGGGAAGCGATCATCGTCCAAGCTGATGTGTCTGATAAAAATCAGATCGAAACTATGGTCAAACAGGTGGCGGATCGATATCACAGGATTGATATCTTGGTGAATAACGCCGCACTACAGTTGAATTATGATCTTTTGGACTATACAGATGATCTTTTCGACAGAATGATGTACATCAATTTGAAGGGATACTGGCAGTGTATTCAAGCTGTTATTCCCTATATGAAGGAGCAACGATTCGGGAGAATCATCAATATTGCCTCAGTCCATGCCAAAAGACCGACAGATTTTGACGCAGTCTACGCCATGACCAAAGGCGGCATCAAAATGCTGGGACGAGAAAGCGCGATTGAGTTGGCGAAGTATGGTATTACCGTGAACACGATTGAACCAGGAGCTGTGAACGTGGGGAAAAAAGGACCGAAAGAAGCAAGACCTATCGTCCCACCAGAACAAGCCGCTAAAATTCAGAAAAAGCCCAATGATATGTACAAGAAATTCCCGCTGGGACGGGTTGGGCGACCTTCAGATGTTGCGCATTTGGTGTGTTATATCGCGTCCGATGAAAGCGAGTTCATGACGGGCTCGTCGATCCGCTTAGACGGCGGTAGCATGTTGCTCTAGGAAATCTATGATATCTAATCGCAAAGGAGTCTGAAGCATGTCAAAGCAGGAAACGTACGAACATACCTTAGCCCATGTGAATACGTATTCAAATCCTTCTACGCTGAAAATTACGGACATTCGCTTTACGGATATCGTCGGGGCGCCCATGCATTGCAGCTTGATCAAGGTATATACGAATCAAGGTTTGGTTGGCTTCGGTGAAGTGCGCGATGGTTCCGACAAAGTGTATGCACTGATGCTGAAAAGTCGCCTTTTGGGCGAAAATCCATGCAACATCGACAAATTATTTCGTCGCATTAAACAGTTTGGTGGGCATGCTCGCCAAGGCGGCGGTGTCAGCGGTTTGGAAATCGCGCTTTGGGACTTGGCGGGAAAGGCCTACAATATCCCCATTTATCAAATGCTCGGTGGGAAGTTCCGGGACAAAATCCGGATTTATTGTGACACGGACGTAGCTGGCAGGGATACGGGCACCGCGATGGGCGAAGCACTAAAAAGGCGTATGGAAAAAGGGTTCACGTTTTTGAAAATGGACTTGGGGATCAATCAAATCATCGATCATCCGGGCACTCTGAGTGCACCGATTGGTTTTTTGGAGGAGATGAGATCCCTATCTGCTGCTTGGTACAATCGAAAGAACAGGGACATTTCCGAGCATGAACTGCGCAATCTCCGCAATCGCCAGTACGACATTCACAATATTGCCCATCCATTTACGCAAATTCAGGTAACCGAAAAAGGACTAGATATGTTGGAACAATACGTCGCCGATGTGCGCGCTGTCATCGGCAACGAAGTTCCACTCGCCATCGATCATTTCGGGCACATCGGCCTGGAGAATTGTATTAAGCTGGGTCGCCGGATCGACAAGTTTAACCTTGCCTGGATGGAAGATATGATTCCTTGGCAGTACACGGAACAATATGTGCGATTGGCCAATGCGGTGTCCACGCCAATTTGTACGGGTGAAGATATTTATCTCAAAGAGAACTTTCGGCCGTTGGTAGAAGCTCGCGGCGTGTCGGTGATTCATCCGGATCTGCTGACAGCAGGCGGTATTCTGGAAACGAAGAAAATCGGTGATATGGCGCAAGAATATGGCGTGGCCATGGCGATTCATATGGCGGAAAGCCCGATCGCCTGTTTGGCAGCCGTTCACGCTGTTGCCGCTACGGAAAATTTCCTCGCACTGGAATACCACTCTGTCGACGTGGATTGGTGGGACGATATCATCATCAGCCAGTTGCCAAAACCACTGGTTCAAAATGGATTCATCACGGTTTCTGATGCGCCGGGGCTGGGAATTGAAGAACTGAACGATGAAGTGATTGCGGCGCATGTGCATCCGGATATCCCCGGGGTATGGGAGTCCACTGATAGCTGGAATGATTATTTGTCCAATGACAGACTATGGAGCTAAAAATTCAAACGTGAGGTGTTCTATATGAAATTCGACAATTATGAAGATATCATACAAATAACGCCGCTGTGGACAGGGGAGCGCTTTGCCAATGGACGTCCCAAAGTTCCGGAGGATATCCTACGGCGTATGCGCAGGATCACACTGGAGGAAGCATGGGGGCCACTCTGGCACCGAGGGTATCACTATCAGTTTGAAGGGGATCTCAAGATGATCCATCCGAACAAAGTGATCGTCGGCCGTGCGGTCACGGCTGTGATGGTGCCGATGCGTCCAGACTTACACCAAACGCTATTGAACTACGGCCATGAACAGGAAGGCCGCCACGGCTTCTTCAATCAATGGGTAATCGACTCATTGGAGGAAGATGATGTCGTTGTTGTCGACATGTTCGATAAGGTTTACCGGGGCACTTTCGTGGGCGGCAATCTTTCGACCGCGATCGCTTCACGCACAAAGCGGGGCGGAGCCGTCATTTGGGGTGGTATTCGCGACACGCAGCAGGTGATTGAGATCGAGAATATCAATGTCTATTACCGCGGCAGCGATCCGACGGCAATTGGCGACGTGACGTTGGTCGGCATGAATGGGCCGACCCGCATTGGGCGGGCCATTTGTCTACCGGGTGACGTCGTCTTAGGTACGCCAGCGGGCATTGTTTTTGTTCCAGCGCACTTGGCGGAGATTACTGTCGTGAATGCTGAGAAGTCTCAAGTCAGAGATATATTTGGTTTTGTTCGCCTCAAGGAAGGCGTTTATTCAACAGCGCAAATCGATGCATCATGGGGTGTTTCACTTTGGCAGGACTTCTTGAGTTGGTTCGAACAAGACCAAGCTGCCTCTGAGTATCGCCATTTGACATGGGATGCGGAGCTGGCAGAGGCGCGGAACCGGGAGGAAAGCGGGCCTGCAAATGACGTAAGGGTTTAGTTGCAGGGAGGGCCACATAGGCGGAGGATAAGTGGCATTATCGCGCTTATCTTTCGCCGTCCTTCTTTGGGCGAGTTCGACCAAACTCCGCAGGTTGTTCCTCACATTGTCGTCTAGTTTCCGTAGGTTTCGCCGTATGCGATAACAGGCACCAACCACATATTTTGAAGTGGTATAATTGCAAAATGATCAAAATAGATTCTCGTGATGACTTCCTCATCTGGCAATTAAGTCACATTCCTCAGAGGTGTTTACTGATGGAAGATGGAGTTATTCAGAAAGCAATTCGCTTGATGGAATCTGATTTTCAGGTCATTACCCTCACTGCAGTTGCGGAAAAATTGTACTTAACGCCAAGTTATCTGAGTCATCTGTTTAAGCATCTCACGGGAAAATCCTTTGTGGAACATCTAACCGAAATTCGTATCAAAGAGGCAAAAAAATTACTTTTGGAAACTGGTATGAAAAATTACGAAATATCTGATGTGATTGGCTATCAGAATGCGCGGTATTTCAGCCAAATGTTTAAGAAACATGTGGGGTTGCTTCCAAATGAGTTCCGCTCTGTGGCCGTTTCTGTTTATCACAAATTGAAGCGAATGTTCATTGAGGGTGAGTTTGTTTCAGGCCAGACCCTCTTCGTCTCGGAGACAGCCGAGCGCTTGGCTGTGAGTCAAGATGTCGTCCGCGAGGCCTTGGTTATCCTGGAGAAAGAAGGACTGTTTACAACCTATCGAAACGAAGGAACCACCGTATCCGACATCACCGTCAAGGATATCAGGGATGCATTTGAGCTGCGGGAACTGATTGAAGGTTACGCGGTTCGCGAGGTGATGAAAACGCTTAAATCTTCCGATGTGTTGTATTTGGATAAACTCCTCGAAAACATGGATGTCGCTGTGCAAGAGGACAATTCTTACCGGATGATAGAGTTGGACATGAACTTCCACGAGTTTTTTTACGTGCGCTGTAGCAACGAGGCAGTTCTGAAAACATGGAAGTCGATTAAGAACAAGATCATGCGCTTTAACGCCATGACAAACAAAGGATATACGAACGAAGGGCTCCGACTAAACCACACCAAACTGAAGGCAGTTATTCAATCAGGTGATGTGAACTACACAGTAAGGCAGTTCATCGAACATATGCAGGGATATCGCCGGTTTAAAGATCCCATATGAATGCCTTAAAGACCAGAAGTGTGCAAGTCTAGGGGATGCGGTGGGGCGATGAGGTGCACGGTTTCCTTGCCCGCCGTGGGCGGTTAGGAGATTACGATCACGCCAAGAATTTGTGATTTCATGCATACTCGCGCAAGGCATGAGCCCATTGTTTATTACTGTTGTTCTGAAGCGCTTTAGGTTCAAGTACCACTGCTTCGGCCCCGTACAAAAAAATAGTCGGCAATGAAAGAGTTCCCTACGACAGGTACTGCTGCTTCAAGTATGTCCTTCCCATTCACAGGGACTTGGATCTCCTCCCAGGGGAAGATCCAACCTTTATCGCGGAATAGTTTAATTCCCTTTTCCATCAGTTTGACGCTTACATCCACTTTATACGGACACGATTGTAATGATCGCTAGTCATAACAAGTACGTTGTGAAATGATGATGGTACATAACAAGTCGTGTTCGGAATATTAAATCTAATCTGTTGAACCCGGTTTTAAAAGGAGGATTTCCAATGCCTGATACACATGACACACCTCAATGTTCGTTTTGCGATAAAACGGCTGGACAATTTGGTGTCGCCATCATTTCAGCAAAAACACAAGGTGTCTATATCTGCGATGAATGTGCAATAATGACTGTCTTCGGTCCTGTGATGGAAATGCGTGGCGGGAAGATTGACTTCGTGCTTCCAACTGGGGATAAAACTCATCTTCAGTCTTTTGGCGACAACTTCTTGGGCGCAGAGTACTGTCCAAAATGTCGCACATATAGCGTCGAACTTGGTACACCTGTAAAAAACACTTGTATCAATTGCGGTTCGATCTTTCCTGCACGAGAAATGGTTAAATATGAAGACTTAGATTTAGAGTAAAAAAGAACAAATGGCTGATTGAAAAGTAATCGTATTGCTGTGATCTAAAATCATATGAACTGTACTTTCATATCTGAACAAAGCATCCATGACAAACGATTATTTGTACATCTGCTTATGGAAGACTATAACAAGTTATTATGGAAGGAAAAATAGGGTCTTGCCTGCAACGGGCTTCTTTTTTGCTAATGATCTTAAACAATTATTCAATACATCCCGTTTTCGAAGATGCAGCCAATAGTTTCATAAATTGCTTCAAGTCGTGTCCAAACCAGACTGTGCCAGATGTACTGTCGGCGAGTTGTTGCAAATAGGCTACACCTTGCATATACCCCGCCTCACTCACGTAGGTCTGTGGGAGATTGGGCGCTGTACCATAGCAGTCCGCAGAATAGGCTGCATCGGATGCGAGAATGATGGTCCCTTGCTCACGCAGATTCACCTCTAAAGCCAGCATGCCATACGAATGCCCCTGACCTAAGTTATGAACGACCAAGCCCGGCAGCAATTCAAATGGGCGAGCGTCATAAGGCACCGTGCGTACGTTTAGACTTGCGCTCGCCCATGCTTGCACGTCTTGGCGGACAAAATCGACAGACTCCAAGCCTGTGCCGAGTTCTCTTTGTGCAGCATGCCACTCCCATTCGTGAACCAAGATTTCAGAATGGGGGAAGAACTCAAGGTTTCCGGCGTGATCGCAATGCAAATGAGAGCAGACTACATATCGAATATCGCTAGGCTTGACGCAAAGTTGTGATAGACGCGTGAGCAGCATGTCCTGAGGCCCCGCCAGCCATGGGTAGGCTGTCTGTAACGCTGAGGGCCAGCGGCCATGCACGCCCATCGAATTTGGGTGACAACCTGCATCAAACAGCACGTAGCCTTGTGGGTGTGAGATGAGTACAGCGTATATGGGATACACCGTGTTCTGTAGATTGATGTTGTGTGACCACGATTGGGCCGAAGGAGCAGGCGGAAACATCCGCCCATTATCGAGGATAAATAGGCAGATGTCTCGTGTGCTCGCCGGGTACAGTGTGCTCATGAGGACTGAAACCAACTGTTTACGAGTGACTGATTGGCGGAAATCCACTTTTTGACCCCTGCTTCTTTGCTGCTTGCCGTGTTTATATCGTTTTCCAATGAGCCAAGTTGCTGCTGATTCAACTTAAAGTTTTTCAGCCATTTTGCCACTGTTGGATTGCTCTGTGCCCATTTTTTGTTGGCCTCAGTCTGTATCCAGCCCGCTTTTCCGAAACTGCCTTTTGGATCCTTGAGATATTTTAGATGCCATTTTGAGAAGGCCCAGTGGGGGCTCCAAAGTACAACGACAACAGGTTGTTTTTCATTATAGTCCTTTTGCAATTGTGCCAACATGGCGGTTTCGCTGCTGTTGACGAGTTTCAGACTGAGATTGTAATCTGGAATGACCGTTTGTTGGATGGTTTGGGTTTCACCTGCACCGGGATCAATTCCGATAATCTGATTGCCAAACTCCTGTGCATGTGCGTTGAGTTGTGATAGGGAGTCGATATTTACATAGTCAGGTACAACGAGACCCAGTTTGGTCTGTCCTTGATACCATTTGCCGAGGTCGGTGAGGGTCGACTGGTACCGCTGCATGTAAGTTTTATCCGTTGTTGGCAACCAGACGTCAAAATGGACGTCTATGGACCCCGATGAAAGGGCTTCAAACAGTGGGCCAGCCTCCATTAGCTTTGCGTCGACGTTGTACCCCTTGCTCTCAAGGAGTTGTTTCCAGAGATAGACATCGGCCACATCCTCCGCCCAGTCTACGTAGCCCAGTGTAATCGTCTCTTTGCTCTTTCCCGATTGGGATGTCGATCCCGCTCCGTTAGATGAGGATGGTGATTGATTTGACGTACCACATGCCGTTAACAACGTTCCGGATAAAGTCATCATCGCAGCCATTCCAAATAGCTTTCTTTTATTCATAAGTTTCCCCTTTCTAGGTTTGCTCTTGACTTGTCTTTTCTAAGTGTTTGAAAATCTCCCCGGTTTCTATGAAATCCGTAAAGCGATTCAACCAGTCGTAGAACTGGAGTGCGTTGCGCATGTCCGAAAGAAGTTTCATTGCATTTTGATGATCGGGGGATGGATCCTCGCAAGCCATTGTCTCTAGGACGGGCTTAACCTTTTCGGCCATGCGCAAATAGGCCTGTCGTTCTGCCCGCAGGGTACCGACCACAAAGACAGGGAAGTTGTGAAAAAAATCTTTTTCAGCAGTGTAATAATTGCGGTGTCTGTCTTTGTCCCAATACTTCTGCGCGCTGCCGGTGTCGACTAACGCTTTTAATGCGTTGTGGACACTGGCACGACTCATGCCGACAGCGGTTTGGATTTCATCAAAGGACATGGGTGCATCTGCAACATACAGCAGGCCGTAAATGCGGCAGACTGACTGTGGCAGTCCA
The DNA here is from genome assembly GCF_042678105.1 of Alicyclobacillus fodiniaquatilis. NCBI lineage: Bacteria > Bacillati > Bacillota > Bacilli > Caryophanales > Alicyclobacillaceae > Alicyclobacillus > Alicyclobacillus fodiniaquatilis. The sequence continues at coordinate 188,762 of NZ_JBHUCX010000013.1, forward strand.
TGTACGCTCATCGTCTGCTCCATTGCCATTGCAATCTGCTCACGTATATCTTGGATCTCCTTTTGCACTTTCATTCCTCCATTTGCCCTAGCTGTGATGGGAGACGAATTTGTACAGGACATCAGCTATCTGTTGTTGATCAAGCACTTGATGTCTACTTTGTCTAAAAAATATTATACATTGTTTACACTGAGTTGCAAATGCATGTGCAGTGCGGTACAGAACAAAGGAGAACCGTATACGGGATAAAACACTCTGGCTCAAGGTATACCACCATCAAGAACAAACCAGGAGGTTGTGGTGAAAGGGGCACTGAGTCGGCCATTGAACATCAATTTTGAAGCGAATGAAACGGCTGATATCAGTTCGTGGAACCCATGTTCGAAAACTGGAATGTACGATTTTCGACACGTTTAATAACAAACGGGATTATTATCTTTAAAATCTAAAGTATTAATGGAGTGTGCGAGAGGAGAACACAACAAGCACACCGACTTGCGTACGGCGTGCTTGTTGTGAAATAGCTTATCGATATGACAAGTTACCCATACCGAGAGCGTCCCCGAATGGCCTAATGCACTGATGACTTATGCCATTCTTCCCACTGTTCAGCTAGTTTGAGACATCTTTGCCGATGCACGTTTGAATTTCCGCACTCTACCATCTGAAAGGGAGGTTCTGGATCAAAGAATTGATTCGTCACTTGTCTTAACGATATAATGCGTCCCCAGAAGTGGATATCACGGTCTGCAAGTGCCTCTTTTCGGAGACCTGTGACGAGCGGAGAAACGAATAAAGGCAGTTTAGTGATTCCGGAAATTTGTATTGCCAGCAGGCTAACATCAAGGTCCTCATCTTCGAATCTGTCGATGATAGCTTCTACATAATGGCTCCGAAGTGTGGGGCGACATAGAATGTGGTATAGTGCTGCGGAACGTACTTTGGCGTTGCTATGCTGCAAAGCAGATGTCAAATAGGTGTCATCTAGCTGATGTTCCCCCTGTGCTGATTTACACATCGCAGCAGAGCGAACGATTGGTGATTCGCTGGAAAATGCGTCAGACAGCATGCGCAACCCATGTGGCGAAAATGGCGTAGCAAGGGAAAAAATAGCCTCCACGTTGGTTGTGGCATCAACTGTCCCTATTTTGGGGAGATCTTCTTCAGGCATCGAGTTTATTGCACGATGCCGCGCAAAAGAGGATGGCTCAACATCTGGTTCGTATTCACACAATGATACTGAAGTCCGAACCGAAACCACGCCGGCGCGCAGGTCTGACCAATGGTTGCTCTTGAAGGCCCCCTTAACAAGAGCATGCTTCACTTGCTCGTTTGTCCATTCCGGATGCGCTTGCCACAGGCAGGCAGCGGCCCCAAGCACAATTGGTCCTGCAAACGATGTTCCTTCATTGCGGGCGTAACCTTCGGGCACATCATCTATATCTTTGTATGGATGGGCAGCTAACATTCGAGAATTTCCCCAAGGGAGCACTAGATTACCTGTGGGTGCGAAAATTTCCGGCACCCACTTCCCACAGAAAGTTGTACCTCTTGACCCATGATATGAAGACGCATTTGCAATTTTTCCGTCATTTGGTATGACAATGCCACCGACAGATAAAACGGATGGGGCGCAAGATAGTGAACACAAGCTCCCCGAATCGGCTGAATTACCTGTGCAAGATACTACAAGGATGCCTAAATCCGATAGTTGTTCGCAGAGGATCGCACTATTCTCCAATTGCCATGGTAGCAGTGGGGGATGAGGTCTCGTATTAAAGGATACAAGAACTCCGCGAATACCAAGTTTCCAACCAATGTCCCTGACCCATTCGAGCGCGGAATCAAGCGCAAAGTCTTCGGGGCCTGTGTTATGTGCAGAAATAAGATAAAGTTCTGCATCAGGGGCAATGCCCGCATATTTGCCATTGGATAGCAAGCCAGTCCCAGCTGCCGCAGCTGCTGTCTGCAACCCATGGATACCAGTCTCCCAAGGGCCTGTATGGTCTGCATTCATTAACTCTGGTTCTACTACACCACGTCCGATCCGAATGATGTACGTATTCCGTACACCACTTGAAGATATGTCTGGGTGGTTGGGAAAAGTGATGTCTACAATGGCAATTTTAACTCCGTGTCCTGTCAACTCACTTGGAACATCCAAAAATTCACGAATAGACGTCCAATTATTGCGCGTTGATTTCAGTTTTCATTCCTCCCTAAATACAAAAAGCCACGTAGTATACATACACCCGTGGCAAATAAAAAAAAGCCCAGGCTCCGTTGCCCAGGTCATGCAGTCGGAGCGAATTAGCGCTCCGAAAAATAAGTGAGGGCAACAAGTGATTTCGTAAAATTGCGTATGAACAATATCATTGACCTCACTCCTTCCGAACACCTATATTGGATATATCATACAGCCACACTAATGATCTGTAAAGATACGAATTAAAACATAGATGTAATAGTGGTTAGTTTCAAATCTGAAAAACAAGTAATGGATGGAACTCATCCTTGCTGTACTTGTCGAAAAAGAATTGGAGCGGATATCGTGAGAATCGCGACTTTCAACTTATGGAACAGCGATACAATGCGAGAACGGCGGATAGAGGCCATATGCCACGAAATGAAGCAGGTCGATGCAGATATTGTAGCGCTTCAAGAAGTGTGGATGCACGGCAGTTGCGGGGTGGTTGACTGGATTGCAACAAATTGCGGGTATGCGCACACAGTATATCGTCAATATCCAGATGACCAAAATGAGGGATTAGCATTCATGAGCAAACGACCTATAGCGTCTGTTTCAACGATTTGGGACAGTGTTCCTGAAAAGCAGATCGCGATTCGTGCCGTGATAAAATTGCCGCATTCAAAAGTAGCTGTCACGAATGTTCACTTAGATTGGAGTTCCGCCTTAACCAGGGAGAATGAAATTGTGGAACTAGAACGATGGCTTAGTGCTCAGTATTCATCCGATACATACGAGGTATTGTGTGGGGATTTTAACGGAGATGCAGACTCCAGTGTGCACAGATTTCTTACAGGTAGGCAATCCCTTGGCAATCGGGCAACATTGTGGACTGACGTGGCGGAATACTATGCTGATAAACGCCAAAAGAGTTCTTCTATCACCTTGGACTTTTATCATCATCCGCGTTGGTCGGGTGTAGCCAATATAGAAATTCCAATGAGATGCGATTGGATTTTATTGAAACAAGATTACCCGAATCCATCACCAGTGATTCAAACTGTACGCACCTTCGGTACTGCTCCTTCAGGTACGACGGGCGTGTTTCCAAGCGACCATTATGGCGTGGCTCTTGATACGGATTTCCCGGCCACACCAACCCAATCTGACAAATAAGCAGTTCATCTCGCCTCAAACCGTCCCCACAATTCACCTTTCACGCGTAAAGACACAGAAGGTTCGACTTCAACAGGATGTGTCTCATCAATAGACCATCGATACTTTTGCAAAATCCGGGTCATCACCAGCGTGACTTCCGTCTGGGCAAGCGTGTTTCCGATACAAGTACGACTGCCTGCGCCAAACGGGATGTAGGCAAAACGGGGCCAAGTGTGTTCCAGGGCCGGATCGAATCGTTCCGGCAGAAACTGGTCAGCATCTCTAAACCACTGTGGATCACGATGCAGCAAATACGGGCTGATGATCAGGGTGGATTTTGGACGGATGGTGACGTCATCGGTTTCGATGGGCGCGATGTTTTCACGCAGCATGGTCCATGCGGGCGGGTAAAGTCGCAGCGTTTCGCGCATGACTTGGCGTAGGTAACCCAACTGGCGGACATCGACGTAATTCGGGCGGTGTGTGCCGAGTACGGTGTCCACTTCCGCATACAGCTTTGGGCGCACATGTGGGTTCTCGGCAAGTGTATAAATCATCCAACCGAGCAGGTTCGCAGTCGTTTCATGGCCAGCGATGATGAAGGTGACCAATTGATCTCGGATTTCCTCAACGGGCAAAGCGGTTCCGTCTGCGTTTTGTACATTGAGAAGAAAGGTCAGCATGTTGTTCTTGCCGGTTGTGTTCGCAGTGTTCTGCAACAATTGCGCGATGATGGCATCGAGCGTACGCACTGCCTTGTGGTGGCTGCGATTGGCGCGTGTGGGCAACCAGTACGGCAATGGGACGGATTGCATCAGGCGTTCGGCGCTGTATTGCACAATTTCTTCAATGATGGCGTGCAACGCGGCGCGATCGGATCCTACTTTTGTTCCAAACAGCCCTTCAAAGACGATGTCCAGCGTCAAATCAAGCAATTGCTGCGTGATGGAGATGGAATGCCCCGTGGCCCAAGTGGCAATGCGCGCATCGGTCAGTCGCAGGATATCATCTGTCAGTTGTTCGATGGCCTCCGCGTGAAAGGCAGGCTGCAATTGACGGCGTTGACGGGCGTGTGTCTGCGCTTCACTGGTCAGCAACCCTTCGCCAAGTGTCAGACCGAGGATCTTTGCAGAAGCGCCCTTGATAACTTTGTCCTCATCCAAGGCCAGAATCACACGGACGAGATCTGGGTGATGGATGATATACGATGTTTTCCCGGAGACGTTCGGCACGCGGACGAGATCGCCCAGGGATTGTGTGCTTGCTAAAAACGAGATGGGATCACGCCGGAAGCGACGATAATGGCGGATGGGATTGCCGGTCAGTACACCTTCACGCAAAGGCATGTCATTTCACCTCTATCTATCTTTCAGAAACGTTCAGACGCCTTGTAGGGTTTAGGCAAGTGATTTCATGGTAACAAATTGCGTGGTACAAAGACAGCGCCGTCCAGCAAGGAAGACGCAGGAGAATGGCAAGAAATAGAGTATTCCTAAAATTGATAAATCTCGCTGTGAACTGAATGCGAAAGGGTGGGGCAGAGAACGTGAATGAACTTCATTTGAAACAACTCACAAACAAACAACCTTTTTGCGCAGGGGTCATTTTGCGCGACGTGGAGGGCATTGTCGTCACGCTCAACCCTGACGGCATGCCGCCTGATGTTGAAAATACGGCTTGGCGAGTTGGCGGCGTTGGCGGCGGGCAAGAGCCAAATGAATCCATTTGGGCGTGTGCGCTGCGCGAAGCCCATGAAGAACTCAGTGTGGCAGCCGAGTTGATCCATTCGCCAACCACATTTTTTCACGATCTCGATAGCGGTGAAATCTCCCCGGTGAGCGTCGTGGATGACCTCGCTCCATTGCTGTTTGAACGAAAGACGAATCCCACACCGCATCAACCGTATCGTCCAGGTCTCCCAACAGGGCCATATATCTATTTTGCTACATTTCTGGCCAAAGTCGCGCATCTTGAAGACATTTATCCAGGTGACGACGTGCAAGCGCTCATGGTGTTGCCTCCGACGAGATGGGGGGACATCGAAAAAGGAGTCACTCTGCAGGCGATGATAGATGCGGGCATTCGGGTGATTTGTAGAGAAGGCGTGGATACCCAACGTCGACTTTGGGCGCCGGAGAACGAATCATCTGCAACGGTGATGAAACTGCTCCAAGCGCATCCATCTCTGTTTGAGCGTTGAGAAGTTGAGGCGGATGCAGGCTTAACAATGGACGGAGGCGGAGCAAATGATGGGGAATTTTGACGTGCATCATAAGTCGGGGCGGATGGCGGCGTTGATACGGTTGCCAGATGGGGATGCATGCGTACGGATCTATAACTTGCGGACAAAGGAAGTGATCGGCGAGATCGACCCATGGTTTCTGCCGCAGGGTCCTTTGTTTTCGCCAGATGGCGCACAGCTCACGTTCTTCGGCAATGATGGGAAACTCTACGTGTTCGACATCGAACGCCAAGCGGTTGAACAGGTCATTGACGACCCGGGATTGGACGCCAGCTTTGGGGTGTGGTCTCCATCAGGAGATGCCCTTGCCTTTTCCGCGTTTCAACCTGCGGACAAACATCATCCGCCCGACATCTACACGCTGGATTTGCCCAGCGGCAAGGTGATTCAGCTGACAAACAGCCAAGCGGTTGACCGCTTCCCACAATGGTCGCCTTCTGGGAGGCACATCGCCTTTCATCGCCAGCATTTACATGTGCAAGGCGTTCCTAAATCGATTCAGGTGATGGATGTGGTTTCTGGGGAGATGGAGGAATTCATGCCAAGCGAAGGCATGAGTTATGACTTTGCGCGCGGATGTTGGTCGACCGATGTCAGCTGTTTGTTGGCGATGGAGCAAAAGGCAGATGTGCATCGACTGCAACTCATTCATGTTCAACACAAACAGGCGCGCGAAATTGCGGCGGGATCAGATCTCCTCGGCGCTACTTTCTTTCCTGATGGTCGTCAAATCCTCATTGTCCGACAGGGACAGTTCGAGATCTTGTCCTTTCCAGATCTACACTGCAAACATTTGATTCAATTGCCGAAGGGAACACAGATCCTGCAGGGCTTCCGCGGACCGAATGTAGTGCCAGATGATGATGGGATTGGTTTCGCGACGACTGACGCGACGATTTATCGCTGGACTGCGCACGAAGGACTGCGTTCGCTGATTCATATCGACGACTGCCAGCTTAGCAAGCCGGAGTTCGAGTACGAGCAGTACACCTATCTTGCGCCGGATGGACGTAGTATACCGGCTCATCGGTTGATCCCGCCACATCCCAAAGACTTGGCCATCGTCTATGTGGTTGGAGGGCCGCGCGACGAGATCAGTCTCAACGACCGTGTGTTGTTGCGACTGGTGAAAGAGGGATATGAGGTCATTTGCCCTGCCTATCGTGGGTGTCGAGGATATGGCGTAGAACATGAAGACGCGCACATCGGAGAATACGGTCGCGTGGATGTTGCAGATGTCATTGCCTGTGGCAACGATTGGCGCAGGCGGACTGGCGGTCAGCGACCAGTGGCTGTGATGGGGTTCAGCTATGGCGGATTTCTGACTTTGCTTTCGCTGGCCCAAGCCGATGCAAATTGGGCTTGTGGCATTTCACTATGGGGCGCGACTACAATTGAAAATATGGGTTTGCATGTGCCGAGAGCGTACCCTGATGATCCCATTGAAAGAGAAATTGCTCAAGTGGAGCGTTCCCCCATCCAACAGGCATCAAAGGTACATGCGCCGCTGCTGATACTGCACGGTGGTTGCGATACAACATCAACCAATGAAGATGTGGAGTTGATACAAGCGCGTGTCGAAGCCGCAGGTATGCCGTGTAAGCTCGTCATCTATGCGGATGATGGCCATGGACTGATGCGTCATCGCCGTGAAATGTTTGCGGAAATCTTGAGCTACTTGGAGCAGTATGCTGGGTAATGACGGGCACGCGAGGAGATAAAGGAGAGGAATTGCAGACCCTGTTGGTGAAGTGGTTGAGGTAGAGACAATCACGAATTCATCCAGAGACAAGTGTGCCTTCCTTTTGCTTAAGCGTTTGGTTTTCAGGTGTCACGAATGAAGAGTACAATTTGGAGGGACTAGAAATGATCGAGATTGAACAAATTCACCACGTGAGCTTGGCTGTAAGAGATCTATCGAGAGCAAAGGAGTTTTACTCTGGAGTTCTCCAATTCTCCGAAATTGAGCGTCCGCCATTTGGATCAAGAGGGATTTGGTATGCGATAGGGGATCGGCAATTGCATTTATCAGAAAACTCAGAAGCGGAAACGCTACGCGCCAGTGGAATTGATGATCGTGAAGGACACTTTGCCATCTGGGTAAAAAGCTACAGAAGTACGATTGACTGGTTGCAAAAACAAGGGATTGCTTATAAAACAAAGCCAGATAGCATCGCGGGTTTTTCTCAAATATGGATAATTGACCCTGACCATAACGTAATTGAATTTGATGCTGAATTTAACTCGTAAGTACGAATGTGGTGACAGTTAGCAGAACACGGATGTCATGAGCCCTATAACGCCTATGGTTTTCAATGATCAGATGCACGGGCGCAATTCACTTTCAGGTATAGGAAAGAAGGAACTTCGTGACGCACACCATGCGTATTGTCGCCATGCAAAAAGAACAAATTGGCGATTTAAACAAAACAAATGAGCCATTTTTGCTATTCGGCAGACTTGTTCCTACGTTTCATGACGATGTATGGTCGTTTACGGAGGAACTGTTCGAGATGCCATCTGAAACAAAATTTCCGGATGATCGGATAGATTGTGAAGCATATATCAGTCAACCGGACAAGATCATCTACCTTGCATATGCGGATGACATCTGCATTGGCCAAATTCGGCTGGTCAAACAGTGGAACAAGTATTGCTACGTAGAAAATCTGGCCGTGTGTCAGGCTTATCGACAAAGCGGTATCGGGAGGCAGTTGTTTCGCAAAGCGGAGGCGTGGGCAAAAGAACGGGGATTGCTTGGCATCACGTTGGAGGCGCAGGATGACAATCTGGCTGCCTGTCGATTTTATCAAAAAATGGGCATGGCATTAGGCGGCGTCGATACGATGCGCCATGCGTTTAACCTGAATATCGACAAGGCTTTGTTCTGGTATCTGAAGTTTTAATTTGTTGTAGGGTTTGAAAATAGAATTTGTGTAACTTGATATGGTAAGCCACAGCACGATAATTAGTTTACCCTTTTTAGGGGATGTACACGATCTATTCAGCTATCTCCAGACCAAAGACGCTCTTGATGTGCGGTACATGTGTTTTTCCGAACACATCCGTTGCATTAGAGCGTCTTTTTTATTGGTAGTAAACAACCTTTCCTTACACAAATTCTTTATTTTGTCTTGCGTATAAAATCTATCGCAGATCGTGGTCAATTGTTTTGGTAGATCTAAAATACAAAAATAGTATATTGTAATGAACGGATATAACATATATAAATCATAAATTACACACCTTAAGGCGTAGAAATCCGCTTCAAATCTAAATTAACATCGAGATAATTCAATTATTTGGGTAATGAAAACGCTTATTTCTTTGTTGACAACTAAATAACCTGTATGTTCTAATGCATATTAGATACAACATTAATACATATATAAGGGAGGTTGGTGGGTTAAATATACGGAGTGGATGGATTATTATATCGGAATTATTTTATTGGATTGATGAAAGCGGTTTATCTTGATGAAGGGATTCAAAAAGGGGGAACTAGAGATTGGAAAAGTCAAAAGCTGTGTTAATCGCCACAACAGTGTTGATTGCAATGGGGGCGACGGTCGGATGTGGTAACGCTTCCGGTGGTGGAAAGAGCAACGGTAAAATTACGCTGACAATCAGTGAGTGGACGAATCCACCGGCTATCGCTGCAACGAAGAAGCTGGATAAAGAATTTGAAAAGGCGCATCCCAATGTGACCATCAATCTTGTGGATGCCCCGACTTCCGGAAGTGCGTGGACCACGCTCACGAACACAGAAATGAAGGCGCACAATGTTGATGTGATGGCCCAGTATTCGATTAGTGGTCAAGTTCCGCAGTCGTATATGACGGGACTGCAACCTTCAACGCTTGAGGAATGGATCGATGCGGGAGATATCAAGGATCTGACAAATGAACCATTTATGAAAAAAGACTTCCTGCCTGGAATACAGCAACAAATGATGGGCTATAAAGGGAAGATCTGGGGAGCCACGATGGCTTCATATGGTCGCGGTGGTGTCTTTTACAATGAGGCGCTGTTTAAAAAATACAATTTGTCCATCCCCACGACTTATAGCCAATTGTTAAATGTATGCAAGGTTTTTGCCGCACATGGAATTACGCCTTTGATGGTTGGCGCGAAAGACGGTTGGGATCAGATGATCACGGAGGATGCAATCCAACAGATGATTCCGCATAGCGACGCAGATGCCTTAAATAAGTCGCTCTGGACAGGAAAAACGACATGGTCCAGTGATCCTGTGTTCAAGACGGCGATGACTGAGTATCAACAGCTCTCGCAATATTTCGAACCAAATGCATTTGGTGAACCATATGCACCAACCCCGGGCTTGTTCGCAAACGGGAAGGCAGCAATGTTGGTGGACGGCACATGGGATGGTTTATCGATTGAACAGGCCAATCCTAAATTAAAGTTCTCGTGGTTCCCGTTGCCGATGACGCAAGATCCGGCGAAGAATCAAATGCAGGTGGCGGGGGACTTCACTTGGGTGATCCCAACGAAGGCGCCGCATGCCGCACTCGCATTAGACTATGTCAAATTCTTCTCTGAACCAGCTCATTACAAGCAATGGGAGAACATGGTTGGTGCCATTCCGACTGAAAAAATGTCAACTGTAAATCTACCTTGGATGAAGACTGAATTGCAATATTCACCAAAGAGCGAGCAGGAATTTCATATATTCCAACCGACGGCTGCTACTGGATCACTTTTATATTTCCCGAATGACACGGCGTATCTCAAACCACAGGGGCAGTATTCGCTAGCTGATCTATTAAGTAAATCTACGCAAGAGTGGTTGGCGGCAGTTCATCACTGAGTTGATGAATGACAGGCAACATTTGGCGAATGAATGTGGCACTGATTCTTGTTTTTCGGTGCCACATGATTTTAAAAGAACCCGGTTGAGGGGGGAGAAACTTTGAATGCATTTGGACGGAGCGGTTGGCAACGATGGGCCCCGTTAATTGGAATTATTCCTGCACTAGCCCTTTATATTGCGTTTGGCATATACCCATCCGTAATGACTGGTGTATATTCGTTTACAAATTACAGTGGAATTGCCGGAACACCTATAAATTTTATTGGATTCCAGAATTATGTTGAGGCATTTACAAGCGGCATTTTCTCAATGCTCCCAGCCATTAAAGTGACACTGATTTTTGCAGTGAGCGTGACCATCATTCAAAACGCGCTCGGATTGCTGTTGGCGATTGTCTTTAACAACAAAGTACATGGCGTGGTTTTCTATCGCGCGGTCGTATTTTTGCCGTTGGTTCTCAGTGTCACTGTGACAGGTATGCTATGGTCACTCATTTTTGCGCCAGAAGGCGGGATCGCGGAACCAATTTGGAAAGCGATTTTTGGCCATGCATCATCATTTTTTGGATCTTACAGTCTAGCATTGCCTATGGTCATCGCGGTTCAGATCTGGCAGAGTGCCGGGTTCACGATGATGATATATCTAGCGGGTTTGCAGGCGATACCGAATGATTTGAACGAGGCGTCAGCGCTTGATGGCGCAAATCGTTGGCAAAGATTTTGGGGAGTCACTTTTCCGATGGTTGCCCCGTCGATCACGGTTAATGTTTTGCTGTGTATTATCGGTTCTCTTGGTTCTTACGATTTGATTTACGTGTTGACAAATGGGCAATTTGGCACGCAAACGCTGAGCATGTACATGTTTAGTACAGCGTTCCAGGGCTCCAATGAACTCGGTTATGCATCGATGATTCAGATGTTGCAGTTCGTTTTGGTGCTCATCGTGACAGTGATCATGCAGTGGTATCTCAGGCGTAGGGAGGTCCAATTATGACGAGATCGGAACGGGTGACAAACCGGGTCGTGGTTCATACTGTCGGGATCATCATTTCCGTTGGGATTTACCTACTTCCGTTGTTGTATCTGCTGATGATTTCTCTGAAAAGCACACATAACTTTTTGACGTCGCCGCTATCCATTCCAAATCATCTGGAATGGTCCAACTTTGTTTCGGCGTGGCAGCAGGGGTCATTCAGCGCATATTTTGTCAACAGTATTATTTATACTGTTTTCATTACAATATTTACCTTGCTGATATCTTTAATGGTGGCATTTCCGGTAGCAAGGAATATGTGGAAATTCTCAAATCTAGTATATTTGTTTTTCCTGATATCCTTGTTTTTGCCTGGCGGGTTGATTGCCTTATTTGCAGAGAGCCAAACTCTTCACCTGTTCAATAACCGCATTGGATATATTGTGTTGAATGTTTCTACGGGATTATCTTTCTTCTTCTTTGTCGGGTATATCAAGAGCATACCTAAAGAATTGGATGAAGCGGCAGTGATGGATGGGTGTGGTTATTTTCGGTTCCTATTTACCATCTTGCCACCTTTAATTCGACCGGCTTTAGCATCAATGGGGCTGTTTACCGCAATTGGCGCGTGGAACAACCTGATTGGTCCTGTCGTGTTCTTGTCGGATTCTAAGTTATGGCCGCTGACTCGCGGATTGTTTGCCTTCTATGGACAATTTGGGAACAATTGGCCGCTTTTAAGCGCTGCGATCATCATTGTGATGGCGCCGCTGATTGTCTTGTTCGTCTTCCTTCAGCGCTACATCGTACAGGGCGCTATGGGCGGCGCAGTGAAACAATAAGTTTGTTTGTTGGTTTAGGAGGATATATATGTCAGAGTTGACGATTCGAGACGTGCGGGTGATTCTCACAGCCCCGCAGGGCATCGATTTAGTTGTCGTGAAGGTAGAAACGTCGGAGCCAGGGCTCTATGGCCTTGGTTGCGCCACATTTACGCAACGCGCGCTTGCCGTGAAGACGGCGGTAGAAGAATATCTGCGTCCCTATTTGATTGGCAAGGATCCGCGGAGAATAGAAGATATTTGGCAATCCTCTATGGTCAATTCGTATTGGAGAAATGGTCCGGTGTTATCCAATGCGGTTTCTGGTGTAGATATGGCCTTGTGGGACATCAAGGGAAAACTGGCGAACATGCCGCTTTATCAGTTGTTGGGTGGAAAATGCCGAGAAGCTGCTGCGGTCTACCGCCATGCAGATGGGCGAGATGTTCACGAGTTAGAAGAGCATGTGATTGAATTTATGGAACAAGGATATCATTACATACGTTGCCAGTTAGGGGGGTATGGTGGCCGTTTCGCTGTACAACCGCTCGCTGGGGCGTTGCCAGGGGCATATTACGACCCTGATGTTTATGCGAGAAGTATTCCGACTATCTTTGAGCATATTCGAAAAAAATTAGGATTTGAAATTGAACTGATGCACGATATCCATGAGCGAGTTACACCGATTGAAGCGGTTCGCATTGCCAAACAAGTAGAGCCGTATCGCTTGTTTTTCCTGGAGGATGCGCTGCCGCCGGAGCAGATCGAATGGTTTGAGATGATTCGGCATCAGTGTACGACGCCCATCGCCATGGGTGAATTATTCAACAACCCATTGGAGTGGAAATTGCTGATCACCAATCGACTGATTGATTTCATTCGCGTTCATCCCAGTCAAATTGGCGGGATTACACCAGCCAAGAAACTCACTACATTTTGTGAAATATTTGGTGTGCGGACGGCTTGGCATGGACCGGGGGATGTTTCTCCTGTTGGGCACGCTGCCAATGTCCATCTTGATTTGTCTTCAGTTAATTTTGGCATTCAAGAGTGGAGTGGCATAAGTGAACAATTGCAAGAGGTATTTCCGGGGTGCCCGCAGGTGAAGGATGGTCACGTTTATATCAACGATAAGCCTGGACTTGGTGTTGATCTGGACGAAGAAAAGGCTGCTCAGTATCCATGCAAACATGGCGTTCCGATGTGGACGCAAGCAAGATGGCCAGATGGCACTGCAGTACGGCCATAAAACGTTTTTGCGATTCTGTTGAATCATCATTTTGGAAGTTTAGGAGATGAGGGCAATGTCTGAACAATCAAGACCCGTTGCATTGGTGACAGGCGCAGGAAGAGGGATCGGCGCGGTTATCGCCCGTGTCCTTGGAGCGCGTGGATATGACATTGCGCTACATTATTGGGATAACGAAGATGGGGCAAAGGAATTAGCGGATGAGATTCAGTCGCATGACAGTCGTGTCGCATTGATAAAAGGGGATTTGACACTTGACGGAGTCCCTCATTCCATTGTTGACGAGGCTGTGAGGGAGTTTGGTCGAATCGATGCTTTGGTCAACAATGCAGGGTTGACCATCTCGGAAACATTTCTGCAATTTGAACAGAAGGCAGTGGAGCATTCTTATAGAATCAATTTCTTATCGCCCTACCTCTGTGCCCAACGTTGTGCGAATGCCATGGTGCAGGCGGGAATTAAAGGGGCAATTGTGAACGTGACCTCGGTTCACCAAGAACGCGCAACGAATCGCGATAGCGCGTACGGTGCCATGAAAGCTGCGCTTGCAAGAGCGACTGAAAGTATGGCATACGAATTAGCGGAGTATGGAATTCGTGTAAACGCTGTTGCACCCGGACGAATTCGAACATCGCTTTCTCCGTTGACGCCTGTTGATGAGCAAATTAACAAAGCGATTCCTATTCAACGAAGCGGCACATCCCAAGATGTCGCTGAGGTCGTCGCGTGGTTGATTTCCTCATCCTCAAGTTATGTGACAGGGACAACGATACGAGTTGACGGTGGAATGAATCTTCCGTTGCAAAGCGCTTTGATAGATGGGAATCTGAGATTTTTTTAAGTCTTCATGACAGAGTGACCTCAACAGCACTCAGATCTAAAATTGGAAATAACAGTTCGAACAAGTGCCAATATCTCTGTAATTGAGAAGCTGGTGGATTCTACCTCCAGCTTCTTTGTGTTGGCTGTTTGACAGGAAACAAGTGATGGATGGTTTGATGTTTTTTTCAAAATAATTACTTTAATGTATTTTTGCGTCGATAGGGATGTGAAGTTGTCTTCTTATTGTATTTTTAAATTATTGGATAGTACTTTTAGTCAATTCACAAGAAATATTAGAATTTTAGTTGGCATGTGTCGACATATGAATGTAAAATTTGTATTATAAATGTCATATTAATTTGGAAGGTGTAATATGTCCAAAAAAACACTTCTCTACGATGCGGTCTACAACACGATTAAACATGAGATTTTGACTGGCCGTTATCAGCCTGGTGATTTGATTCCATCGGAACATGAACTGATGGAGCGGTTTGGCGTCAGCCGTGTCACGACAAATCGCGCGCTTAGAATGTTGGCGGCCGAGGACTTGATTGTTCGGAAAATAGGGGCCGGGACGTTTGTTCAATCCAAGTTCGAAAATAGCGATGTCCCTATGGCAAAGACAAACGTAGACACAGATCATTTATCAACTCAGGCTTCGACAAAGTTAATCGGCTTTGTCATTCCTCAACTATGGGGGGATTATGCGCTTTCACTGGTCATGAATACAGAGCGGGTGCTGCAGCAAAAGGGGATGACGTTGGCTGTATCTTGCTCTTATGGCCAACAACGTTTGGAGCAAGAGCGCATAGAGCAACTCTTACAGTTGAACGTCAAAGGGCTCATTGTTTTTCCGACTGATGGTGATTATTACAATGACGCCATTCTTCGTCTTTATATCGAGCGTCTTCCAATGGTTGTCGTGGACAAACGAATGCCTGGTGTACCTCTGCCTCACGTCATGTCAGACAATATCAAAGGGGCAAAGGATTTGACAAATTATCTGTTGGAACTGGGGCATGAACAAATCTCCTTCATGACGATCCCGGTTGAAGGCACATCTACTTTGTTTGACAGATACAAAGGATTCACAGAGGCCATCAATGAGTCTGGATTGCAGTTGAATCCAGACTATTACGTGGATTTGCTGGATTATCAAGAATCCGGTGAAGGATATGATGAGAAGCAATTGAGCTTTATTGAGGAATTTCTTCGCGCCCATTCACAAATTACGGCTGTGTTTGCCACGCGATATGAAATTGCGGAACACGTATATAAAGTGGCGGAAAACATGGGGCTTCGTGTACCGGAGGATTTGACCATCGTCTGTTTTGACGGCGCGTCATCCATGCCGATGCACTGGCAATTTACGCGTGTGGTCCAAGACGGCAAAGCGGTGGCTACAGAAGCATTGCGCATTCTATTCGACATCATCGACGGAAAAGAAAGCAGTGCTGACAATGTGACCATTCCGACAAAATTTTGCATGGGGCATACCTCTGGGCCGCGCAAATAGTCCTGGTGATCTATTCGTTTGAAATATAGAGCGGCTTTCTTATGCGCTCACAAAAGCGCATTCACGATTTTTGAGTTGTGGATGGCCTGGTTGCGTGTCTGCAAATAGGAAACAAGAAGATCGTCGCTGAATGGGAGAGAGTCCATTCTTGCAAAAATGACGTCGAGACGGGTGCTACATTTATGATGTGGCGCCCGTCTTTATGTTTAGACGATCACGACAACAAACTGGGCCCAGTCACTCGAATGACATGTCAAACGCAGTCTCTTGCAGTGGGCGTGCATTTTGAGTGGAAACGCCGTGATTTGTCGTGAAATCAATATGTTTGAACTGAAATGAGAGGAAGGTGACGGGGTGACTCAAGTGTTGCCAGAGCGGTTTCAGGGGCTTTTTCGCGAGCATTATCCGACCGTTCTCCGAAGATTGAACTATCTCGTCGGGGACCGCGCCATTGCGGAAGATTTGGCACAGGAAGTGTTCCTGCGTCTTTATCGGTCGCCGCCGGATGATTTGGGCGTCGTCGGCCCGTGGTTGCACCGGGTGTCCACCCGCGTTGTTTACGATTATACGCGCAAAAAATCGGCGCAAAAAAAGCTGGAGACAAACGAATTCGCCATTGGCATACCGGATGGGAATGAACCGTCGAGCGAATTGCATGTGTTGAAGCGATATGAACGAGAGACTGTCAAGCATGTGTTGCAACAGTTGTCGGAGCGGGACAGGCAGGTTTTGTTGCTGCGTTATTCCGGCTACAGTTACACGGAAATCGCGGAAATCGTTCAGGTGAATCCAAAGATTGTCGGCACGATGTTGAACCGTGCGTTAAGTAGATTCGAGCGTAAATATCATGACGAGGAGGCGCGAGCTGATGAAGGATGAAGAAATGCAAAAGGACCCCACTCAGTCCCAGGAGACAGGCAAATTGGCTTATTTTCGCGACGCAGGCGCTTTTGCTTTGACAGATGCAGAGATTGAAGCGGCGCTCCAGCGCTTGCAGATGACGGTTCGCGAAGAGTCAGTTCCTTTGGCGTGGACAGTGTCTGATGAAGTACATGCGCCATTTGAAACAGGCGGGGCGCAAGTGAACGGTGAATTGCAGAACTCGGCTGATGCGTTGCAGTCTGTCGCTTCATCGAAAACAAACGTGGTGCATTTGAATGCCAAGCGCGTGCGTGCTGCTGGCGCCAAGCGCATTTGGCGCTTTGCATCCGGGGTGGTTGCCGCAGCGGTGTTGGTTGGACTGATGGTGACCCCGATTGGCAACAAAGTCATGGCCGGCGCGATGCAGGCGCTGTATTTCCACAACATTGTCGGTGTTGGGCAGGACGACATGAACCAAATTGAAAAGGCGCTGAGCACCAGCGGCACCAGCCGGATCGATCTGAAACAGTATGGAAGTATGGAGGTTTCTGGCGGAAGCGATGCAGAGCCAAATCTGACGCTGGCCAAGGCCCAGCAATTGATGGGGATTCCTGTGAAAGCTTTGCCGGGATACGATGCGAAACAGGACAGCGTGTATTATACGCCAGGGGAGAACATCACGTTCCGCTTGCACGTCGCGGCCATCAATCAACTCATTCACCGTTTCGGCGGGGCGACGGATTTTCCACCAGCAGTCGATAGCAAAGCAATCGTCTTTCATGTACCAGCGCGCACCGATGAAGAAGTTGATGGAAAAGACGGGCGCTGGATGGACCTGGACGAGTTGCAAATGCCGAGCATCGAGGTGCCAAGCGGGGTGGATTTAAATCAGATACGGCAGGCTTTGCTCAATCTTCCCTTCTTGCCAAGCGACATTCGCCAATCGCTGTCGACATCCGCGGATTGGAAAGACACGCTGTACGTGCCGGTGGATGGCAAGGTCACGAATTTGAGTGTCAATGGATACGCGGCCATCTTGCAGAACAATGGCCAAGGAAGCAATCCGTCCATCCTCTGGTTGGAAAATGGCGTGTTGTATGAACTGTCGGGATCGACAAAGACGTTTCCGACCGATGCAGCGCTCGTGGCGCAGGCGAAGGAGTTAACAAAGTGACGGGCATCATTGAGACGCGGGGTCTGACCAAATTGTTTGCTGGTGACCGGGGTGTAAGGGATATTCATCTACAGGTCGGTCGGGGACAGGTGTTTGGCTTTCTTGGCCCGAATGGCGCAGGCAAGAGCACATTTGTCAAAATGCTGGTTGGACTTTTGCGTCCCACCGCTGGGGAGGCCTCTGTTTTGGGCTTCCCCATTGGGGATCTCGGCGCGAGGAGACGGATTGGGTATTTGCCGGAGTTGTTTCGTTATCAAGCCTGGCTGACTGCAGAAGAGGTGCTGCGGTTTCACGGGCGCTTGTGCAGAATGGATGCTAGTCATATCGAGAAACGAATTCAGGAAGTGACAAGCGCGGTCGGGCTGGCTCGACGCGCGCAGGAACGCGTCCAGGGCTATTCCAAGGGGATGCAGCAGCGACTTGGGTTGGCCTGTGCGCTATTACCGGAACCTGAAGTGTTGTTTCTCGATGAACCTGCCTCCGCGCTCGATCCCGGCGGACGCCGCGAAGTTCGCCAATTGTTGTTGCAGTTGCGGGATGAAGGGATGACCGTCTTTCTCAACACACATTTGTTGGAGGATGTAGAGGCGGTTTGCTCGGATGTCGCGTTGTTGATGAACGGCCGCATTCGCGCGCAAGGCACGGTGACAGACATTTTGCAGTCTGAACCTGTTTGGGAATTTACGATAGGCGGCTGGACGCCTGATTTGTCGATGCCGTTGCAGGAGCGTGTCGCGCATTTGGACGTGGGACTCAAAGTGGGAGCGACCGATGAACAAGGGGTCACTGTATTGGAGGCGACGCTGCAGGACAGTGAGCAAGCGGCTTGGCTCAATGCGACGTTACATGAACTTGGTGTTTCGGTGTATACCGTTTACCCTCGTCAACATCGATTGGAATCGTGGTTCATGACATTGACCGAGACACAAGGAGGGGAGGCAAAATGATGATCATCGCATGGATGACCTGGATTGAAATTCTGCGTAAGCGCGTTTTTGTGATGACCGTGTTGATGACGCTCGCCTTCCTTGCTGTTTATACGTTTGCATTGCATGCCATCGCAAGTCATGAAATGAGTGTGCAAGTTGGGCAACCGGTGGATCTGCTGGACAATTACGTGGAGAGTGTGCTTTTTTTGGCCATGGGCTTATATGTGGCCAATTTTACCGTCGCTTATCTTGCGATTTTCTCATCGGCAGGGACCATCTCAACCGAGATCGAAAACGGGTTGCTGTTGGCGATTTTGCCGAGGCCACTCTGCAGATGGCGTGTCTATTTGGGCAAATGGCTTGGCTATACGGCGTGGGGCGTGTTGTACGGGGCGCTGATGTTTTGGGCGGTGGTGTTGATTGTCCACGCCTTTATCCATTTTCCGCTCTTGGCTGATTCCCTCTGGAAGTCGTTTGGCGTGTTTGAACTGATCCCAATCACACTTGTTTCACTATCCATTCTCGGCTCGGTTTTTATGCCGACACTCGGCAACGGTGTGGCGATGACACTCCTGTTTGGGCTGGGCACCATCGGCGGTTTTGTGCAACGGCTCTCGCCCGTGGAAACCCAGGCTGCGATGAATAAAGTTGGCTTGATCACCAGTTTGCTCATCCCGACAAATGCGACTTATTATCGAATGATGTCCGAAATGATGGGTGGCACCAATATGCTGGTAGGCAGTCAAGCCGTCTATTCGCGCTTGGGCCTCTTTGCTGGCGGACCGGTTCCGAGCGATGCTTTTTTGGTTTACACAGGGCTGTATATCTGCCTGGTCGTTGCCTTTGGCATGTGGAAATTCATGCGCAAGGACATTTGAGATTGGATGAGTCCGCCATGCGTGACGCGTCGTGGGTAGAGCACACCAAGGTATCGTATTATTTTTTAAGGGGTAGACGGGAAGATAATTCGTGTTTTTCAAAATGGCGCGACAGACGAGATAGGCGTAAAATAGAAGAGGCGGGCAAATTCATAGAAAGAAGGCATGACCAGATGGACTATGTGAAACTGGGCAATACCGGCTTGGAAGTCTCCCGCATTTGTCTTGGTTGTATGAGTTATGGTGTACCGGAGCGGGGGAATCACCGCTGGGTGTTGAACGAAGACGAAAGCCGCCCCTTTATCAAAAGGGCGCTGGAGTTGGGCATCAACTTTTTTGATACAGCCAACGTCTATTCGGATGGAACCAGTGAGGAAATTGTCGGCCGCGCTTTGAAAGAATACGCTGCACGCGATGAAGTGGTCATCGCAACCAAAGTACATGGCCGCATGAGATCCGGCCCGAACGGCGCTGGGTTGTCTCGCAAAGCCATCATGAGCGAGATCGACAACAGTCTCAAGCGCTTGGGTACGGATTATGTAGATCTCTATCAGATTCACCGCTGGGATTATGACACGCCTATCGAAGAGACGATGGAAGCATTGCATGACGTCGTAAAGGCTGGGAAGGCAAGATATATTGGCGCTTCGTCCATGCATTCGTGGCAGTTTCTCAAAGCGTTACATATCGCTGAAAAGCACAATTGGACGCGTTTTGTCAGCATGCAGAACTATTTGAATCTCTTGTATCGTGAAGAGGAACGCGAGATGCTGCCGCTTTGCGAAGCTGAGGGCATCGGCGTGATTCCCTGGAGTCCGCTGGCGCGCGGGCGTCTGACACGGGATTGGGACGAGAAGACTGCACGTTCGGAGACGGACGAATTCGGCAAGACGCTCTATGCGGCGACCGCAGACGCCGACCGCAAGGTGGTCGAACGCGTGGCAGAGGTCGCTGCGAAGCGCGAAGTCCCGCGCGCGCAAGTCGCGCTCGCTTGGGTGCTGCAGAAATCGCCTGTGACAGCGCCGATTGTCGGCGCCACGAAGATGCATCACTTGGAAGATGCGGTATCTGCCGTCTCTCTCAAGTTGACCCCAGAGGAAATTGCGGACTTGGAAGCGCCTTATGTGCCGCACTCGGTGAGTGGTTTCAGATAAGAATGCACAGGGAATCCGGCGAGTTTGCCGGATTCCCACTCCTCATCAATTATGCTGTATCCTCAATTTTGCATAAAACCTCCTGTAGTTGCTTCTCCAATTCTTGCTCTCAAGTAGAGGGCCAAATTGAAGATCGGTTTGTGCACCAGCTAAAACATTTCCCGCCACTCGTAGTACGGGCTCTGTGCCACCTCGTGTTGACGACATATCTCGGCTTACATGACTTTTGGCACATGACGCTTGAGGGAGGCATGTTTTTCAACGTAGCGCTATACTGACGACATCAATCACCAAGCGAAGTCCTGTGTGATGATCTTAGGGAGGGAAATCAAAATGTCTCTTGTAGAACTTGTTGCCATTTTAGCTTTAGTTGCCTATGCCATTTGGAAACAGACGCAGGTGAGTGAAGTGCGAAGCAAGGGTAGATTTAAGCTGGCCATCATCTATGGCATCGTTGGGATTGTCGTCGGTGGAATTTCGTCTCCACACGGAACAGCCGCGATGACGATGTTTATTCTCAGTGTTTTGCTCAGTTTAGTCATTGGGGTGGCTCGTGGTTTTTTGACTCGCGTTTGGGTGGAGGCCAACGAGCGCATCTTCCGCAAGGGGACCGCGTTAACCGTAGGGTTGTTTGTGGCTTTGATTGTCGCTAAGTTTGCGTTAGGCACGGTCGCATATCTGCAGCACATCCAAGATGACGCGAGTTTTGGCGAAATTATGATCATGATGGCCATTATGGTGGCAGTTCAAGCGGAAATCGTTTGGCGTA
Source organism: Alicyclobacillus fodiniaquatilis (assembly GCF_042678105.1). Classification (NCBI taxonomy): domain Bacteria; kingdom Bacillati; phylum Bacillota; class Bacilli; order Caryophanales; family Alicyclobacillaceae; genus Alicyclobacillus; species Alicyclobacillus fodiniaquatilis. The sequence continues at coordinate 210,329 of NZ_JBHUCX010000013.1, forward strand.
GAGGCAATGCGTTGATGAATCCAGCAGTTCGGTCAACGCCTAAAATGTAATCTGCGAATTCAAAGCCCCGACTTTGCCAGACGTCAATATTACCTAAAAAGCCTCGTTGAGTTATCTTGTCAAAAAGCGTTCGAGCCGCGATTTGACGGATATCCATCACTTCGAAAGGTACATAAAACGGCGTACCTTTGATACGCCGTTGGCAATGTTGCGCTTGTCTCTGCTCTTCTGCGGTTGCGGCAGGTTATCAGTGCCCATCCCAACCAATTTTACTGATACTGCAAAGTGACAATGCCGGAATATTGAGACAGGTTATTCTTGTTCACGTCTAATACACGCATTTCGCTCGAACGCTCGCCCGAAGCTTCAATAAAACGATCGACTTTCTCGAACATGAGCATGCCAAGGAATGATAGTGCCTTCGTGCGGTAATGCATCGGGATCGTCACTGTGGGATGGAGTTGGTTCATCACTTGTGCAGCATCAACGCCACTTAAAGTCATTTTACCGCCGACCGGAATCATCAGAATGTCGACTTTGCCAATATCTCTGATTTGATCCGCTGTCAATAGATGACCTAAATCCCCGCAATGGACGATGGTCAACCCATCCACCACAAAGCGAAATACAATATTGTTGCCTCGTTTCTTACCGTTCACCTTATCATGATAGGTCTTAAATCCCTTGATGAACACATCATCATGACTGTATTCTTTCGGCTCATTCACCAGCAGGTAGTTGCCAGAGGCTACATGAATTTTATTATGATCTCCATGATTATGTGTCACTGCAACAATATCCGCTGCGATCGGTTTTGGCATTTTATAACCGAGTAATTTATCATACGGATCGATTAAAATCCGCGTCCCAGTTTCGGATGTCCAAAAATGCCGATTGACCGAACCATTTGATTTGCATAACCAAGTCACCTCTCAATTTCTTTCACTTGTGATGGTTGCATAGAACCCCGTTATTCAGGGTGTAGCACTTGCTGCATCCTTGTTAACCGCCTTGAGTCGACGGTCAGCGATGGTCATGACCATTGCGATGAAGCTTACCGCGATCATGATGATAGCAATGTGATGGAGACCACTATCTGATACCTTTGTGTGAAAAACAATGCCAATTAACGCGGAGGAAGCAATAGAACCAATATATCCGAACGTACGGAAGAGACCCGAAGCTGTACCAATCTGGTCTGCGGAAACCTGCATATACAACGCGGTTTGGTTACTGCTGGACATTGTCCCCATCGTGACACCGAAGATGAGGGTGACCAACAAAATCCAAATAATTGGCGTGCTCGTAGTAAGAAAGAGTACCCCAATGGAGGCAACAATGCAGGACACCGCGGCGACAATGAGCGGTCCACGAACCAAGTTGCGTTTTGAAACTGGACCGACTACCAAAGCCGAAAGCACGCTCATTGGGAGGATAAGAAGTCCCGCTTCAAGTGCGGACGCTCCGCGTGCTGCGCCGATCCACTCGGTTACGCCATACAGTACGGTATAAAGGCACAACATCAGCGATGCAAACCGTGCATAGGTGCGGGTAAGCGCTAGGTTCGAGGCAAGCATACGTACATCGATGAAAGGATGCTTTGCTCTCAATTCCCACCAGATGAGCATAACGCAGAGCACAACGGACAGACCAAGGGCAATCCACAGAGGATGAGGCAATGAGAACAGGAATGTCATGAGTGCGGCGATGGTCATCGCGAATAGAGCGATGCCGCTCACGTCGATGCGTGATGAGATCTCCCGCACTGTCTTTGTTCCCTTCATGTTTGTATCCTTCGGGATCCAAAGCGCGGCCATGACCAGCGCGACAAGCGCAAAAGGGATATTCACCAAAAACGTTGTTCGCCATCCCCACGCATCCACGAGCACTCCACCAATCGGGAGTCCCACAGCGCTCGTGACAACGCCTGCAATCTGAAGTGCACCTAGTACGTTTCCAGGCGGCTTCGCCATCCCGGCCGATTCTGCACGTCGACGAATCAGGAGCATGGCAGATGGATAGGCGGTGGAAGTTCCAACACCGATAAGAATTCGAGATATGACCAGCATCGTCAAGTCACGCCCAAACCCGCCCAACAAGCCGCCTAGAAGCACCAAAAGGATTCCCGCTAGAAACACTCGACGAGGACCAAATTCTTCCGAAAGCTTTCCGGCAGTAGGCTGAGCAATCGAACTCGCTAGATAGAGAACCGTCACGAGTATTGTGGTTTGAGCCGCGGAAACATGTATAAATGCAGCAATTGGCACGAGTGCAGTGGCGATCATCGAGCTATTGATTGGGTTGAGCGTGGACCCCATGTACAGCGGCGCCACGAACCTCCAAGAGAAGGGGTTTCCACTTGGCATATTTTACGCACCTCTTAAACTGTTTCTGGCATATTTAAAGACAAGTCGTCGATCCAATTGTCGACAGTCAGGACATTCGCCTGCCGAGTCGTTTCCACTGCTTTTGGAATTGCGCCTAACATTTCCGGATTGTCTTGAAAACGGATTGCGATTCCGTTCTGCATGTCCATAACGAGTCGTGCAAATTTGTTCATGCGTGTTTTACACTCCTTCGGATTGATTTATAATAAGTGGAGAACTCTCCATATGATTTTAAGCGGGGAGTTCTCCATTTGTCAATGAGATTCGAAATTTGAGGTAAGGACTGGATATCGTGAAGCGTAATGGAGAAGAATCCAAGGGCCGAACAGAGCGCCGCGATGCTGCTGAAAATCGTCAGCGAATATTGGATGCGGCCATAAAGCTGTTTGAACAACACGGTGTTGAGCAGGTCAGTATGAATCAAATTGCGATGGAAGCGCGAATTGGCTCGGGAACGCTTTATCGCCGTTATAAAAACAAAAGTGAGTTGTGTCTGGATTTAATTAAAGACAACATCGTTCTGCTTTTCGAGAACATTGAGGTGTACTTGAAAGAACACCAGAGTGACCCACCACGTCAGCGGTTAAAAGGCGTAATCAGTCTATTTATGGGTTTTCGCGAAAAAAAACTTCAGTTGCTGACAGGTGTTGAAGAGGGAGCGTTAGCGGGCAGTCATTTTCGGTTCAATCTGCACGAAATCGTCGTTCAACTGCTCAACGAGATGAAAACAGACGAGCATACCGAACCAAATACGGTGTTTAAGGCTGATATGTTGCTGATGGCATTAAGAAGTGATTCGTATGTGTTCCAAAGAGATGTGCGGGGATATTCGGCTGAATCGTTTTTGGAGCAAATTTGTTTGACATTTTTTCCAGAGAGATCGTCTACGGCTATCCATGAAGTTTAAAAAAGTGAATGTCGTCATCACACGCAAAACACAATACAGGGCTGCCGTTGGGTAGCCTTTTTATCGATTTGTGAAATCGATGCGAATCATCCGAAATTCATCCGTCTTGCGTTAAATCGTCCTGATGTTCAACAAGCGCAACGACGTAAACAATGCATGTTCATGCAAAGTCACTCACGAAGACTCCGGGACATAAGGCCCGTTAGCTGAAGAACATTACGGCTTTGTAGTCCCTGCTACATTTGCCCTTACATACGAACCATCTTTCATCTGAACAGCTACCGCCTGATGTATGTTTATTCCGGAAATTTCATACACCTTCATTGCGTCAGCATCGTTCGTTGGGCATTAACTCCCAAGCATATATTAAAGGTGCTGTCCCTCTCGTCACAGTAAGGGATTGGTATAGAATTGACCAATGAAGTCGGGTGGAAGACTCGTGGTCGTGATCGGTGGATACGACGTCGGATCATCCACTGTTAGAATCAATTGCCGAGTAGTGGTTAAATAAATGGTAAACGTGGCTACTTTGAAGCCTTATACCACTTCATCGCAAGACGGTCTATTTCTAACCCCAAGGCTTCTTTTCCTTTTACGTATGACGCTGCGTCATACGTAAATTGCTTAGCTAATGCTTGTTTAAGTACACCATAGCGTTGGGCATCTTTTGGGTGGGTTCTTAGATAATCTCTGAACACAATATGACGTTCTATCTGTGGATTCCCAAATTCATAAAAATGAACATGGTGAGTTCGTCGGTCGCCCCCCTTTCGAAAATAACGCCGTCCTTGCATACCATTTTCACCTTTTGGCTCGTAGCCAATAGAGATCATTTCCACAGTAAGCTCATCTACAAGAGTGATTTTTTTCACCACCGGCATGATATCGATTGTTGGTTTAGCGTGTAAGCCAGGAACAGATGTACTTCCAATGTGATGTATTTCAAGGATTTCATCTCCAAAAATCTTTTGGATCGAATTTGCTTCTTCCTCAAACATCACAGACCATCGCTCGCTATACGGAGTGACCTCAATTTGTCTCATAGAAATATAAGCCTCCCCTGTGGTTGGTGGAAGTCGTGCTCCTCTTGCACTCTCCTGCTCCGAGAGTCCCATAAGCAGGACATCCGGCAATTTGTATTTTCATGCAACCATTTATCAATTCGTCCCTTTGGCGACGGAACTTTTGAGCTAAAAATTTGTGTTACCAAGCAACAAAAAACGGGTGCTGACTTTCATCCAAAGTTAACTGAATCCGCTCTCGAAATGTGTGCCAAGTGACCATCTCCATAGTCTGTGCAATAGTGAAATACCCAACATCCAAACTCTCCTCAGACATTGTTAGATCCCCTCCGATTGCTCTAGCTAGCCACATTGTTGATACTACACCTTTTTCAATGTTTTGAAATATACCGCAGAACTTAACTATCTAGATCTTGACTCCCGATTCCTCTTTAACTCCACGAACGACTGCCGACTCAATTGATTCACCAAGCTCAACCACACCTCCAGGAGGCTCCCATCCCCTCCGAGGTCCTTTTATGAGTAGAATTTTCCCATGCTCGTTCACTACCACTGCGGCCGCGGAAACCGAGTGTCTGGGCCACTCTGACATTTCTCTTCCCCCTTAGTTATTTTTACATTCCCTTGATGCACGCTTCTGGCACATAACGCCATAACAGCGTTGGACAACGAACTGAATATTCATACATATGGTGCTTCGATCATTTCTTCAGTGCAAACTGTTGATCCTTACGAACAAATGTCCAATTGAAGTATAAAGATATCAATATCAGTTCTATCGCGGAGGTATTGACGGTAAACATCGTCCCCAATTTCTTCGGGAAATCAATGTATCCTCCCAATGTGCAAAAATACAATTAGGGTATAAAACTTGTCGAGCATCTACGCGTGCTCTTCATTTCTGGGTCAGTCGTTTTATGAAGTAGTACCGACAATGTCCCCCGTGAATATCCTCAACGCTGCCAATGATCTGATATCCGTACTTTGGATAAAACTCTGGGGCTTGGAAACTAAAAGTGTCCACTAGTATGAAGCGACAACCCCTATGTTCAGCAATTTTTTCGATATGTAATAAAAGCTCGCTTCCATAACCATTTCGTCTGAATGCATCATCGACCCACAGCGTATCTACTTGCATGCAGTCCCAATACCGTATAGCCAGCAGTCCGCCAACTATACTTCCTGCGTCATCCCTGACGGCGAGATTTATTGGTTCGTAAACGGCACGGATGTCCGCAGAAACGTGTGCCACATTGTACTCTAGCAATCGTTGACGAACATAGACGCTTTCTTCTTCACTTATTGATTGTGATATCCGGGCTTTTGCGTAATCTGACATCGTTTAAGTTCCTCCGTCCATTTCTACCTTTCGTTCAACAGACTGCTATTCAATTAACTCACCGTTTCTACAATAATAACGTATAGGGACACTTGCTCATACTTATGCAATTACTTATAAAGGGGCTGTGAACATTGCCCCTTTTGGATATGCGCCTGGTTCGCCTCATGATAACCAAAGTCAATGTAACTTCCGCATCTCCGCCGCAGTTATCATCCACACAATACCCAACGTGGATTAGAGAATCGGCTTATTTGTTGCTCTGCTGTTTACCACATCGCGATACGTCGGGGCAGTGGGTCGACGGTCTCTGCCATTCTATCGGCCATAATCTGTAACAACGCTAACTTGATTTCGGAACAAGAAGGGTCGTCCCAGCGATTTGTTGTCTCTGTGGGATCGATTTTTAAATCGTAGAGTTCTGTGTTCTGGTCATGGTATCGTACGAGCTTATGTGTCGTAGTTCGAACCATTGTGGCACGTGGACTTGGATTACGATGCCATGGCATCGCGTCGTAGTACTCGCTGTAGACACTTGTTCTCCCAGCACTCGCGGTCTCACCAGTAAGGAGCGGCCACAGGGATTGGCCTTGCAGTCCGTCATGGCGTGGTAATCCAACTGCATCAAGTAGGGAGGGCGCCAAATCGACCAATTCAACCAAGGCTTCACTCACTTTATTCCTTTCGATTCCAGGCCCAGCCATGATGAGTGGAACTCTGACGGCAGGATCGTAAAAATAGGGTCCCTTCCAATAGATGCCGTGATCGCCAAGCATCTCTCCGTGATCCGACATGAACACCACTATCGTGTTCTCTAACTGGCCTGTATCGCTCAAAGCATCCAACATCCGCCCAACTTGGATGTCAATCAACTCAATCATGGCGTAGTAAGCGGCTCTGACCATTCGATGATCATCAGGAGACATCTCATCGTAGACGAAACTCTGATAACTGCCATACGCCCCTTGATGATCAATGTTTTGAAAAATGGATTTGTTAGCGAGCTCTCCCGGTACATAGTTGGGCAATTCCATGTCACCCAGTCGTGCTAGATACTTCTCCAATAGCTCCTGAGGTGGGTCAAATGGATGATGTGGATCAAAGAAATTGACAGAAAAGAGCCATTCCTCGGAGCGTCGATTTGTAAAGAACTCAATCGCTTTATTCGCACACCACGTCGTTTGATGCCACTCAATCGGGACACTGGTCTGTACATATTTTGAATTCTGGTAACGTTTAGGGCTAAATTCCACCCCATTTTGTGAAAGCCACTGAATATATGCATTGGTCTCCCAATCTGGATTCGGGTGATGAGACCAGTGAAATACTGTGTACCCATCGTTAATTCTGCGCTCGGGCCCCTCACAGACGGAAGGATGGCATGCGGATAGGTGCAATTTGCCTGATAACCCGCAACTGTATCCTGAATCCGCAAAGAGGCGCGGCACAAGGACTTCATCAGTTGGTATAGACTGTCCATTCTGACGGGTACGTGTCGTCCGCGGATACCGACCTGTAAGAAAACTTGCTCGACTTGGCGTACAAACAGGGCTCTGGCTAAAGCAATAATTAAATGTCATACCGCTCTTCATGAGGCGCACTAAGTTCGGCGTTTGTACCACTTGATTGTTAAAGCCACCAATTGTGTCAAACCGCTGCTGGTCCGTACAAATCCATAGCACGTTCGGTTTACTCACATCAAATCCCCCAAACTTACTGGTTCTTGCTTGCGTCGTTCAAGCCATTAGATTAGTCAATCGTCCTTCCAAAATTGAGTTTCTGAAATCACATTTAAAAATGAAGCGACGTGCGACATCGATGTTGATGGTCAGCATAATGACGGTGTCCCTCTATACTTACATAGTGCGTTTTACAATATTTCGACGAGACCGGAATCAAACCTTCCCGGACTGGTATGGGCAAAAAATCGACAGGAACAAAGCGCTGTAGGGCGTCTTCACGAGTCTGGGCCCGTTTCTGGTCCGCCACTACAACTAGAGAAAATCCCACATAGACGGCGTATGAATGACAAGTAAACATCCGATTATCCGGTGATTGTGTAACAAGGTGTGGTATATTGTCAGGGAATGTCGATTCTGCACCTTGCTAGGTTTGGGAGGAAAATGGTTTGTTTAAGCGATTGCTGTCCGTGTCTGCTTTGACTGCCGCCATTCTTTTGTGTTTGTCACCCATGCAAGCCCGTGCTGCAACGGTATCACCAACCACATCTGCCAAAACCCACAAATTTCGCAATGAAACCAAGAAACCGCTGTCATTATCTGCAGAAAAGAAGCGTACAAAAAACAAAAAGACTGCGCATCCAGCCAAGAATACGTTCGCCGCGACACTGCGTACAGCGCGTTCGTTGCTTGGTGTGCATTATGATTGGGGCGGGGCGAGTCCCAAAACTGGATTTGATTGCTCGGGATTCATTCAGTATATTTTCGGCGTGCATGGCATTCACTTGCCGCGAACGGCCAGTGCGCAGGCGGAGGTGGGCAAACGTGTGCAACTCAATCAGTTGCGCCCCGGTGATTTGCTCTTTTTTACAAATACCTATGCCAATCACCTCGCGAACAAAGTCACCCATGTAGCGCTCTATGTTGGCAATGGAAACGTGATAGAGTCGTCCTCGGTACACAACGAGGGTGTGGTCGTTCTGCACAATCTACTGCAAGATCCATGGTACAAGTCACGTTACTATGGCGCGCGCGATGTGATGGGTTAACTGCGAGCCTTGCACTGTTTGGAGATTCTTCGCGTAGATAGTAGCCCACCATGCGCGGTGAGACTGTACCTGCAGCACCCTAAGATGCCAGTCAATTGAAGTTGCGGATGCGGCGTAAAGATACCGACCTTACTTCAAGGAGTGATTGTGGTGAAAGTGTTGTTTATCGGCGGAACAGGAGTGATTAGCCAAGCGGTGTCCAGGCTTGCCGTGGAACGGGGCGTGGAGTTGTTTCTGTTGAACCGCGGCAAACGAAGTGCGTTTGTCCCAAAAGGGGCAACTGTCATTCAAGGGGATATACGCGATGTGCAAGCGACGAAGGAAGCGCTTGGGAATCAGCGTTTTGACGTGATCGTCGATTGGATCGGTTTTACGCCAGCGCAGGCGCAGGTAGATATCGAGCTGTTTCAGGCCAAGACGGATCAGTACATTTACATCAGCAGTGCCTCCGTGTATCAGAAGCCGCTCACGCACCCCATTGTGACAGAATCGACGCCGCTCTCCAATCCTTACTGGCAGTACTCCCGCGATAAAATCGCTTCCGAAGCGCTGTTGATGGACGCGTATCGATCCACCGGATTTCCGGTCACCATCGTTCGTCCTTCATTCACTTATGGCGATACGCTGATTCCGGCAGCGATGAACAGCGGCGCGCATCCCTGGTCCCTGGTCGAGCGGATGCGTCAAGGTAAGGGCATCATTGTGCATGGTGATGGAACATCGCTCTGGACAATGACGCACAATACGGATTTTGCCAAAGGGTTTGTCGGTCTGATGGGCAATCCCCAGGCCATCGGCCATGCCTTTCATATCACGTCTGATGAAGTGCTCACATGGGATCAAATTTACCAGGCGATTGGCAAAGCGGCTGGTGTAGCGCCAAAATTGGTGCACATCTCCACGGATTTTATCGCCAGGTGTGTGCCGGAAAAAAGCGCGGGCTTGCTGGGCGACAAAGCGGTCAGTCACATTTTCGACAACAGCAAAATCAAGCGTTTCGTTCCCGAGTATCAGTCGACAGTTCCTTTTGCTGCAGGCATCAGACAGACGATTGCCTGGTTTGAGGCGCATCCAGAGCAGTGTCTGGTGGATGAAGCGTGGAATGCGCAGATGGATGCCATCATCTTGGCGCATGAAGCGGGCGCAGCGCATTTTTCCAGTGAGATGAATGGCTAGATGCCCAGCGTGACAATGGCTTTTCCGGAAGGCAGACACAAAGTTTTAACGATGAGCTATGGCGACGGGAGAACGGCAGACAGAAAGCTGGTCGAGATATTCAATCGCCACGGCATCAAAGGCACCTTTCATCTCAATGCGGGATTGTTCGATGCGGCGGATCGGCTGGCGAAAGACGATGTGGCGCGTCTTTATCAGGGACATGAAGTGTCTGCGCATACCTTTACACACCCAACTATTGCCGGGTGTCCTACTCTGGTTCAACATTGCTGGGCAGGCGGTGGAAGTGAAAGGTGGCTGTCAGGTCCAGTTGGCGTAGGGCTTGGCGGGCCACAGCTTTGGCATTCCTTCTTTTTTCGCGCAGGCTGGAGTCGTTCGTTGTACAATAAACAGGCAGGCAGTATCCCTTGTGAACTGCACTGGCGTTTTTCGCAATCTTGCAAGTCTTCAAGATGCTCTGATCCGTTTGCGGACCGAGACAGCGATTCTATTGACGCATGGCCTTCGCTTGTCATTGCACAATGAAGGTTTCTTTCTTGTCTGGGGCGTCCGGCGGATACACTTTGTCAAAGAGGTGTTTCTATGCCAAACAGCAAGCCTACCATTCACGATTTTCGAGCTATGAAAGCGCAAAACAAAAACATTGTCATGGTGACCGCCTATGATTATCCTGCTGCAAAAGCGGTGGCGGCCGCTGGGGTGGACATCATCCTCGTGGGGGATTCTCTGGGCATGGCAGTTCTCGGCTACGATTCGACCATCCCGGTGACGATGGACGACATGATCCACCATGCAAAAGCGACGCGCCGTGGCGCGCCGAACAGCTTTATTGTGACGGATTTGCCGTTCTTGTCTTACCAAGTATCGGTTGCACAAGCGCTGCGCAACGCGGCCCGGTTGGTTCAGGAAGGATGGTGCGACGCCGTCAAACTGGAGGGCGGCCGCAACATCGCCGATCAAGTGCATGCCATCGTTGAAGCGGGCATCCCTGTGATGGGGCATATCGGCCTCCAGCCACAGTCCGTCAACCAACTTGGCGGCTATAAGGTGCAAGGGCGGACATACGAAGACGCCCGAAGCATCATTGAGGAAGCCAAGATTCTGGAACAGGCCGGATGTTTCGCCTTGGTCGTTGAATGTGTCAATGCCGATGTGGCTGACATCATTGCCACTCAACTGACCATTCCGGTCATCGGGATTGGCGCGGGGAAGGATTGCGATGGGCAGGTGCTGGTGCTCCATGACCTGTTGGGGATGCATGACGGCCGTCTGCCCAAGTTCGTCAAAACCTACGGCAATGTACTCGATGAAATGGTGCAGGGAGTCAGCGCCTATGCCGCTGAGGTCAGAGCCACGACATTTCCAGCGGCCGAACACACCTACTCCATTTCGGTTGATGTGCGGGACAGACTCCGAAAGGAGTTTCAGCCCGATGGTCATCATTGAAGAAATCGCCGCACTGAAAACTTTGCTGCAGGCCAAGCGGCGGATGGGACAGACCATCGGTCTGGTGCCAACGATGGGGTATTTACATGAAGGCCACTTAAGTTTGGTCGATCACGCTAAAGCACATGCGGACGTGATCGTGATGAGCATATTTGTCAATCCGCTGCAGTTTGGCCCAAATGAGGATTTTGAACGTTACCCGCGTGATGTAAAGCGCGATACGGCGCTTGCGGAGCGGGCCGGCGTCGACGTTCTGTTTATGCCATCCATTCGGGAAATGTATCCACAGCAACAATGGGTGACGGTTGCTGTGACCGGGATGAGCGACGTGCTGTGCGGCAAATCGCGGCCGGGGCATTTTGATGGAGTGGCGACTGTCGTGATGAAGCTGTTGAACATCGTCAGACCAGACAGCGCGTATTTTGGTCAAAAAGATGCGCAACAGGTGGCCATCATCCGCCAAATGGCCGTTGATTTAAATTTGGATGTGGAGATTGTGGCGTGCCCAATTGTCCGTGAACCGAGCGGATTGGCCATGAGTTCGCGCAATGTCTACTTGAGTGACGCAGAGCGCGAAGCCGCAACGGTGCTTCATACCTCATTGCAGAGGGCCGCGTTGTTGGTCAATGCGGGGGAAAAGGATATTTCTCGCATTCTGTCACAGGTGACCGAGATGATTCAAGCGCAGCCGCGCGCGCAAATCGACTATGTGGAAGTGGTCGATGCAGCGACGCTGCAGCCTGTGGAAGTGGTGGCACAGACCAGTCTGCTGGCTTTGGCGGTCTATTTTGGCAAAACGCGGCTGATTGACAACTGCAGGCTTGAGCCAAGTGAAAAGGAGTAGGTTGTTCTGTTTCGGACGATTTTAAAATCCAAGATTCACCGTGCGACGGTGACGGAGGCCAATCTGAATTATGTCGGGAGCATTACCATTGATCGCGAGATTCTTGAGGCCGTGGATATCTTGCCGAACGAGCAGGTCCATGTCGTGAACAATCACAATGGCGCTCGCATGGAAACCTATGTGATTCCTGGCCAACCTGGCAGTGGTGAGATCTGTCTCAACGGGGCTGCGGCCAGGCTCGTACAGCCTGGCGACGTGGTCATCATCATGGCTTATGGCATGGTTACCGACGATGAGGCGCGGACGCAGCGACCGCGGGTTGCCATCATGAACAAGGACAATACCATCGCCCGATTGTTGGATGTGGAAATGCCTGGCCAGATACTTGGACCGTGATATAGAAAAAGCGAATGTATCTCTGAAATCACATCGGCGCTTTAGTGCCGCGCTATCCGCGAATCCCGCGTCAACCGGCATATGCATGAAGCCGTTGGCGCGTGGCGCATCGCGGTTTTTATTCAATGAATTTGAAGGTGGGAATGTGTATGAAAGCATCCGTTTTAGCAGGTCCTTCGCAGAGTAAAGTCATGGATATTCCGACGCCTGAAATCGGCAGTGAAGAAGTGCTCGTCCGTGTGCAGCTTTGCGGGGTATGCGCTTCGGAACTCCCTGCGTGGGTGAACGGACAAGGTGGCGGACAGCGTGTTTTTGGCCATGAAGCCGTGGGTGTCGTCGCAAGTGTTGGGGAGAACGTCGTCGGTTTTGCGCCGGGAGACAGAGTCACAGGGCTAATCTTTCAAGCTTTTGCCGAGTATGCGAAAGCGGATTATCGCAATCTTGCGAAAGTACCCGCAGGATTAGCGGATATGGAAGCGCTTGGCGAACCTTTATCCTGTCTCGTCAGTGGAGCCAATCGAATTGATGTTGCTTTGGGTGACCGCGTGGCAGTGATTGGGCCCGGGTTTATGGGTTTAGGTTTTATGCAATTGATGAAGTTGAAAGGCGCTGGACAAATTACCGCAGTGGCCATCAGAGACGCAAGCCTCCGACATGCGGCGCGTTTTGGCGCAAATGTCACTTTGCACCCTGACGAAGTGACGGATGACGATAAGGTGGTCAATTGGGCAGATATTTCTTTGAACCGGGGCATTCCCATTGTGGCGGAGTGCAGTGGCACGCAAAGCGGACTGGATTTGGCCTCGGAAATGACCAGTGCCCATGGCATCATGTCCATTGTCGGATTCCATCAAGGGAATAACGGGAATCGCAACGTGAATATGGAACAGTGGAATTTTAAGGCCATTACTGTGGTGAATGCGCACGAGCGCAGGAGACCCTTGCAAATGGAGGCAATGAAGAACGGTCTATCCCTGATTGAGCAGGGGCTATTCAACATGAAGGACATGATCACGCACAAATATGCGTTAGATGAAGTGGATCACGCCTTCACCGCCATGATGGACAAACCCGAAGATTTCATCAAAGCGGTCATCACCATCAGTTGAGCACATCATGTTTGCGGGATGGAGGCGTCTGTTTCCAGCTCTATCTAATGGATTCTGCGTTGAATGAATTTGGTCAGTTCCCGTTGGAACGCTGTGTCGCGATACATACAGAACTGTCGAAAATCAATTTGCACCCGTTTCGGTACCTTCAGTGCAAGGCGTTATCTGGATGGAACAATTACGGTGGTTTGATTCCGAACACGTAGATCTGGGGACCGACGAAGCAGGAGGCCATCCAATGTTTGCCGAGCGATTCCAGCATGGGGCAAGAAATTCGCCTGTTTTATGAAGCTGTTTGTCAATATTATCCGGAGGAAAATTCGGTTGAGCAGGGGGTATCCGTCATTCCGACGGGGGTAGCCTTTCTGACAACGGCGAAAGATTGGTGGCAGGCAAGGTGTGCGGACGGAGACGCCACAGTGGGAAAATCCCCATTGTGGTAGATGGCCTGGTACTGGGGAAAAGGCCTCCTGTCCCGCAGGGGGGCCACAAGCGCGATCACGCTGCGTAAGCCTCAGGTGAACCAGGCCGCACATAATACATTGTTGTCTGTTGATTTTTCTGTGTTTTAGGACTAATATAAATTTCGGAGCACGATATATTTATTTAAAAGCGAAATTTTCAAGTTAGCCATGGATGAATTCAATCCAGGGCTTTTTTGCGTTTACCTTGGATTTCACGGATAGCCACAATGCATGAGCTGTTTCAGTGTTCAGTTACAGCAGTATAGGAAAATCATCATGTTTCAAGCGTAGTTAACCTATTTTTTTGCATTCCAAATACATTTAAACAAGGGTGATACATATGATGCAAACCAATCATCATGGATCAGAATTTTTACGCATGCTTGCTCCATTAAGAAAAGAGAAGTTACTTGTATTTTCCTCTATTTTAGTCGGTTCATTAGCGGCTGTTCTCAACTTATCTCGCCCAATTCTTCTCGGCTACATCATCAGTGAATTAGTCAGCAACGCGTCGCTTTATAAGGTATTTTCTCTAGTTTCTCTATTTACGCTCAGTTGGATAATGACTTGGGTAGCCTCTTTCTTTATCCGATACTTAAGTTCAGTGGTAAGTCAACGAACGTTAGTCGCATTACAGCTCCAATTGTTAAAACATTTCCTTAACCTTCCTGTAGAAACCAGCAATCAGGTTTCTTCTGGAAAGCTAGAGGCGCATACCAATTCTGATTTACCATTATGGGTGACTGTCTATGGATCAACCTTAGCTGAAGTTACCCACTCCATTACACAATTGATTGCTGCTGCAATTACATTGCTCAAACTTGATTTGCGATTATCATCCATTGTTGCCCCTTTTCTGATCATCAGTGCGCTCATCCCTGTCTTCACATCAAAATATATGATGCAGATAAGTCGTAGCGCTCAGGACGGAATATCGAATGTCTTGGAGCGACTGACCAGTATCATTCACGGGGTGCCAGATTTGATTAGCTTCGGTGCTAAGCCCTGGGCACTTGAGCGATATAAGGAAGCGTGTAATGACAATTATCATAAACAAGTGAAACGCACCGTCGCCCAAGGCGCACTCAGTATCGCTAGTTCATCGACCGAAATCATTGCGTATATTTTGGTTCTAGCGATTGGTGGTTCACAGGTACTGAAACACGAACTGAATGTCGGATATTTAGTAAGTTATTTAGGGACGATAGAAATGATTTTCTTCCCCGCTACCTACGCGAATAACTTAAGTTCATCAATTCAGAATTCCTGGGCCGCAGCGAGGCGGGTATGGGCGTTTTTTGACATGCCCGTGACACAGCCACGGATTCGCGCTGGCTCGAGCATGCAGTTGACGTCTATAAGCTATACATACCCAGGTTCTGAAATTCCTACACTTAGGGAGATTACTTGCCAAATTGAAAAGGGTAAGCTGATAGCCATCATTGGAGAAAGTGGATCTGGAAAATCAACGTTATTGCATGTTTTATCGGGACTATATCAGCCAACCCAAGGATATATTGAGCTTTTTGAGGATAACGAAGTGTCAGGATTCGTATGGCAAGAACCATTTCTGTTTCCAGGAACCATAAGTGAGAATTTAACTTTGGGTCAAGATGTACCATTGGAGACAATGCGGCAATTATCTGCATGTTTAAATATAGATGAGACAATGATGCGCTTACCATCACAGTATGAATCTTTGGTAGGCTACTCCGGAAACAATTTTTCCGGGGGGCAGAAAAAACGATTGGCAATTGTCAGGGCATTATTGAGAAAAGCAAGTCTGTTGATGATGGATGAACCAACTGCTGGTTTGGATATTGAAAATAGTAGGCTAGTCTGGGAACTCATCGAGGGATTAAATCCTCCTGTCACTCGCATCATAACCACACATCGCCTTGATGAGGCAAGACGAGCAGACGTGGTCATTGTGATGAAGGAAGGCCGTATTGTTGAATACGGACCTCCTTCAAGCAGTGCAACGCTAAATGGTAGATTTCCAACCACAGGAAATTACAATGATGTGAATCCGATTAATTAAATGAATATCGAGTAGCGCGGGCGATGATTAGACGTCGTCGATCCCGCCGCTATTCATGCTTCCACATCCTGACCTTCAACCGCAGGTGTATGGTGTAGTGTTTTGTCGGATGGCAGCAGCATCGTCAACAGACCAATCAGCGGCAGATACGAGCAGACGTGGATCACGAACGAAATACCATGCGTATCGGCGATGTTGCCAAGCACGGCGGAGCCGATGCCGCCCAAGCCAAAAGCCAGTCCAAAGAACACGCCCGAGACCATGCCGACCTTGCCAGGTACGAGTTCTTGGGCGTAGACCACGATGATGGAAAACGCTGAGAACAGAATCAGGCCGATGCACGCCAACATCACAATCATCCAAAAGCCGTTCGCATAAGGTAGAATGATGGCAAATGGCGCGGTGCCCAAAATGGAGAACCAGATGATGTTCCGACGCCCGAATTTGTCGGCCATCGGGCCGCCCAGCAGGGTCCCTACGGCGCCAGCGAAGAGCAAAACAAAGAGCGCGTACTGCGCATGTCGCACCGTAAAGTGATTGTGCTGAATCAGGTAGAAATTATAGAAGCTGGTCATGCTAGAAAGATATACATACTTTGAAAATACGAGCACAATCAAAATGGAAAAGGCAAAAGCAGTCCGGCCTTTCGACAGCGCGACGGCAGCGCCTGTTGCACGAATGCTGCGCTTGTGTTTGCGTGGCGCCTCAAGCGTCAGACGCTGTTGATACCACCTTGCGACAAACCACTGAATGACAATCGCCGCGCCCGCGGCAAAGGTACACCACAAGAGTCCCTTTTGACCGAGGGGCACAAACAGCAGCGCAGTCAACAAGGGCGCCAGCATTTGCCCAGTGTTGCCACCCACTTGAAAGATGGACTGGGCCAGCCCTCTTCGCGCGCCGGCCCCCATGTGCGCCACTCTCGATGATTCCGGATGAAAGACGGCTGATCCGATACCAATGCAACAGGCTGATAGGAGCACGAGGGAGAAATGGTGCGCCAGCGCGAGGCTGACGATGCCGACCAATGTGAAACACACGCCGATGGGCAGCAAGAAAGGAGTCGGTCGCGCGTCTGTATACAATCCGATAAGCGGTTGTAGCACAGCCGCAGTCACATTTAACGCAAACGTGATGAGTCCTACTTCTGCGAACGATAGACCTAATGATGGCTTGAGAATTGGAAACAGCGCACTCACGCTGTTTTGCATCGTGTCATTCAGCAAATGGACGAGACTGACCGCCACGAGCAAGGAATAGACGGTCGTCCCAGCTTGATTTGTTCTCTTTACAGCGATACTGCTCATCCTCGCCATCTCCCATCGCAAAATTCTGCTCGACTGATTCTATCTCTTGTCCCCCGGGCAAAATGAAAGCCCCCTTCGCTCCCGTATCGCTTTGCGCAATACAGGGACGAAAGGGGCCGTCTTCCGTGGTACCACCCATTTTTGCCACGCATGTTGCCATGCATGATCTCATGCGATTCCGCTCCATGAGGAGTTGAATCGACCTGCAGTAACGGGCAGTTTCCCGGCTTTCCTTAGTGGAGCTAGTTCAGGAAAGCTGCTCCGAGGCGAGTTGGCAATGGACTTATGGCAGTACTTTCAGCATGCGCACTGCTCTCTGGACAGAAGCGCCATGGCCTGCTCCTCTTCTCAGCCGAACAATTCAATTGTGTAACAGTATAGGGAGCAGATGTCGAATTCGTCAAGTAGATTATCTGAATTGCGCTCCAGACGACTGTTACACCATCATCACGTTTTTCCCCAGGGATTCAGATACACCGCGCGGGAAAGAAACACGCTTCGTTTTTTATATTCACACAATTTTAAATATTTATTCATGTTGGTTTAAACGTTTCTTCACGATGAATTCAACTCCACTTGATAACCTATTTTCAACATATCAGACAGTCAACGTTTCCTTAAACATATCAGGAGGTTGAAGGTATGAGAAAAAAGGTTGGGAAGACAACGCGCACGCTGGGTATCACGGTTGCTTCGGCGATGTTGCTCGCAGGTTGCGGCGCGGTACAAGCGGCTGGAAAAAGCGCCAACACAAGCGCTTCTGCATCAAAGTCGACCTCTGGCGTCACAGATATCACTTTCTGGAACGGGCATCCGTCAGGCGCATTGCAGGCGCAGATGCATCGAGAAGTGGCGCAATTTAATCAGACTCATCCAAATATTCATGTGAGCTACGTAGATAAATACACAGAGGTCCAGCCCGTCACCGCTGCATTTGCCGCCCATGATGCCCCGAACGTCGGCATGCCGCACGTCGCAGATGCCGAGCAGTTTGAGAAGGCTGGTTACTTGGTGGACTTGGCATCATTTATCGGGAACAAAAGCAACATTCAGTCTGATTTTTATCCCAATGTGTGGAATTCCTTCGACATTACGCCTGGACATACCTATTTGTTGCCTTATGAAGAAAATGCCCAGATGGTGATTTTCTACAACCAAGCGCTGCTGCAAAAGGCGGGTGTCACGCAAGCGCCGAAAACATGGAACGACATCGTATCAGACGCAAAAAAGATCACGGCGCTCGGCAACGATGATCACGGCATCGCCTGGACACCTACCTTGACAGAGTTCTTCGTGATGGTGGAGGACTTTGGTGGGAAGGTGTTTGCCAATTCCGACGATAGCGCGTTTGCGCTCAACAATTCCGGTGCAAACCAGGCGCTGAGCATGCTGCGGCAAATGGTTGCCGACAAGTCAATGCTCATTACGCAGAATTACAACTATCAATTGGATTTCGGAGCGGGGAAAATTGGCATTCTCATGGATGCGTCAGCCGGTTATACATACGACAACGGATCGGCTGGCGGGAAGTTCAAAATGATTGCAACGCCAGCACCCGCTGGAAACTCTGGTCGCCAGTACAACTTCGTCACCGGCGATGGGCTCTGTGTGTTTAACACGGGGACGAAGGCGCAGCAGCAAGCCGCCTACACCTTTATCAAATGGTTGGCCAGCCCATCCATCAACGCCGAATGGAACAAACAAACCAACTACGTGGCGACTGGTCCAGCATCCCAAAAACGGATGCAGTCTTTCTATCAGACACATTCGAACTATGCGGCCTCGTTCTCTGATCCGAGCAGTTGGATGACCGAACCCGCCAAGAATACCTCTGCGTATGAAGCGGCGACGACAGCCATGGATTCGGATTTTGAAAAGGCGTTACGCGGGCAAGAATCGGTGTCCACAGCTTTGCAAAACATGACGACCATTGGCAATGCGTACATGAGCGGAAAGAAACAGGGGTGAGCCAAATGGATACATCCTTGATTGTCGCAAGCAGAAGGGAGCGAACGGCGGCGCTTTTCCGCCGTCGCCGCACACGCAAGGATTTGTTGGTGGCTGCCCTGTTTTTGAGTCCAGCATTCGCATTTCTGATGACATTTGTCTATTTTCCAACGGTGCTTGCGTTCTTGCTCGCATTTTTTCACTATCAAATCGGCGGCGCTGGAAGTACATGGGTAGGAGTGGCCAATTTCAGAGCGGCCGCAGCGGATGCCATCTTCCGGCGCTCGCTTGTCAACACAATCTACTTCGCCGCGATGGTCGTGCCAGCGACCTTGATTCTGGCGACATCCATTGCGCTCTTAATCGATCACGCCGCAAAATTCTACAGTTTCATCCGCGTATTGGTGCTATTGCCGTATGTGACACCAGCCATTGGGACGGCGATTGGTTGGATGTGGATTTATGATCCGACTTACGGCTTGGCGAACGCAGTGTTGCACTGGTTGCACTTGCCGGTGTTGCAGTGGCTGCAGTCACCTTATCTGGCGTTGCCGTCCATTGCCATCTACTCACTTTGGCATGGGGTTGGATTTGACGTCGTCATCATGCTTTCTGCTCTTCACGCGCTTCCAACAGGCGTCTTGGAGGCGTCCTTAGTGGATGGCGCGACACCGTGGCGGCGTTTCTGGAGAATTACGTTGCCGCTCATCTCACCGACGATGTTCTTTTTGGCCATCGTCACCACGGCGGGATCGCTACAGGCCTTTTCACAAGTGTTTGCTTTGTCCAGTGCGACAGGCGGTCCGGAAAACTCGACGGCGACCGCATTGTTCGAGGTTTATCAAACAGCTTTCACATATGGGAACTTCTCCTATGCATCCGCGATGGCCATCATTTTGGTGATATTGATTTTGCTCTTGACACTGTTTCAACGCTGGGTGGGGAAGCGGATGGTGTTCTACCAGTGAACCCGCATTGTTCACTTCAGCAAAAGGGAGGGACTCTAGGCGCATGTCTATCAAATGGTGGAAATTTCCTCGTGTACTCGTGGCGCTTATCTGTGGGCTCGGATTCCTTGTTCCGCTGTACATCACACTTTGTACTTCCCTCGATCAACCAGCCCATGTGTTTACCTTTCCGCCACATTTGACACTCGATTTTAATTGGCAGGCTTATCGCGACGCATGGCATATGTATCGGTGGTTTGACTATTTCCGCAACACCATCTTGATTGCGGTGTTCACCATTCTCCTCTCTTTGGCGACGACCGTGCTTGCCGCTTACGCGCTTAGCTTTATTCAGTTTCGGGGGCGCAATCTCGTGTTTACACTGGTGTTGCTGGTGCTGATGATCCCTGGTGAAACACAGTTGATTCCGAATTTCGTCATCATGGCGAAACTAGGATTGGTCGATACCATTGCCGCGCAGGTATTGCCGTACGGAGCGACGGCATATGGCATATTTTTGCTTCGTCAATTTTTTCTTTCCTTGCCGCGAGATTATTGGGAAGCGGCGCGAATGGACGGATGTGGGCACCTGCGGTTTCTCTGGTCAATTGCCGTGCCTTTGTGTCGGCCTGTTTTATACACGACAGCGCTGTACAGCTTCATTGGTTGCTGGAATTCACTCATTTGGCCACTGATGGTGACGCAAAGTCCTAGAGCACAGACGGTTGAGGTTGCACTAGCGACGTTCCTGACTTCGAACTCCGCCGATTGGCAAGGACTGTCCGCTGCTGCGATTTTCACGACTGTGCCTGTGATCATCGTCTATCTTCTGCTGCAAAAGCACATCATTCGCGGCATCTCCCGCGGGGATGGCATTCGCTTCTGATGCCTTAGACAAAAGCGGAAGGGGACATGGGGATGGAGCGTATCATCCTTAAAATTGTGCATACCAATGACTTTCACGGCGGTATTGAAAGGTTTGGCAAAATTGCAGCTTATATCGACGTTGAAAAAAAGCGAACAAAACATTTCCTCTACTTAGACGCGGGTGATATTTTTAGCGGTCATCCAATTGTGGATTGGGCATATGGTCGACCCATGGTCAATTTGCTCAATCAAATGCAGCTAGATGCAATGGCCATTGGGAATCATGATTTTGATTATGGCCAAGCGCATTTTGAAGCGAATCGGCAGTTGTCTCGGTTTCCTTGGCTGGGGGCAAACATCGTTGTAAAAGATCAGGACATTCCCATTTCGCAGCCCAGACCATTCCAACTGTTTGCATTCGATGAATGCAAAGTCGGGGTGGTATCTGTCACGGAAGCGCCGCCTTCGACCGTCTGTACAGCGATTGCTGGTCTGCAGTTTTTAGATCCGGTAGAAACGCTGAGATATTATCAGGCGCTAAGAGATCAGGTTGATATTTTAATCGCTTTGACACATGTGGGCATTGATTGCGACAGACAGATTGCTCAACAGGTGGAAGGATATGATTTGATCATCGGTGGGCACTCACATACCGTAGTGGAACTAGAGCCTGTCAATGGCACACCGATTATCAATACAGGCGCATTTGGCGAATTTTTGGGGGATTTGACCATTCATTATAACGTTGCTGCGCGCAGGATCGAAAAAATGAACAGCGCGCTCATTTCTGTTGACGCTTTGCAAGATGTGGACGAAGGGATTCAACGTCAGGTGGAGCAATATTTCCGAGACAGCAGGGACGTATTAGACAGAGAAATCGGCGTGACAACAGGGCTTTCCATCGACAACATTCATCATCAGGATGCGCCGCTGGGAAACTTCTATGCTGACGCGCTTCGTCACTGCACAAAAGCAGATATTGCTTTCGTCAATAATGGCGGCATACGCCTGCCAATTCCCCAGGGAATCATGACGATTGGGCAACTCTATAAAGTGGCGCCGTTTCGGAATCAAATGGTCGTGGTTGAAATGACGGGAGAAGCGATTGCCGAGGTGATTCGCTATTCCTTTGCCAACGCCAATCGCATTGATTTGCAGACTTCTGGATTGACCTACAAGATTTGGACAGATGAAACGGGGAAAATACTCGATGTAGAGCTGTTTCATGCGGGAGCGCCTTTTTGTCCACAGATGACCTACCGGGTGGTGATCAACGATTACATCGCTTCTGGAGGTTCCGGCTATGAGTTCAAGGGATGCATTCTTCAGCATGCTGCCGGAGAGATGACCAATGCGCTGGTTCGTTATGCAGCGTATTGTGCAGAGAAAAATGGCGTGATCGAAGCCAAGTCTGAAGGGCGCATTATGGTGCAAACTGTGTGCGACAGACGTTTGTCAGTTGGTCAGGTATGATATGACAGAACACTTCATCCACGTATTACGTTGGCCCGGCAGGATTATCTTCTGTCGGGCCTGATGACGGTTATTCCGACAAATGCGAGGCGCTTTTGTTTATTGGGGCGTGATGAAGCACACATGTCCGGGAATGTGTTTTAACATCCAAATTTATGTCCAGCACTGACCCTCTAAGCGGTCGTGCTGGACTCGCGAAGCGGTTTGTTGGCCACACGAGAGAATGGCGCCTTGCGACCGACGACATAGGATATATACGGAATTTTTCCCATCCAATGCGCAATCAACAAGCCGGAAAAATAGACGAACAAAATACAGAACGGCCATAGGCTGTAATGCAACCAAGTTGGCGCGCCGATATTGCGGAGATGGTGCATGAACTTTTCCATGTACACGATAGGAAAAGGCTGAATGAGATAAATGCCGAATGAGGCATTTGCGGCCCGTTTGATGAACCAACTAAACGGCTGCCAAGCAGGCTGCGTGCGCCGCTCAGCCCATCGCACACCCGCATACCAGATGTTAGCTGTGACAATTAAACTGTAGGGCACCATGATTGGCTGTAGCACCACTTCCGCTAGCCCTTCTCGTTCGTGCAAGACGAGCCGATCAAAAAAGTAATGACCCCACACGATGGGGACTGCACAAAACAGTGCAGTCAGGATGGCCCGATGATGCCGATGGGCGAAGGCGAGGATTTTCTCATAGTGGCATGCGACGATGCCGCCAGCGATAAACCAGAATTGGTACGCGAGCACAAATTGATCCCGGTATTGGTCCAGATTGGACAAGACGGGTGGAAGTGTCGCTTTGTTGATGCCAGGCAGGACAAATTTACAAATGGCCATGAGCAATAGCTGCAGGACAAAACTGCCAATGAAAATGTGCACGTGGTAGCGCTCAAATTTGCGTAGTCCTTTGAGCAAGAGTGGAAAGATGATATACAGTTGCATAGAAACGAGCACGTAATAGAGATAATATTGATTCCCGGTAAAGAGTGAATGACGAAAATCATTCCAGAGCGCCAATGCGCCCCAATAATTGTGTGACGGGTAGTATAAACCCTTAAATATGATGTAGACCACGTTCCACGCGAGGTATGGAATGGCGATGAGCAAGAACCGCTTTTTCCAGAAGTCAATGGCTCGAAATGTCCGGTGATAATAAGTGACGAACAGGACAAGCCCAGTCATGAACATAAACGATTCGCGTGTGAAGTGCATGGACGTCAGAAGAGAACCGATTGTCAAAAATGCGGGACTCATATCCGGATTTTGCGAAAGAAAAAATGAGGTCGTGTGAACGGAAAGGACGGCTAACATGATGAAAGCCCGCATTAAATCAATTTCGTAAAGATGTCGTTTGGCCACTTGCTGCATTCCCCCTTTTTCTCGAAGTCCGTCGTGCGGTCGACGAAAACGAACTTCTCTATGCTGACAAGCATGCAGGTGGCGCTCATTATGCGAAGCGCAATTCGTCCTATTCAGATGAGGTTTACTGCATTTGTCTCCCTTAGAATAACGCCCAAGCGTTGAAATCTCCTTGATTTTTACTATCCAAAACATAAAGTCGATACATTTTTGTGTACCATTCTTGCTGCCCCGATTGGTTGGCATTTTCATGATATGGCTGATGCAAAACGCATTAAGCGCGGAGGTACACTGGAGGTTATATCGCTAACAGCGCCAGATTCCTCATCTGGCGCTGTCAATGTTCAAATCAAACTTCAGCTACGAAAATCGCTGATTCTTCTTTTTCTCGATACCAAATCAATTCGACGTTGGCGAACCCGGCTTCCCGCATCAGTTGCAGCTGTGTTTCCACTGTGCAGGGGATGTCAATATGATAAAGTGTGTTTTCTGGCGCACAGGCTGCCTGCAGATGCTCCGCCGTGTAACGATCACGATACCATTGCCAGACTTCCTGCTCTTTTTCTGGCGTCACTACGCAATCCCCTTCGATGTACTTTCCACCCGGTTTTAGCGCGTTGCATATCTTCTGATACAGCGCGCGTTTCGTATCCGGGGTGAAGTGGTGCATCGTATAGACTGAAACTGCGTAATCATAGTGATGTTTTGCAAAGGGAAGCGACAAGTAAGAGCCTTGGACAGGTGTGATCTGCCCTTTGTACGCTTCAAACTTCTGCAGTAGTCTGTTGAGCATTTGCGCGGACAGATCGACAGCTGTCACACACGCTTGTGGCGCCTGCTTGAACAGTGTGTTGAGTTCTGCGCCTGTGCCGCATCCCAAATCAAGCACGTCAATGGGCTTGGTTGTCTCTGCGATGGGACGGGCGATGGTTTCGTAATAAAGTTCAAAATCCTCGAACATAGCGCGCATGTGTTCGTCGTATCCGTCGATACGCACGTCAAAAAATGAACCCATTTCTTCCAAACGCGATTGCATATACATCATTCCTCTGACATATTTTTGTGGCTGTCAGAGACGGCTTGCACACCATGACAAAGGAGCGCAAAAACATGATGGAGATGTGAACTTGAACGCAGACAAACAAAAAGCGGATCAACCCATTGCAGGCGATCCGCTGTGTGATATCGTGAAAAACCTTATCCCAGCGTCCCTTGTAATGGTTAAAAATGTGCGTAAAAATCCCATGACAGCCTTTTAGAAAAATTAGACTTACGCACAATTCATGATTTGACATTTTGGTGAAATGCCAAATGAACCATTACATGTTTGCTGGCATAAAGTATAAATTCCCCTTTCGAAACATCTCCTATGGAACAATATAGCTTCTATCTTTCTATTCTGCAAATGAAATGTTTAATGATCATCGCTGATCATTCCGGTTTCTGGACTGCTCGGAGAAGCGACTGCTGTGCGCGCAATTCTTCCGGCAAGATAGCCCAGTCGGCCAGCTTCGACGCCGTGCGCCATGGCGGCAGCCATGCGGACGGGATCTTGCGCCTTGGCGATGGCCGTGTTGACAAGGACAGCGTCGGCGCCGAGTTCCATCGCCAAAGCCGCGTCGGACGGCGCGCCGATACCAGCGTCAATGACGACGGGCACACGGCCATTCACCAATTCGATAATGCGCCGTAAACGCTCGGGGTTGGGCAGGCCTTGCCCTGTGCCGATGGCCGAACCAAAGGGCATGATGGTGGCGCAACCGATGTCGAGTAAACGCTTGGCGACGGTGTGGTCATCTGTGGTGTAGGGCAGCACGACAAAACCGTCTTTGACCAGTTGCGCTGCCGCTTCCACGGTCGCCACAGGGTCAGGCAAAAGCGTGCCATCGTCGGGAATGACCTCCAGCTTGACCCAGTTGGACATGCCGGCGGCGCGCGCCAAGCGGGCTGTGCGCACCGCTTCTTCCGCAGTGCGGCAACCGGCTGTGTTGGGCAGCAGCGTGTATTTGTCGAGATCGATATAGGAAAGCAGTGATTCCTCGCGGTTGTCGAGATTGACCCGGCGGACCGCCACAGTGACAATCTGCGCCCCAGAGGCTTCAAGCGCATCCTTCATCTGCGGCAGACTGCTGTATTTACCGGTGCCGACCATGAGACGGGATTGAAATGTGCGTCCGGCGATGGTGAGTGATTCCATAGGTGACCCTCCTTGGTTGTCATTCTTTTAGTGGTGCGACGCGACAAACGATGTGCCCATCAACCGCCGCCGACGAAGCGGACAATTTCCAATGTGTCGCCTTCGGCGAGGGAAACATCGTGCCATTCATCAGGTTCCAGGATGCGCGCATTGTGTTCCACGGCGATCCGCTCATTGCCCAGTGTCAACTGTTGGATCAACTGCGCGACCGTCGCGTCGGTAGCCGTCTGAAGCAGTTTGCCATTCACGGTAATCTCCATGTCATCACCTCGTTCTTGTTTAACGCGACTCATTTTGCAAAACGCCGCGCGATGCAGCGCCAGCGACGTGAAACGGTTGCCAACGCGTCGGCCAAGCTTCGCCGGTGACCGATTTGACGACCATGTTGCCCGTCACGGGCGAGAGCAGGATGCCATTGCGAAAATGGCCGACGGCCACGTGCAATCCCGGAAACTGGGCGACTTCCCCAATCCAGGGCTGCCCGTTTGGCGAGCCAGGCCGCAACCCCGTCCAGCTTCGCTCGAACACGGCGTCCTTTAGCGCTGGCGCAATGTGGTGGGCTGCGGACAGCAAAGACAGCAGTGCGTCAGCGGTCACGTCGCGATTGAAGCCTGCGTCGTGTTCCTCGGTTGCGCCGACGACCACCGTTCCATCTCGCTTGGGCACCAGATAGACGTCGTCACTGAAGATGGTGTGGCGAAACCTTTGAGCGTGGCGCGGGCGGATCGACAAAAGTTGGCCTTTGACCGGTTGGATGGCGCAAGGTGTGGAAAAAGGTTGCAACAGCCGCTGCGCCCAGGCCCCTGCGGTGATGACGACCGATTCACCTGCATAGTTTCCGGTCGGAGTGAGGACCGTGTAGCCATGACTGGGGTGTGGTTCGATGTCGGTGACTTCCACGCCTTCCATCACTGTGCAAGTTTGTTTTGCGGCGACAGCGAGCGCCTGCACCAGCAACGGCGCATAGACGTTGCTGTCGTCTGGCAGCAAAAGCGCACCCAAACAAGCGGACAGGGCAGGTTCCAGTTCCGCCACGGTCTTGCTGTCAAGCCATTCTGCTTTGGCGCCGGCGCTCGTCTGCCAGATCCTCCGATTTTGCAGTGCTTCTGCTTCCGCCGCAGTGTAGGCGAGATGCAAAATGCCGTTGTGTGTCAATTGTGCGTCGATGCCAGTTGCGTCGAACAATTCGTCGACAAACCCTTGATACAATGCCCGGCTTTCCAGACAGAGATGATAGAATGGCCCCGGTTCAGCGACTTCCAGTTGTGCGCCCAACATGCCCGCTGCGGCGCTGGACGCTTCACTGCCAAGCCGGGTTTTATCCAGCAACAGCACGCGCCGTCCAGTCTGGGCCAGCCGCCAGGCGCTCGTCGCCCCAATGGCGCCGCCGCCGATGACGATGACATCAAACACGTCTTGCATGCAAAAGCCCCCTCTCTTGCTGTGATTTGTTGTGTTTTTGGACAAGCGAGTCAACAAATCTGCCTAAAATGGCACCTTAGGGTGTGCATCTGCTCGCGCCATCGCCGCTTTCAGCTCTTCGGCCGCGCCGCGCGGGTCTGTGGTATCCAAAATGGCGCCAATGACGGCAATGCCGCTGCACCCCGTGTCCAACACAGCCCCGACGTTGGTATGGTCAATACCACCAATGGCGATGACAGGGATGGACAAGGCTTCGACGATCCGCCGCAAAGCGTACAATCCGCGCGGTGGAATGTCGGGATGGGATTCGCTCGCAAAAACATGGCCAAACGTGACATAATCCGCGCCGTCTTTCTCTGCCTGCACGGCTTCGTCGATGTGGTGCACAGAGCAACCGATTCGACCGTGCCAGTTCGCGCGGCCCCGCAGCGCTTTCACGGTTTCGATTGGCAGGGATTTGGCCGCCAGGTGGACGCCGTCCATATCTGTGGCAATGGCGATGTCTGTCCTGTCGTTCACATAGACGCGTGCGGCCAGACCATTTGTCGCCAGGTGTTGCTGTAGTTGTTTCACTTGGGTGTACGTTTCGGATGCAGGCGCTTTTTTCTCGCGGATTTGGATGACATCCGCGCCGCCTTTTGCTGCTTCGACAAGCGCATCAACTAAAGGGAGACGCCGCCGGTTTCTGTCGCTGATCACGTGTAAAACTGTGTTCATGTTTCACCTCGATAACGAAAAAAGCCGCACCTGAATAACAGGTACGGCGGGTTTCCATTTTGAACCCAACTAACACACCTCTGTCGAGTGAACGGCGATTTTAAACGACCGTTGAAATTAGGCTATCATGGGGGCATTGCACCGTCAAGACAGGGATGGCTATCATGCTTTTCACTAGAATCGCGTGCCAGGTACCGGCGCTGGTTGTATCATAAGGTCGAGCGCAAAATCAGGTACGGTTGATTCGCAGGTGGTTGTCATTGTCACGGATGTACTGAGATGTAGAAGAAAGGGGCGATACAACATCGTGGAGAACAGTAGGTATTCAAGACAAATCCTGTTTCCGCCCATTGGGGCAGAAGGCCAAACGCGGCTTGGTCAGGCGCGCGCGGCCATCGTCGGTATGGGGGCGCTTGGCACAGTGCTTGCGACGCAACTTGTCCGCGCAGGGGTCGGTTTTGTCCGGGTGATTGATAGAGACATCATTGAGTGGTCAAATTTGCAGCGGCAGTCGCTGTATGATGAGCAGGATGCGGCAGAAGGCAGAGCCAAAGCCGCCGCCGCCGCCGAGAAACTGCGTCAAGCGAATGGGGACGTCGAGATCGAAGCGGTGATTGAAGATGTCACTTGGCGCAATGCCGAACGGCTATTGACAGATGTGGATGTCATCCTGGATGGCACCGATAACTTTCAAGTTCGCTATTTGCTCAATGACGTCGCCGTCAAACACAACATTCCCTGGTCCTACGGCGGGGCTGTCAGCTCCTATGGCACAACGGCGTTCTTTCGGCCAGGTGATACAGCTTGTCTGGTCTGTCTGTTTGGCCCCGACACTGCAGGCGGCGGGCATGATACCTGCGATACGGTCGGTGTCATCGCGCCAGTGGTCTCTATGGTCGCTTCCCTGCAAGTGGCGGAGGTGCTCAAGTATTTGACAGGCAATTTGGCTGCGTTAAACGGCGGGATCGTCCAAATGGATGTGTGGCAAAACGAGTTTCACAAACGTCCGTTGAGTGCGCCGAAACCCGAATGTCCATGTTGTCAACAACGGCAGTTTCGCGCGCTTGAGCAGCGCATGGATGGGCTGACAGTTTCCATGTGTGGCCGCCAGACCATCCAGGTGCGGCCGGCAGCGGGGCTTGGCACGCCATTGGCTCAAATGGCGGCGCGTTTGGCGCAATTCGGCGAGGTGCGCCACAACCGAGATTTGCTTCGGTGCGACTTGGGAAATGTTCAAATCACGTTGTTTGCCGATGGGCGGGCGCTCATTCATGGTGTGGAAGAAGAAGGAATTGCCCGCAGTCTTTATGCCCGGTATATCGGCATGTGAAAAATCTTTGGTTGCGCTGGCGCGTCAGGCGTGTGACGATGAATGCATGGAGGATGGGAACATGATGACGAGTGACAAGTTGCGAGCAATGCTGGCGCTGTATTTAGTGACAGATGAGCGTACAGATTGCGACGCGTTATTACATATAATTAGGAAGGCGCTGGAGGGTGGCGTCACCACCGTGCAGCTTCGGCGCAAACACGATGACGGTCGGCAGTTGGTGGAACTAGGCAAAGCCATCCGTCAAATGACCACGGAGTTTGGCGCGCTGTACATTGTGAACGATCGCGTTGATATTGCCATGCTCACCGATGCCGATGGGGTGCACGTGGGGCAAAGCGATATTGCCTGCGCGGACGTTCGCGGGTTGATTGGCAAGCGGATCATCGGGGTTTCCACGTGCACTTTGGCGGAAGCGACGGCGGCTGATCGAGAAGGGGCGGATTATCTGGGCGTGGGATCCGTATTTCCGACGTCCTCTAAGCCGGACGCGGACATGTGTGAGATCCAAGGGCTGGCTGGCATTGCCAGGCAGGTGGACATTCCGGTGGTTGGCATCGGCGGCATCACCCGGCAAAATGCACCAGAAGTGATGCAGGCGGGTGCGGCTGGCATCGCCGTTGTGTCGGCCATCATGCAGGCGGAAGATCCGAGCCGCGCCAGCGCGGAGTTGTTGAGGTTGGTGCGAACTGGAAGATGAGTCCACCGTCCATCTTGACAATGGCTTCATGCCAGGAATAGGATTGAGAGAAAAGAAGATTCCGTATTTTGTTAATCAGGATGACTTAGGTGCGATACGAGGAGGCTAGGGGCGTTGTCCGTCGATGGATTTTCATTTGACTTGTCTGCCGCAGAGTGGCGCCGAGGCGCCACAGATGAAAAGGCGCTTGCCGAAGCACTGGCTGTTCGCTTGGAACAGGCGTTGCCTAGCAAGGCCATCGTGGAGCGCCATCGCTCGTTTTTTTCGAAGGAGACACCAGTTCGGCGGATAATGGTCAACTTTGACGACGAACAGTTTCAATTGACACATGACAAGCGGGAAGGCATACGAACCGCAAAAGCAAAAATGGGCCGCGGCATTGTGTTGAAAACTGTGCCGCTTGAGTTTGCGCAGTGGCTTGCCGAGTTGTCCGCAGCTTTAGAGACTTATGCGCAACAACACGAAGAAACGAGAGAGGCGTTACAACGATTCTTATTCTCTTAACAAATATGCATGTGTAAGGAGGTGAATGGCTGTGCGTTGGTTTGGTCGAGGCCAATCCCAGTCTGTGGATAAGGAACGTAGATTGGCTGAACAGGAGCAGGCGCAAGCAACCATGGAGGCGCTTGAGGATGGGCGGCTGCCGCCCTATATTCGCGAGCGAATCGCCGAACAGCGCCAAGGGCAACTGCCATGGACAAGTAATTTGTCGGTGGCGGAGTGGTTGCTGACTGCGAAATACAGGTTCCGCCCGCTCGGCATGGTGATGGGCAGTTGTTTTTACCACATCGGATACTCGAAAGCGGATTTGCGTGGCAGTTGGTCGGCAGGCGAGTTCACGGTGATTGCGCGTGCCATTCGCGATGGGCGCACCAAAGCTTTAGAGCGGATGGCGATGGAGGCCGAGGAACTCGGCGCGAATGCGGTCATTGGCGTGCGGGTGGATACGCGAACGCCGGGATACTTTGGCCACGACACGGAGTTCACCGCCTTTGGCACGGCGGTGGCCATCGATGGTCTGGAGACGCATGGGCGGCCGCTGCTGTGCACCGTGGAGGGACAGGAACTGACGAAACTGTTGATGCACGATTCGGTTCCCGTTGGCTTGGCGCTCGGGGTTTCTGTCTATTACCAATACACGTCTTGGCAGGATAAACGGCGCGAATACAGTTGGTTCAACCAGGAGATGCCTTCGTTCACTCAAGCCGTCTACGATGCGCGCCACAACGCGATGGCAGACATGATTCGCGATGCGCGCTCGCTGAAAGGCAACGGCATTCTCGCACACGATACCCGGATGAAAGTCTACGAGGTAGAAGTGGAGCGGGGAGAAAATGATGAACGGACGGATCACATCCTGGAAGTGGTCTCCCTGGGCACGGTCGTATCGGCGCAAAAACGGCCTTTACCTCTTGACATCAGGCCGGTCTTGTCGATGAATGACAAAGTTGCAGACTTGGCATTTGAGCCATTGGGAGAATAGTGCCACAAAGGCGCCGAAAGGAGATTTGTTGTGTCTGAACAGTTGGAAGGGTTATCCCAGCACGCGTTGGAACGGCTGAAAGGACTGCGGAGCGCAGGAAGCCACGAGGGCGTCTTTACCTCTGATTTGTCTGTGAACGAATATCTCTTGGTGCGGGATGCCGGGTTTGAGCCAGTCGGTTTGGTCGTGGGCAGTTCGGTCTATCATATTGGCTTGCAGCGCGGCGGGTACAACCAAAGCATGGAATTGACGGTGCTGACGCAGGCCATGTATGAGTCGCGCGAACTTGCCATGGAGCGTATGGAAACAGAGGCGCACGCGCTCGGCGCGGATGGCATTGTCGGGGTTCGCCTGGAAGTGAATCGCTACGAGTGGGGGTCGGATGTCGCCGAATTTATGGCCATCGGCACCGCGGTCGTCGCGCGGGATCAGGGGGCGAAATTCCGCACCCATGAGAATCGTCCATTCACTTCTGATTTGTCCGGGCAGGATTTTTGGACATTGTTGAAAGCGGGCTATCGGCCGCTGTCCATGGTGATGGGCAGTTGTGTCTATCACGTCGCGCACCAGAGCATGTTCAAGGCGTTTGGCAATATCGGTCGGAATGTGGAGTTGCCAAACTTTACGCAAGCGATGTACGATGCGCGCGAATTGGCGATGGAACGGATGCAGAAAGAGGCCCACGATGCCAAAGCGGAAGGCGTGGTCGGCGTCCAATTGTCCGAGAAATCCCACGGTTGGGGATCACACGTCATCGAGTTTTTTGCAATCGGCACTGCAGTTACGCCGATTCGGGCGGATCATGTCATAGCGTCGCCGAGTCTCATTCTTTCTCTGAATGACTAAAGTGAGGGGATCATACACATGAATATCTTTCGGCGCGCCGCAAATATTGCGGAATCGAAGATCAACAAGTTACTGGATTCGGTAGAGGATCCGAATGCTGCGCTGGATTTGAGCTATGAGAAGATGCTCACGTCGATGCAGGAGGTCAAACGACATTTGGCAGATGTCGTCACTGAGCAAAAAGCGTTGGAAAATCAAATCAATGCGGCGAACAAGGAAGCTTTGTCGCATGAAGAGGACGCCCGTACAGCGCTCAAGATGAACCGTGAAGATTTGGCGCAAGCCGCATTGAATCGCAAGCAGAACGCGTTGGCGCGTGTCGCTTCCCAGCAGGAGGCGCTGGCGCGCATCAGCGAACAAGTTGAGCGATTGAAGGCTGCGGAGCGAAAATATCAGGATCGCCTTGAGGCGTTCAAGGTGCAAAAGGAAGTCACGAAGGCAAGCTACAGCGCGGCGCAAGCCGAAGTGAGGATCGGTGAGTCGCTGTCGGGCATCAGCAAACAGGTGGGCGATGTCGGCGGAACGATACAAAGGGCGCAGGACAAAACGGATCAGATGCTCGCGCGGGCTTCAGCGATGGAATCGTTGGCCAATGAAGGAATATTGGACGATCCGCTCGATACTCGCGACAAGACCGCGCGCGAGTTGGATGAACTCAAGCGCGATTCGGCTGTCTCGGATGATCTGGAGCGTCTGAAGCGAGAGATGGCGGGCGAATAAACCCGTTTGCGTCACAGAAGAGGGCTTTTGCCGTTGGGCAGGCCCTCTTTCATTTTGAGGCGGGGAAGTGGATTGAAATCGTGATCGACACCAGTTGGATGAAGGGGTGACCGGGCGTTGAGCGAGTGGCGAGATAGCGTACAGGATTCACAAGCAAGATGGGAGGCAAACGCCGAACACTGGGACGATTATATGGGGGAGGCGAGCAATCGATTTCATCGCGAATTGATTCGCCCAAGCACGGAAAAATTGCTCAATGTGCAAAAGGGACAAACTGTTTTGGATATCGCCTGTGGCAACGGTAATTTCTCCAGAAGACTGGCTGAGCTTGGCGCAGAAGTCATTGCTTTTGACTACAGTGCCAAGATGGTTGAACGGGCAAGATTGCGGTCAAAAGATGGGATTGATCACATCGATTATCGCGTGGTGGATGCGACCGATGATGAAGCCCTGCTGGCGCTTGGGCGTCAGCGGTTCGACAGCGCGGTGGCCAACATGGCACTGATGGATATTGCGGACATCACACCGCTGATAAGGGCGCTGCATACTTTGCTGCAGCCAAATGGCGTTTTTGTTTTTTCCATCACGCATCCTTGCTTTCAAACACCCCACATGAGAAAAGTGCACGAAGTTGAGGAAGTGAACGGCGAGATGAGGGTCAGGGACAGTATTCAAATTTCAAGGTATCTGACTGCAGAATGTTACAGTGCCATCGGTATTCGAAATCAACCGCTTCCCCATCTCATGTTTCACAGGCCGTTGTCGTACTATTTGAACTTGTTGTTTAGCTTCGGTTTCGTGCTCGACGGCACAGCAGAGCCGAGTTTCTCCAAAGACGAGGATAATGGTCAGTTTGATTGGTATGAAATGCCGCCTGCCATCATTTTTCGCTTTAGGAAAATGAGCGGCAGTTGTACATAAATGGTGCAGTCCAGCTTATTGTAAGAGCGGTTTGGCTGGATGAACGCATCGGCGAGAGGGATTTGAGAGGCGGAGCATTTTATGGACGAGATATTTGATGTTTTTGACGAAGAGATGCGCCTATTGGGTACGGCATCCCGCCAAGAAGTGCACCGGGTTGGGCACTGGCATCAGACTTTCCACTGTTGGGTCCTGCATCGGTCGCAAGCGGGAGATTTCCTGTTGTTGCAGCGGCGACATCGGACAAAGGACACGTACCCCAACAAGTTGGACATTAGCTGTGCGGGGCATTTGGCGACAAAGGAAAGCCCGGCGGATGGCGTTCGGGAGATTTGGGAAGAACTCGGCATTGCCATGGAGTTTGCGCGTCTGCACAAAGTAGGCGTTTTTCAGAGTGCAAACATTTGGCAGGATGTGCAGGACAATGAATTCTGCAATGTGTTCGTCTGGGTTCGGGATGAGGATGCGCTGACAGATTATCGTCCAGCGCTTGAAGAAGTAAGCGGATTGTATTTGATACGTGTGGAAGAGATGGAGCGCCTTTGCCGTGGTCAATTGGAAACCGCGCCAGTTCACGGATTTGACCTGAATGATGCAGGCGTGCGCTGTGAGCGAAAGACAGGGGACGATGCGGTGTGAAAATTGAATATCTGGCTGATCACAAAGCGTGGGTTCACGTGCTTGCGTTTATGCATCAGTTAGAGATGCGCACGTCGAATGAGCGGGATTTCAGGTCGTCTGTTGAGCGATTTTCGGAGAGAACGAATCGCGACACGCTTCCGATCGCGCTTGTTGCGATAGAGGATACCATTCCTGTCGGCAGTGTCAGTCTCCTCGAATTTCAATTGACGTCTTATCGACAACTTACACCATGGGTGGCAGGCCTGTTCGTTCTTGAACAATATCGAGGGCAGGGGATCGCACATCGACTCATGCAAGAGATGGAGTCTATCGCTTTATCTATGGGGCATCGTACTTTACATCTGTTTACGCATACAGCCGAGAAATATTATGAATCCAGAGGTTGGGAACCGATTGGCACAGTTGAACCGCCCGAAGTGCGCTATCCTTCGATTGTGATGTCAAAGGAACTGCAGTTAGGGAAATCATCATTAGCAGATTCCGTGCCGATTCCCTGTGAGTCGAGTGTAAAAGTCGATTATGAAGCCTTGGACTGGTGAAGGGGATTGAACGATGGCGATTATTCGACAGTATGGGTGCTGTGGTTAATCTTTGTTACATATTAAAAGTTTATATATTATTGTAAGTTTATGCTGATTGGTGCTATACTATCGTTGTTCGATGACATGAACGTTCTGGCGAATTTCACCGGAATAGACAACATTCCGCAATATGCAGTTTTTGCAATTGCGGGCCTACAAGGGGGAAGCAGCGATGGAACTGAAAGGCATTCATCACGTTTCAGTCATCACGGGTCAGGCAGCCAAAAATTTCGAGTTCTATACCCAAAATATGGGCCTGCGGTTGATCAAAAAAACAGTCAATCAGGATGACACGTCATCTTATCACTTGTTTTACGGCGACGAGCGCGGTAATCCTGGAACTGAGTTGACGTTCTTTGACATTCCGCATGCGACTCGGACTACGTCTGGTGTCAGCAGCATTTCGTCTGTCTCCTTGCGTGTGCCAAACCGCGAGGCGCTCAATCAGTGGCAGGACCGGTTAAATGAGTTCAATATCGCGCATGAAGGCATTTTGTCGCGTGCGGGCCGGGATACGTTGGCATTTCGCGATTTTGAGGGCCTTGGCTTGATTCTGGTCGCTGATGGCGATGAAACAGGGGTTCCTGGGGGCACACCGTGGGAAAAAAGTCCCGTTTCAAAGCAGAATGCCATTCACGGATTGGGGCCTGTGACATTGACGGTGCGTGATGCTGAACGCACGGCGCGAACCTTGACGGATGTGATGGGATTTCGGGAAAATGGGCAGTATGCGTCCAATGCCCCCGGTCAGCCGGATATTCTCGTGTTTGCCACGGGTGCTGGTGGAGCGGGCGCGGAGGTGCACCTGGAAGAACGCGCTGACTTGCCGTTTGAGCGGTTGGGCAGTGGCGGTGTGCACCATGTCGCGTTTCGTGTGCCGAATGACGAGGAGTATCTGGCTTGGCTGGACCGCATACAGACGGCGGGATTCCGTACTTCAGGATATGTGGATCGCTATTATTTCAAATCTATCTATTTTCGCGAACGCAACGGCATTCTGTTTGAACTAGCGACAGATGGGCCTGGGTTCACGACAGATGAGGATTTTGAACACTTGGGAGAAACGCTTGCGCTTCCACCATTCTTGGAACCGCAGCGCGCAAGTATCGAAGCAAAGTTGAAGTCGCTTGTCACGAAACCATTTTAAGTAGCGAATGGGGGAAGTGGGGGCGAGGGCGCGGCGAATGTCTGCGTCCTTTTTTAGATGGATATCACTACCAAAATCTATGCTTTAAATTTTCAAATCAAAGGTCTTGAGGAGCAAGAAACATGAATCGTCTACTCAAAATTTTGGTCTATCAGGAACGGGAAGCCGCACAATTTGCAGAGGCTTTGCAGCATCTGGATGACATTGTCATCGCGGTGGCTTCAACGCCAGCACAAGCATTGATGGAACTGCCGGATACGGAGATCATTTTTGGCTGGAAGTTTCCGACTCATCTACTATCAAGGCCAGAGGCGGCTTCTGTGCGTTGGATGCAAGTGATGGGCGCAGGTGTGGATGATTTGATGGCTGATCACACCGTGCCATCGCATATCATCATCACGCGTGTGGTTGGGCAGTTTGGGAGACCGATTGCCGAGTATGTGTTCGCCTACATTTTGTATCTTGCCAAGTGTATTGAGCCTATGCGCGCGTCACAGCAAAAGCAGATGTGGTCGCCATTGATACCTACAGAACTGGCCGGAAAGAAGATTGGCGTCGCGGGACTGGGATCCATCGGGTTGGAAATTGTGCGCAAAGCGCGTGCATTCGATATGGTGGTGCATGGCCTGAGTTTAAGTGGGCAACAAGCGCACGCGGTGGATCGCCATTTTACATCTGCGGAGTGGACGCAGTTTGTCCAGAACTTGGATTATGTTGTCATCACTTTGCCGGCAACGAGCCAGACATATCACATCGTCGGCCGCCAGGTGTTTGAGCAGATGAAAGCGGGTACTGTCTTCATCAACGTCGGGCGGGGGCAGATTGTCGCTGAGGCGGATTTGACTGACGCCTTGATGGCGGGGCGGCTTGGCGCAGCTGTGTTGGACGTGTTCGAGCACGAACCGCTTCCGGCCAATAGCCCACTCTGGGCGCTGCCAAATGTATATGTGACACCGCACATTTCTGGGCCGAGCATGGCGGCGGACGTCAGCCGATTTTTCTTGGACAATCTCCGACTGTATCGGCAAAGTGATGCGCTGTATGGACGGGTGGATCGAACAAGAGGATATTGATTTTAGAGCCTGGAGTGGGATGTAGGGAGACAGGCTGCTTGAGATGGCGAGTGTGGTGGTTGGGCTTTTTTCGAAATGACATACATTCGCCTCGGTGTGGTCAGCAGCCTTGTTCGTCGGTGCCAAATTCCTGCATTTGTTTCAACTGGTTGAGGGCCTGCAAACTTACTTCTGCTTCTTGATGGGCTTTGATCCGATGCAACAAATCATAGCTCATGCGGTATGAATAGAACGACTGTGTATAATTGCGTTGTTCTTGGTAGATATGACCGAGCGCTCTGTAAAAACGCCCACGAATCAGCCCATCGTCTTTTTGCTCCAGCAATTGAATGCCTTCCCAGCACAGTTTTTGCGCCTTGTCCAACTCGCCGCGTTTGATCCAATAGGTGGCCAAATCCTCCATGAGGGATGCTTGTTTATCGACGCGATTCAATCGTTGATACTCTTTCATGCATTGCTCATAGAGCTCATAGCTTGTGAGCAAGTGGCCTGTGGACATCTCTAGCACAGCCAAGTTGTGCAGCGCCTGCGCATAGTTGTCACTATGGACAGATTTGAACCTCGCAGCAGCTTCTTTCGTCCGTTGATAGCTCTTATCCATCTGTCCATCTTCAAACAACGCCTTTCCAAGTCCCATGGCGATCATGCCATACTGCTCAGGATTTCCTTGCACAAAGGGTTCTTTGAGTGCAGCTTCATAGGCGTCAATGGCCGCTTTTGGCTGTCCCAGCCGCAATGAACTGGTCGCGAGAAAGGTCAGCCCCTTGACACGTTCCTCCTCCATACTCTTTAACGCATGTGTGAGCGTAATGACGTTTTGATAAGATTCTCGGGCGGTCAAAAAGTCTTCCATTGCAAAGGCGATAGCGCCCATTTGGAGATAGAGCAGGACGGATTTTTCTCTATCCTGAACCTTTTGCGCCAATTGCAGCGCTAGTTGACAATCTGCAAAAGCGCTCTCCAATTGCCTGAGGGAGCGTTTGACGGAGATGGATAAGTGATAAGCTTCCAACTTTAGTCTGTCGTCATTGCAGTCGGACAGTATTTTTCGCAGCAAATGCAGCGCAACATCGGGCTCTTTGTCCTTTACTTTTTGGTTCGCCCCAGTCAAAAGAGCTGCATATATCTCTTTGTCTCCTTGAGCGTCATGGGCGTAAAAATAGCTCAGTGGTTTGCCGAGTTTCATTGCAATGATGCGGAGGCTTTTTTCTGAAGGAATCACACGGCCATTTTCGATCATGCTGATGTACGCCCGCGTCATCTCGGGAGCGGCCAATTGTCGCTGTGAAAGCCCCAATTGCAATCTTAATTCACGTATTTTGTCACCAATCATCATGATGTCCCCCCTTATGCGCGGGTTGGAGAAACGTTCCGGAGCATGCATTGACACACGCGCCAGAAAGCACAATTGCATAGCCAAATCAATTTGAACACTCACCATTTACCCCGGTAAATATCTTTTACTTATTCTATCGGATTTACACACGAATTTGCGATGTAAACTCATGCCTAACACAGACCATTCGTACATATCAGGGGTGTTTATATCATGGGGAAACGCGCATTGTGTTCAACTGTTGTAAGTATTTTGCTGGTGCTGATTGCACCTTCCAGCGTATATGCGGCAATGAATGATCCTACACCTGATGTGGCAAGTCCGACCGTCGTCGTCACTGTTACGCATTGAAATCATTCCATATCATATGACCGGACAAGCTCGTCATCTCCCTGTCGTAGGGATTTACGGGCTTCGTTTATCTCTATTTATAACAGAAGGGGATCAATTGCACATGCCCAAAACAGGACAGCGCATGACAAAGAAGCCTCACCAGTCATTGGTCTATCATGAGGCAGAAAGGGCTTGTTCTGGCAATACAGGTGTTGGTCTCGTTGGTGTTCAGTCAGATGGATTGTCTTCGAAAGCATATCCGGTTCATGAGACAGTCGAATACGCCACATTTGAAGAGTTGGCTTTTTTCCGTATTTACGGATCTCCGGCGACTGGAAAGGAACTCTATGAATTTAGAGCCATGCTTTACGCCGAGGGGCTTGTTCCTGCACAGGTGTATGAGATGCTCTATCTCTTGCGCCACGCGCCTCCCATTCTAGCAATGCGTACCGCAATTTCTGCTTTACCGGCTTTTTATATGCA
This sequence comes from Alicyclobacillus fodiniaquatilis, assembly GCF_042678105.1. Taxonomy (NCBI): domain Bacteria; kingdom Bacillati; phylum Bacillota; class Bacilli; order Caryophanales; family Alicyclobacillaceae; genus Alicyclobacillus; species Alicyclobacillus fodiniaquatilis. The sequence goes on from NZ_JBHUCX010000013.1 coordinate 250,030, forward strand.
TGAAAACGACCTGTCAGCTGTCAAGCAAAAGGCAGTCCAGGTGGTTGCGCAACTTTCCGTCATTGTTGCCGCACATCACGCCATTCGCCAAGGCAAGCAACCGATTCAGCCAAGCCCTTTGTTGTCCTATACGGCCAATCTTCTATTTATGTTGCACGGCGAGGCACCTACTGAGCACATGGCTAAGATGATCGACAAGGCTTTTATGCATTGTGCCGATCACGCTTTAGACAAAGTGACGTCAGCCGCATGCATCGCGTCAGGTGGCCAGCGGGATATACACGCTGCACTGATCGTCGCGCTCATGGAATTTGCAAGTTTGTGGGATGAGAAAAAGTTTGAGTGTGCCCTGGCGGAAATTACGCTCATGCGTGAGTCAGAGGACATCGCAGAGTGTACAGTGGGGCTTTGGCGTCAGGGAGATTCGGCAATGGGTTTCGATCACGCTGGTGCTCAAGCCACCGTTGATGCCTTGCAGTCCTTGTTTAGGATTCCAAACGACTTATTTACACCCGTTTTCTTCATTGGTCATGTGCCCGGGTGGATATCCGAAATGGCGAAGATGAAGATCACGTGTAGTACGTGATACGTCGTTTCTAGATGTAGCGTTGTGAGCTGGCGAGAGCAGTCTAAGCATCCAGGGAGGAGACAAGGCAGTCTATGATCAAAATCAAAAATAATGACGAGATTTGTCGTTGACATCTAGGTACAAGGGTGATATATTACTCGATGTCGCTTCGAGCGCTTTTCTTTCGATTCCGACCGATATATCCCGTCACATCAACGTTTTCTTCACTTGGTCTCCAAGTTTCGAAAACCTAAATGGTTGACAACGAACTTCGCTTCGTGATA
>NZ_JBHUCX010000014.1:0-96107 GCF_042678105.1 Alicyclobacillus fodiniaquatilis
CTATAACCGGCTCCTTTTCGTATTGTGGCTCTGCACTGGTTATCCCAAATTCAGTGTAACCCACGTGCTTACGAAATGGGGCCGGCCTCGTTCATTATGACTAATTGTAACTGTACACCTCGGTTATCATTTGTTTTTAACGGATTTTGACCTTTAGGTAACAACTTGAATTGTCAACATCGGGAATCTCGGATTAAAAAAAAGCCCGTCGATACTGACGAGCCATGTAAGGACTTGATTGTAAGTCTACATGGGGTTGTGGCGGAAAAATGCGGATCTACTTTAGCAAAATAAGTTCTACTCTGAGCAAAATAAGTTGGTTCCTACAGCACGGGTGGATTCGGGTCAAAAGCCTGAATTCGCCCGTGTTTTTGCGTTGCAGGGAAAAGGATTGAGGGTGAAGGGCAGGACGAAAAATTAGGGCGGGGGAAACTCAGAGCAAAAGTTCGGAAGGAAATAAAGACCCGAAAAAGCGTCGTAAAAATCGCGGTGAGTGCTTCTCAAATGGATTATAGTACAGAAAATAGGTACTGTTCACCCGTAAATTGTATTAAAGTAGGTTTTTCGCGTTTTGTTGGAGGTATCCATGGGGGGCCCCCCTAATGGAAATGCTACAAAATGTTCGTCTCTCATTTTTGTGGTGGACTCAATCGATTGAGCATAGTATTATGAGTGAGCACTCAATCATGAAAGGGGGTATAGTGATGACAACGGACGAGGAACCATTTCTCCGAACTGATTTCGAAAACATACAATCTGAGATTCAGGACATAAAGAATGAGTTTGGCATTGACATGAACTTTACGGAAAAACACTGGGCAATTATTGAAGCTGCAATTAAAGTGTTTTCCGAAAAAGGGTTTAGTGCCGGTCGTACAAGTGAAATTGCCAAAGAAGCAGGTGTGTCGGAAGGAACCATTTTTAATTACTTTAAGACCAAGCAAGATTTGCTACAAGGTATGCTTATGCCGTTTTTCCTATTTGTAACTCGCCCATTCATCCTTAAAGGAATTGAGTCATTCTTGTCTTCCAGACCAGAGACGCCTGTGGATGAGGCTCTGACCAAACTTGCCCTGGACCTGGTTAAACTCATTGATGAACGTCAAAATTTGGTCAAAACGATGGTTGCTGAAGCTATGTTTCACCCCGATTTGCTTGAACCAATTCGTAAGAAGATGTTTCCAAGTATGATGAAGGCTACACAGAAAGTTTTTGATTCAGAAATCGAACATGGCACCTTTCGTAAAGTGGATAGTTTAGAGGCCAAGAAGGTATTTATAGGGATGATATTTGCACATGTGACAATAAAACAATCAATTAAAGAACTTCGTGGGTCCGGGGATGATGAATCGGAAATCCGAAAGATGGTCGATATATTTCTTCATGGTGTCAGTAACACGATGGGGGAAAATTAGAGGAGGTGAAGAGGGGATAGTTTTATAAGCTTTCCTCAAAAAATAATGAGTAACTATTTACTCAAAAGATCCCACTTATATGGATTTAATTTAAACAGGAGGTGATTTGTTCATGCAACAAACAGCCAACCAAGTGTATGAAATAGACCGCATTAAGTCGCCAGCGCTACAGATGACGATTATTATTCTCGGAGTATTTATGGCAATCTTGGATACGAGCGTCGTCAATGTGGCGATCCCAAAAATGGAGACTGCCTTGAACGCAAGCACAGACCAAATTCAATGGGTTATCACGGCGTATATGCTTGTCCTTGGTATGCTAATTCCCATCTCTGGGTGGCTAACGGATAAGTTTGGCGCTAAAAAAGTGTTTCTATCTTCCCTAATTACATTCACCATTGGTTCAGCCCTTTGTGGTGCTTCGTGGAATCTCGACTCAATGATTACATTTCGAATACTCCAAGCTCTTGGTGGAGCTTTGATGCAGCCAGTCGCTATGTCCATGATATTCCGTATATACCCTCCACATCGACGCGGTGCAGTGATGGGGATATTTGGGATCGCTATGATGGCCGCACCTGCCTTTGGGCCGGCATTAAGTGGGTACCTGGTCGACTATTGGTCTTGGAGATTTATCTTTTACATCAATGTTCCAATTGGCATTGTGGCTGTTCTACTCGGTATGTTAACGATGCACGAATTCCCACATGAAGCGAAAGGTAAATTTGATCTTTTGGGATTTATCTTCACTGTGGTTGGGTTTGGAAGCCTACTGTATGGGTTCAACAATGTGACCTCTGATGGGTGGGGTTCGGCACAGGTTGAAACCTTCCTTTGGATAGGTGTTGTTTGTTTGTGTATTTTGGTGGTTGTGGAACTAACGGTAAAAGACCCAATGATCCAATTACGGGTGCTGAAGAACTACATGTTCAGTATGAGTCTGATCCTTAGTTCACTGATATTCGTTGCTCTATTTGCGGGTATTTTCTTTCTCCCGATATACCTCCAAAATACCCAAGGGTTCTCGGCTATACGTACTGGGCTTTTTATGACGCCTGGTGCATTGGTCTCGGCCGTGCTTATGCCGATTAGTGGCCGCCTATTTGACCGAATTGGTGCGCGACCTCTTGCCATCATCGGATTAATAATTGTCACATTGGTAACGTTTGGTTTTACAACTTTAGAGGTAAATACGAGTTCGGCGACTATCCAATGGTTGTATATCATTCGCAGTGCCGGCATGGGATTGACGATGATGCCGATTATGACTGCTGGCATGAATACGATTCCGTTCGAACTAACAAGCCAAGGTACTGCGATATCAAATACCGTGCGGCAGGTTGCTACTTCATTGGGAACAGCCGTCCTCACTGTTTACATGACCACACAGACCACAGTTCATGCTGCGCATTTGTCCTGGCAAGTGACTCCGACATCAGCATCGGGTCAGTATATGATGAAGATTCAGCAGTTGATGGAAGCCCATGGAATGTCACTTCAAGCGGCCAAGCAAGCTGCGATGTCCATGATGAACGGATTAATTGAGCAGAAAGCCTCTGTCGCGGGAATGGACGATTCTTTTATGATTTCGGCAATCTTAACAGCGATTGCTTTGATACTCGTATTGTTCTACGCAAGTAAGAAAGAACGAGCGATTCGAGAACAAAGACGCAGCAAATCCAATAAAGGATTGGAAGATAAGCAAAAACTTTTACTTGAGTGACACTAAGTATGGACTCACTTATATCACACGAATGATTAGGAGGAATCATCTATATGAAATCTGGACGCTTGTTAATCGTGAACGTCGTACTGATTTTGGTGATTATCATTGCGGGATTTACTGGTTACTACTTTTATAATCAATCGACGCTGTACTTAAAGACAGATGATGCACAGGTAGCAGGACAACAGATCACGATTTCTGCGCCGGCAACGGGAAAGCTTGTATCCTGGAATGGTGCAGTTGGAACTAACCTCAGTTCCGGGGGAACGGTTGGGAAAGTCGAAATCACAAGTGGTAATAAGACTCAGGATATCAATGTCCAAATTCCGCAAGATGGCACGATTGCTCAAAATAACGCCGTAACAAATGAATTTGTCGCTGCTGGAACGCCGCTTGCCGTTGCGTACAACATGAACAAACTATATGTCACTGCAAACATCAAAGAAACTGAGATCCAAAATGTTGAAGTTGGCGACAGTGTCGACGTTTATGTAGATGCATTTCCTGGCACCTCCATTACAGGCACTGTCAGTCAGATTGGTTTAGCGACAGCTTCCTCATTTTCTATGATCCCATCGGAAAATACGAATGCCAATTTTACAAAAGTAACGCAAGTGATTCCAGTTACGATTACTCTACAAGGGGTGCCCAGCGGTCTAGCACCAGGTATGAGTGCAACCGTTCGTATACACAAGTAATGTACACGAGATGCTACCAGTTTTAATTAGACGGGGGATGCATGATGAAAATATATGTAGTGTATGACAGTGAAATTGGTCACACAGAGGCATTGGCTAAAGCGGTTGCCGAAGGTGCACAGGTAGGAACGGGGACTGATGTCCTTCTTCGTCATGTGCATACAGCCGATATTCGAGAGTTAACTGACGTAGATGCCATCATCTGGGGGTGCCCAGGGCATTTTGGAACCATCAGCGCAGACCTTAAACAGTGGATCGACAAACTGGGTTATCTCTGGGCACAGGGCGCATTGGTGGGCAAGGTTGGCGCTGCTTTTTGTACGACAGCGACTGTGCATGGCGGTATCGAAATGACCCTTTGGAATCTAATCACGCCGATGTTGCATAACGGCATGATTATTGTGGGGCTACCATCGAATGTTCCGGAAAATGTGATGTATGGTTCTTACTATGGGGTCGGTATTACTTGCCCGGTTGAATTTTCTGAAGATGCACCGCCAAATATGCCGACTGAAACTGATTTGGCTCTGGGCAGAGCTTTAGGGAGAAGAGTTGCTGAAATTACTGCCAAGATGGTGGGATAAGTACTCTTGAAAAGGGATGACATAAATGGGTTTTATAACCGTATTTGTCCTTGTAATCGTCGTTGTCTGTATACTACTCATCGTTTTTAACCTTCGCGTCATGAAGCGTGAAGAAAGTGCCAAACAAGCCAATGACGAGAACCGGATGGAACAAAAACAACAAGAGGCGAGACAAACAGAAGCAGTCGCTGTTGAGCTGGAAACACCAGTTCAAGACATAGAGATGGCTGTTGAAAAGACGAATCGTCAGCCACGTCACAAGGAGCTGTCTCGTTCAGAAAGTACGAGTTCTGACAACAAGATGCCCGACGGACATTATCGGATGGCCTTGCGTCAAAAATTCAAACCGGATGGATCAACAGAATCCGATAAGCCAGCACAACCAGAAAATCTGAGCGAAGATGAATTGTACCGTTCGGCACTGCGTTCGATGCAAGGCAAAGAAGAGTGACGCAGTAACCATTGACGGTTAACGGATGTGTACTTGATGGACAATAATAAAGGTCAAGAAATCCACGTTTGTCCTTATTGTCATACAGTGAACAGGGTAAACTCTGAAAAGCTCCATCAGGCTGTATGTGGCTTGTGTAAAAATCGGTTAGATTCAACGTATTACGACATGTTGGGTATAAGTAAGAATGCCTCCATGCAGGAGGTCAAGCGACGATATCATGCGCTGACGAAAATGTGGCACCCCGACAAGAATTCGGGAAACGCGCACGCATTGGAAGTTTTCAAATCGATTACCCATGCTTATCGTGTCCTGTCGGATCCATATGAGCGTGAAGCCTATGATTTAACATTGAAAAAGCAAGAGATTACTCAGATTGAGAATGAGTCTCGAGAACCGGATAATTCAAATAAAGAAATGGACGAGAAGCAGTTCCAATTGAATTTAATGATCGTGCTGATGACTGTCTGCGCGCTCGTTATGATCTTTATTGCTTGGGTTTTAGTGAGACAAGTTAGATGATTTTACTTTTAGTTATTTTGATGCAATTACAAGCAAAGTGTTTCAGGACCTGTTAACATGCATGAAAAGAAAGACCTCTGGCATATTTGCTTATGCCAGAGGAATTCTGTGAAAAAGTATTAAACAGATAACCGTCTTGGTACCCATACGAAAGAAACACAGCTGTATTGTGTTCCTAAAAAACAAGAGCAAAAGACAGAAGATGGTTTCTGGGCGCATTGGGGTCGCCCCTGAGACAATGAGAAGTAGGGGTATAACCAAGGTTATACGCGATTACCATGAGATGCAGTTGGAACGCCAACTACATACTGAGATCGTGATGGCAACGGCCATGGACTACATCATCTGTATCTGGCAAACTGGGAACGTTACCACTGTTCAGGATGTTCTAAGAAAATGCAATCTCCCCATCGTTCCCCAACATTGTCCAGGAGCTTGGATGGAGAGAGCTCATTATATAGGAACAAGCACCTATACAAACGTATTCGGGAAGTAAGGCAGGCAATCCTAGAAAAGGATACTGATAGTACGGTACTTGAAGAGTTGGCTCAACAACCGTCGGATTGTACCATTTGATGTTATCAAAATTCTGGTTTGTGACATTCTTTGTTATATATAGTGGCAGATCGTTCTTATAATTCATGAGTGAAAAGCATCTGTTTATGACATCCGCAGGTATAACCCACAGATAGCTTCGCAAAACGCCGTTCTTCCCCAGTAAAATAAGTTGTTCCGTAGAGCACGGGTGAATTCGGGTCAAAAGTCTGAATTCGCCTGTGTTTTTTAGTGCAGGGGAAAGGGATTGATGATGAAGTGCAGGACGAAAAATCGAAGGAAACAAGATGCGGAAAAGCCCGACAAGTCAACGGATCTCCGACAATGCCCGATCAAAGATGAAAAAAACACACGACAAAATTGTTCTTCTTTCACCCAAAAACGTGCCCTGTTCTTCTAGGAAAGAAATTGATTTGACAGCTACATAGTACAGGGATTTGAATTTGGGTGAAAGGGTTCAGGGAGAGAATGTTTATCACGGTTTCTTTGTCACGGCGGCTATTGCCTTTCTCCGATTTTCGACATTGATGTCGAAGTGATCGGATAACTTGTGGCATTTATCGTCATAACAAATTAAAAATGTAAGATGGAGGACACTGAAAAAATCCTATTTCTGCGTCCATTTGATAACTGAGAAGGTACGAACGGGCGAAGAGGCTCGAGCGTCTTATTGTTGTGGAGGTGTGATAGTGTGAACAGGGATCAGTCACTATCGAATCGACAAATGAGTTAGTTGATGCTGTCGATTGATGTATCTAAGTGCGCGAAAGTGAACTGGAGTTCATTCTGGATTCTGCTACTATGAATTAAGGGTCAATATGCCAATGGAGGAATATCTTAAGCCTGTTTACTTGCAATATAACAGGAGGAACAGTTTTGAAGAAACGGTCGAAGTGGAAGTGGTTCGTCGGAATATCCGTACTTATCATCGCGGCGTTTTTCGTTGATTGGGGATATGTGTATTTCACTCATGCTACACCAGAAAAGGCACAAGCCGCAAATAGCCCAGGTGTGGGACCGTTCGAAACAGTGAAGTTCGCCAAAGGGGTCGTCTTAATTACTCCGTCTGGTCAGGGGAACTCATTCACGGCATGGTACATGACTAAGGACTTCTGGGGATGGCATGTGCACGGAATTTCAAACGCCGTAACTGGTCTTTCAATACAAAACTACAATGTAGACTTTGAGCCATTTAGTTTTGATGGAGAGACGTTCGTTTGGGGTACAGCTATGGTTCCAATCAAAAAAATCGTGTATCACCATAACGGAAAAACCTACATGACACGTATTGGCAAGCTCTCCGTCTGGCACATGATACTACCTTTCAAGCAAACTTTGTTTCCGTATTCGGAATGGACGATGGTGCTTCCCGATGGAAAAACTGCTCCATTGTTCAAATAATAGCGTTGTTCTGTGCGGCTGTTAGGAATGGCAATAATCATGGGTTCAATTGTCGGCGATATCCTGACGGGTGTGCTGGTCGCGATTCACGTCATCAGTCATAGAAAGCAAAGGAACTTTCATGGCATTTGGCTTCAAATTGTAGGGGCACTGTTTGTTGGATGGGATGTCAATTTGTTTTTAAATATTGGGTCTGGGTGGACATTCGTGGGTCAAGAACGCTCAATAATGCATTCGCGGACACGTCTTGAATGGGATAACTGCAACGAAGGCCTAACACTGACGGACGCGGTGGAAGCTTAACGAGACCGATACGGATTCTATCCGGGATTTTATGACTTGCAGACAATCTAGGATGTCTGTGAGCAGATTTCGCTAAAACCTTCGTTGAACGCTTAATATGGATGTCATAAGAACCGACGTTCTGCGAAACAGAGCGAGCAGGAAAGGAATGAAATCTAGAGAACCAAATATAACGCGGTTTAGTCGACAGAAGCACGTCGTTGGACTGATCGTAATAGGCAGAGTGAAGGGAGCCTCGTCATAATGACTGCCAGTATGTCGCCTGATGAAATTCGTGAGAATTATGATAAGATTGCAGATTTTTATGAACAGGGACGGTCCAAAACAATCGGACTAAATTATGTTGATAAATTCCTTTCCCTCATACCTCGTCACTTGAATCATCTAAAGCCACCTAGTGTTCTGGACATAGGCTGTGGAACGGGGATTCCGTTGACAAGATATCTTGTATCCAGTGGAGCAAGCGTAACGGGGTTAGACATATCAGCTAAAATGTTAGAGAAGGCGCGACAAATGCTCCCTGAAGTAACCTTTATCACGTCTGACATTACTTCATGCATGATAAATGGCAACTTTGATGGTGTATTGGCATGGGACGCTCTCTTTCACATCCCCTTAGAAAAGCAGATAGATACCCTTAAAAAAGTGATTCGATCACTCCGACCAAGTGGTGTAGCACTATTTACGACAGGTGGCCATCGTGGCGAATTAGTCTCAGAGATGTTTGGGCAAAAGTTTTACTACAGTTCATTGTCCAAACGACAATACGAAGACATACTAGCAGAGGAGAATTGCCAAGTACTTTTCAACGAGGTAGATGACCCAAGTGGTCATGGACACCGGGTCATATGCTGTAAGAAAAATAAGGTCATACAAGACGGAATCTCTCAATAAGCGAACTCCAGTGTATCAGTGTAATATGGGCATGTTGGAAGGGTTGAAAAAATTGAGTAAACTAAGAACAGCCATCGTCGGTGCAACTGGTATGGCGAGTGAATAATATGTTCAAGCGTGATCAAATCACCCAGCAAGTGTTTGGCGTAAGCAAGGTTTTGGTGGTATCAACGCAAGCTGTCAGTGGTGCAGGACGTAGTCCTGGTGTCCGTACGCTGGGGGAAGGTCCAGGATATGTCCTTGCAGAATAAAAAAAACGAGTTGAAGGGGAGGGATTATGAGTATGAAGGAACATACCATAACGCTATCTGATGGAAGAAACCTTGGATATGTGGAGTATGGTCAAAAAGATGGCGAAGTCGTTTTCATGTTTCATGGAACGCCAGGATCTCGTTACTATATTTATGCGACTCGGCTCGCATCTATTGCTGAGAAAGGGCAGATTTCGCTTCGAATCATTGTCCCGGAGCGACCTGGCTACGGATTGTCTGATGCGAAAGCCGGACGGACAGTTGAGGACTGGTGTCACGACGTTGAAGCTTTAGCTCAAGCGCTTGGCGTAAACCGTTTTTCTGTTGTGGGCATTTCTGGCGGGGGGCCTTTTGCACTCGCATGTGCATCCAGAATGTCAGAGTACGTGCGAAAGGTTGCGGTCATATGCGGAATGGGCCCAGTTTCCATCCTGGGTCAGGAAGGTCTTTCCGGAGAGGAAAAGATGTGTCTTGAGGGGCCCGATTCTGCACGCCTATACATGGAGCGGTTAGCAAACATGGTCAACGCTGATCCAGATCGATTTGCAGCGTACTATATCTCTTCACTCCCAGAAAAAGATAGGGAACTAATTTCGGATGATCTGGTTCCAGTTTTCAAGCAATTCGCCATTGAAGCCGCTCGGCAAGTTGAAGGTGCAATCCATGATTACGTACTTTACGGACAGCCTTGGAACCTTTCTCTAGAGGAAATTCATATTCCTGTTGCGTTTTGGCATAGTGAAGCCGACCACGCTGTCCCGATACACCACGCCGACTATTTGGCAAATCTCATTCCCCATGCACAGTTACATCGGTTGCAGGACTATGATCACACGGGATCAGTATTAGCCGCTCAACCTGCACTTTATGATTTTTTAACTACGGATTGAGCACAGTTATCTTTAGGGGATGACTTTAACCTGGGAATATACTATGGCGTAGTCGCACTGACGGCAGCGAGACCTCGATGAAGGTCTCGCTACTTTTGCACGAATATCCAATTCAGTTGGTTGGATTTTATTGAACATTTGGGCAGATGTGGTGAGATGGACGGTTCTCTACCTCCAAAAGGCGCCATCCAGGCGGTCTTGAGTCCCTCCATCAAAGGAATTGAACCACTTTGTTTAACCCCACAATCAGTGGGATGCTACCTTGTCAACATGCTTAACGTGATCGAGATTCAATCCGATAAACACGACCGCCAGAAATACAAATACGGATCCGACGATAAACGGAACGTGGGGATTGAACCAAGCCGCAAGTTTACCTGCCAAGTATGGCGCTACTGCTGCACCCAAAAACCGAAGGAAACTATAAGCGGCCGACGCCGTCGAGCGTTCCACGGGCGCTGCATTCATGACTGCAGTCGTTATTAATGTGTTATTGTTTCCCATGAGTGCACCCGAAATAATCACCATGACAATAGGCACCCAATTCACATACGTCCAAATACCCATGCTCAAGAGCAAGGCCGAGAACAGTACAAGCATTAAGCTCATGGCTTTCACTGTGCCCATCCATTGCTGGAGTTTCGGAGCCACGAAAACAGAAGTAATGGCGAGTAAGACGCCCCATCCAAGGAATACAAATCCGAGTTGATGAACGCCTAGATTCATGACAAATGGCGCGTAAGCTAGGATGGAAAAGAAGCCGAAGTTATATAGCGCTGCCCCAACTCCGAAGACAACGAGCGAGCGGTGTTTCATCGCACGAAATGGCTCGGCGATGGATGTGCCTCGGTTATTCGAAGGCCCTCGTTTGATGGATGGCATTAGAATGACCACTGCAAGAAAGGCAATCACCATCAACGACGCCACACCAAGAAAAGGCCCTCTCCAGGAAAACCCACCAAGCCATCCCCCGAGTAGCGGTCCGACTGATATGCCAAGGCCAATCGCAGCTTCATAAAAAATGATTGCTTTTGACATTCCATTTTTTGATAGAGAAATGATAGCAACTAGGGCGGTCGCCACGAACAAGGCATTGCCTAATCCCCAACCAGCACGGAAGCCAATCACCTGCCATACATTATGGGAGAGCCCACCCAGCGCGGAGAACACGGCAATGACGATCACGCCCAATATCAAGGTCCATTTCGCTCCAAGTCGCGAAGAAATGGCGCCAGTAATCAACATGGCCACAGCCATCACCGCATTGTAGCTGGTGAACAGCAAAGTAACTTGACTAGTGCTCGCATGCAAGCCCGCAGCAATTGATTTGAGAATGGGATCGACCAATCCAAGGCCCATAAATGCAATGACGCACGCGAAAAAAACAGCCCAGACAGCCTTTGGTTGGCGGAAGAAGCTCGCTTGAGCAGGCCGTGTTTCGCCCGAAGATTCAGGTGCTATGTCCTTATTCATAAGTCCCTCCAAGTCATTAAACTACACATCATTTAGGAGCATTGCCGTGAAACGTCAGCCTATAGGAATAATTTAAATACATTGCCGATTTCCAGCGGTGTCAAGCTTTGATCCCCATAGCGTCTCACCAAGTTTCATGATACAATTTCATAGTTCCATCATACAACAAAATTGTTTTGCGTCAACTACATGAAGGATGGATATGTTAGTATGTGGTTAACGTACTTAACTTGAATGGGGTTGTTCCACAAATTGTTATCGGTAGTGAGGTATAGCACATGGTGAACAACGACTCAATTGAGAAAAACTTACTTGATGAGCTCGCTGCGCTTGTACGCCATGTGACATCGTTCACCACGTACAAAAACGACAGTAATCTCGACCGTTCCGGTTATCTTTTGCTGAATCATATCGTGACTCACGGACCCACCGGTGTAAAAGCCTTGGCCGAACAATTTGGACTGCATGTTTCAACCATCAGCCGACAGTCGACAGCACTTGAACAAAAGGGGTATGTGGTGCGTGTGCCTGACCCAGTAGACGGAAGGGCCTTTTCCTTTGAGATTACGGCATTAGGCGAGAAGGAATTGAATCTTTATAAGCAGGTCCGAAGAACGCGAATGACAAAGATTATTGAGGATTGGACTACAGAGGAACGCCAAACGTTTGTAGCGCTTTTACAAAAATTTAATCGTGGATTCTGAGCAACAATATGAGAAATGCTGGCTAGTTGTCTCTGCCCAGCGACATCATGATTCGAGTCCTTCCGAATCGGCGATCCGGCAGTGGACGATGCAGTGGTTTCAACTATCTAGCCCCAAATGCTTGACGTGATCGCCAAGCATTATCTCAATCTGGTCGAATATGTCCAAAGTATCGACTTCTTGTGACGTTCAAGGACAGGAAAGTACAAGAACGAAATGGAATAAATTTGTGCGATATCACTGAAGTAGAAGCTCCCTTTGTGCGAACGCCTCTCTCCGCAGCATAAGTTCTTCCCTGAATAAAAATGGTTGTTCTATATAGCATGGGTGAATTCGGGCCAAAGGCATGGATTCACCTGTGGCGCTTCACGCACAGGGCAGCGCTCAAGCGCCCATAGATGTGAAAACAAAATCCCTTCATCCATATCAAAAATGATTCAATAATCGATTTTATTTCAATGTCAAACGGCTACCCTGAACTTAGTTTCACGAAACGGGTGGAGATATGGGAAAAAGATTAGGCCTTGTTTTCACTATGATTGGGACGCTGGGAATTGTCTTAACCCTTTGGCGCTCGCAAGCGACAGGTAAATCTACTGCAGACACGCCAGATAAGGTGATTAAACAAACGATGCATACAGTTACTAAAGATACCGAAAATAGCGTTACGCAAGCCGATTTTAATCCATTTGGATCGCAGTTTCATCAATTTCTAAAAACGCGCAGTGATGACGTATCTGTTGCCATCTATGACAAAAATACAGGGCAGACGTATAGCTATCATGGCGACGCTGTATATTGTCCTGCCAGCACAGTAAAAGTTCCGATTATGGCCGAGACGTTGGAGAAGACGGATGGAAATCTGGCGGAGGAGCAACAGGAGCAATTAACTACAATGATTGAAAATAGCGATGATGATGCCGCCACAGATCTTTGGGAAGAAAATGGCGGAACAGCAGCGATGCAAACGTTTATGAGTGAACTTGGGATGTCGCATACAGTCGCTAACAATGCATGGGGCTTATCGACTACGACAGCTTCAGACATGTTAAAAACGATGGAGTTGTTCGCATATCCAAATCACATATTAACCAATTCCGAACGAGCGTACGGACTGAATCTAATGGAAAACGTCGAAGCGGATCAACGCTGGGGGGTCAGTGCGGGCGTTGCCCCTGACGCCACCATAGCGCTGAAGAATGGTTGGTCACCTGAAACTTGGTCAGATTGGCGGATCAATAGCTTAGGTTATATAAACGGTGACGGACGTGACTACGTGATTGCGGTTTACACCATCAGCAATCCTACAGAACAATATGGAATCGATACGATTGAAGGGATTTCAAGAATCATTTGGAGCGAATTCGGAACGAATCACTAAGCGCCACATTGTATAACCCTATATCATGTCTTGAACGTCGCCAACAGCGCAAGAGGCTGCTGCCGCTTGCTTTCATGACTCCACGCGCACTGCAAGTTTTTGCGCTTCCAGACACAATTGTGCTGCCTTGAAAGCGTGCGCCTGTGTCATGGCATTTTCCGTTCGGTTCAGGCAATCAAGAATCAACTCACCGAAGAACGGATAGCCAACTTTTCCATGAACATCAAAGTGGTACTCACCTTCGTTGTTGACTAGGTAAACATGGTCTTGCCCGTTATGGCGCGCGATATCCGTGTATTTGCGGATCTCGATATAACCATCCGTACCTAGAATGAAAGTCCGTCCGTCCCCCCATGTACTGAGGCCATCTGGTGTGAACCAGTCAACACGGAAATAGTTGGTAGCGCCGTTATCGCCGATGAGTGTCGCATCGCCAAAGTCCTCAAGTTCCGGGAACTGCGGGTGGTGATAGTTGGCGATTTTGCTGTGTGCTACCTTGGCGTCTTTCACATTGGCAAAATGCAAGAATTGTTCAATTTGATGGCTGCCAATGTCGCACAAAATGCCGCCGTACTTTTCTCTTTCAAAGAACCAGGTCGGCCGGGTGTTTGCGTTGAGCCGGTGCGGCCCGAAGCCTACAACCTGAAGCACTCTTCCGATCGCGCCCTCTTCAATTAACTGTCCAGCGTAAATGGCACTTTCCACATGCAATCGTTCGCTGTAATACACCATGTACTTGCGGCCTGTACTCGCTACCTTATTTCGTGCTAGCGAAAGTTGTTCCAATGTGGTGAACGGTGCCTTGTCTGTAAAGTAGTCCTTGCCGTGATCCATGACGCGAATTCCGAGAGCAGCCCGTTCAGACGTGATTTTCGCGCCCGCAACCAATCGAACGCGCTCGTCCTGAAATATTTCGTTTTCAGAGCGGGCAACACGAGTCTGCGGATACTTTGCAACAAATTGTTGGGCCTTTTCATGGTCTGGGTCGTATACCCATTTTAGGGTGGCGCCTGCTTCAATTAGCCCATTGGACATCCCATAAATGTGCCCATGATCTAGCCCAATCACAGCGAAGACAAACTCTCCTTCTCCACAGACTGGTGCCGCCTTCCCTTTTGGTGCATAAAACATGCCATCTTTCGTCATTGGTTGCGCCTCCTGAAATGGTAATTGTCTCTATCGAGACATCGTTTCGTATTGATCTCGCACACAAGACCTATCTTGCGCGAAACTACATCTGCTTCAAGGGACAAAATAACTACGATTTGCTGCCGCGATATGTGGGAGTTCGTCCGTCAGTTTCCGGAGATGGTGCTCCAGCAGCTTACCGGCCATGTCTTCATCGTTTGATATCATTGCATTCAAAATCGCTTCATGTTCATTCACCAGCTCCGCCATCGTGGAGAGTTCCTGAAGAGACAGGTATCTGACGCGATTCAGGTGTCCACGCATATTGGTTACAATCGTCAACAAAGTTTGGTTCTCGGTAAGTTCCAATATCATCCTGTGGAAATCCTCATCAAGTTCGAGAAATTGCACGCGCTCACCTTGTTGGAGGGCCAGTTTCTGCTCACGGAATAGGGACCGAATCCGATGTTCAAGCTGTTTGAATCGTTCCGTGTGCGCATCCCACATCTGAGCTGCAATTTTGAAAGCATTCACTTCTAAACACTCGCGAACAAAACGTGTTTCTTCTACCTTCCGTACAGAAATCGGAGCAATCCTTGCGCCGCGTTGTGGAAGAACTTCAATCAGATCCTCCATTGTTAACATGCGAAAGGCCTCACGGATAGGTGTACGGCTTACACCCAGGTGTGATGCAACTTCAAACTCAGATACCATTTGGCCTGGTTTTAATTCCAATGAAATAATCGAATCAAGGACCGCTTCATACGCTAATTCGCCCAGGCCTTTCCGAGTCGTCTTTAAATTGAGCGACTTCATGGTATACCTCTTTTCTCATGTCACATAGTTCGATAAATTCCAACGAGTTGGGACTCCTACAGCGCCAACGGCGTCAGGAGGGCAAAATAACGATTCGGTCTCGCCATTTTGCCCTCCGAATTGAATCAGTTTCCGCGGGTCGTGATTTCATTGTTTTCAAATCGTTCGACGGATGCGGTTTTCTCGTAAAAGTGCGGCACAGACGCCATCAGTCCCTCCTTTGTGTAAAATGCATCATCCGATCCTAAAGGCAGTCGAACTGACGCGCCCGTGGAAGCTGATTGATAGATGGCCACGATGAGTTCTAGCGTCTTTCGTCCTTCTTCACCGTCGACAATGAGTTTGCAGTCTCCCTTCATAGCGCGAAGGACGTTCTCAATCTGACCGGTATGTCCCTCATAGGCTACTTCAGGAAGGTTGTCATAGTACGACTGAATCGCTGATTCCGTCTGTTCGTCACGTTCCGGGAAGCCATTTTCTTTGGAAGCGGATGCATATAACTGCCAAGGTGTCGAGAGCTTCGCTCGCTCACACTGAAACACCAATTGTTGCGCTTGACCATGGTGTACGACCGAACTGGTGATCTGCCCTACACTGCCAGATGCGAAGCGCAGAAGTGCCAGTGAGATGTCTTCTACCTCTGCATTATCATGTGCAACATTGCCCATCAGCGCGTGCACCTCGACGGGAAGGCCCATCATCCACTGGAGCGCATCAATATGGTGAACCGCATGATTCAGTGTGCATCCGCCACCTTCACTTTCCCAGGTGCCTCTCCACCAGAGATCGTAGTAACTGTGCCCACGCCACCAAAAAGAATCCACTTGTGTATGCAAGACCTTACCTGCTACGCCCTCATCTAGTATCTTTTTCAACTTCATCCACGATGATTGGAACCGGTTTTGGGCAACGATGGACAACAACTTACCACTTTTTTTCGCTGCTTCAATCATTGCGTCGCACTCTTCCAAGGAAGCAGCCATTGGTTTTTCGACTAATACGTTTTTTCCGGATGCCAGAAAATCAATCGCAATTTTCGCGTGGGTGGAAGGCGGGGTGCAGATGGAGACTAGGTCAATCGACGGATCATTCAATAATTCCTTGTAGTCACTGTAAGCTTCGGCATCCAGTTTGTAGCCCTCAATGTGCTTCGTCGCTTTATCCACGTAAATATCTGAAATGGCCTTAATTTGGCAGTCACTCGGGAAGTTTAAATATCCCTCGATGTGACTGGTCGAGATTGCCCCTGCGCCGATTACTGCAACCTTAATCATGTTACGCATGCCTCCTAGTTCTATCCTCATTTTATCAACTTCCTAACCGAAAGACACTCGCTTAATGCGCCTTAGTTCTTTAAGCCATGTGTTGCAATTCCTTCTACTAGATAGCGTTGGAAGATGACGAATATGACCATCACGGGGATGACCGATATGATAGACATTGCAAACAAGTCACCATACTGGCTGTTGCCCATGTTGTCCATGAACATATTCAAACCAATCGGCACCGTGAATAGGTTAGGGTTATTCAAGTAAATTAACTGGCCGAAGAAATCATTCCAAGTCCAGTAAAAGGCGAAAATCGAAATTGTGATGATAGCCGGACGCGTGAGCGGAAGGATGATGGAGCGAAACATACGCCATGTGCTGCATCCATCAATCACGGCTGCTTCATCTAAATCCTTCGGCAATCCCCTGATGAATTGCACCATGAGATAAATGAAAAATGGCGTGGTCCCGAGAAAGCTCGGCAGCATCAGTGGAACAAAGGTATTGATCAACCCGAATTTGTGAAAAATAATATACTGCGGAATCAGGACAACCTGTGCTGGAAGCATCATCGTCGCCAACATGAACCCGAATAAAAATTTTCTCCCATGAAACTGCAGTCTGCCAAACGCAAATCCAGTCAGCGCAGAACTGAACAGCGATCCGATCACGACGACGAACGAAATTTCAAACGAATGGAGGAACATCGGTCCGAAGCTGACGCCAGACGCCCCTGTAATGCCATCAATATAGTGTTGGAATGTCCACGTCGTAGGCCATAATTTTGTCGTTGAGAAAATCTGCGTATCCGGCTTAAAGGATGAGAAGAACATCCATAGAATCGGATAAATCATGATAAATGAAATCACAATCAGAAGAATGTGACGACCACCACTTCGCAGTACAGATTTAGAGGCTCCCATAATGCACCACCTTATACATCGTAATTGACCCAAAACTTTGAGGTCAAAAAGATAAACCCGGAACAAAGCGCGACAATCACCAGCAGAACGATGGCCATCGCTGTAGCGTAACCCATGTGGAAATATTGGAAGCCCTGCTGGTATAGATACAGGACGTAGAACAGGGTCGAATTCATAGGGCCTCCGTCCGTAATGACCTCCACTTGGGTGAACACCATGAAGGAGGAGATGGTCCCCATCAGCAAATTAAAGAAAATGATGGGGGACAACATGGGAAGCGTGATCCGAATATAGCGCTGAAAATGATTTGCACCGTCAATCGTCGCTGCTTCATAAAGATAGTTAGGGATTTGTTTTAAACCCGCCAAGAAAATGACCATCTCCGAACCAAACTGCCAGACGCTGAGTAAGACCAACACAATAATCGCCGTATTGGGATTACCCAACCATACCGGACCTTGAATGCCAAACAAGTGTAAAAAAGAATCGATAGGACCATTTTGATCGAAGAGTTCTTTCCATCCAATCGAAGCTCCGACGCTTCCACCAATCAACGACGGCAGATAAATGAGCGCACGGTAGATGCCGATTCCCCTGACCTGTTTACTGAGCAGTGTCGCCACAAGCAAGGAAGCGACCATTCTGGCTGGTACAGACGCGACCACGTAAATTAAGGTCACGCGAATGGATGTCCAGAAGTTGCGGTCCGAAAACAACTGCGTAAAATTGCTCGTTCCTACGAAGTGTGGACGACTCAGTAGGTCGTAGTTGGTGAATGAGAGATAGAGCGTGAATAGCATCGATCCTGCGGTCAAAAACAACATGCCCAAAAGCCAAGGTGTCATAAATCCATACGCAACTGCGTTTTGTCCGTTCCGGGCCGTTGTACGCCGACGTCCAACACGGTTCAACTCTTCAACAGTCTGTGCGGATGCTTCCATTTTCCAACTCCTCCTGAGGTGCGGCACCTTTCAGTCGCTTTTCACAAGTGCCACACCCGCAGTTTGACTTTAAATCAGCTATTGCCTTGAGATAGAATCTGGTTCGCTTGTTGGATGAACTGAGCTGCAGCTTGGCTCGGCGTCAATTTATTAAACGTCACTTCCTGCCCAATCGTCTGCAACAAATTGGTCAATTGCCCTGCATTCGGCGGGTCGAGTGGCACAGTGCTGGAGACCTTTTGCACCTTGTTCATAAATTCATCTTGCACTTTTACCGTGCCTCCGAGCGCTTGGGCATCTGCCTGCATATTCTTCACATTCGCCGTCACGCCACGGTCATTTTGGAAAATCTTCGACACCTGTGGATCGTTCTCAAGGAAATTGACCAGTTTCTCAGCCGCAGCGGGATACTTTGTTGTTGAGGAAATGCTCCAATACATGGCTGGATGAAGCATATAAGGCTTGCTCGGCAGGTTCCATTCCGGGTACAAAATACGTTGAATTGGCCCGCCAAGCGCCTGTTGATATTGCGGACCTTCAC
Source organism: Alicyclobacillus fodiniaquatilis (assembly GCF_042678105.1). Lineage (NCBI taxonomy): Bacteria > Bacillati > Bacillota > Bacilli > Caryophanales > Alicyclobacillaceae > Alicyclobacillus > Alicyclobacillus fodiniaquatilis. The sequence goes on from NZ_JBHUCX010000014.1 coordinate 18,866, forward strand.
CGATGAACATGTACGTAAACGCCGCTTGCCCTTTGTCAAACGGACTCTCCTGTTGGTTCGTATGATCCCAGGAGGAGTTTTCCTGTGCAGGTTGAACACCCCCTTGATTCTGGAGGTTCAACCAATATTGAAACCAAGCTGCGAGGGTTTGTTGCGTCATGCCAATGGATTTGTCGTCTGCGGAATACATGGACTCGCCGTGCGTTCTAGCCCAGTAGGCCAACGGCGCCTCTTGCCAGATGTCGTCTGTGGCCCCATAAACATTTGGCAATTTCTTGTGAACTTCGATGAGGATGTTGGCGAATTGGTCCCAAGTATAGCTCTTCGTGGGATCGTATGTAATCCCCGCCTTTTTCAAAATCGCTGGATTGTAAATATAACAAATCGCATTAATCGCAACTGGAACCGCATACAACTTACCATTGACTTCGCCCAACTTTACCGTGTTTTGGCTCAGGCCTGATGTGTCAATCGAAGTATTACTCAAATCCATCAACTGATTCTTCGAGACATATTGATTGATGTAGGAGGCGTCCATCTGCATCACATCCGGTTGACTACCACCGGCAGCCTCAGTCGCCATTTTTGTCCAGTAACCATTCCAAGGTGAATATTCCATTGTTACGTGAATATTGGGGTACTTCTTCTCGAAAAGTTTTACAGCCTGTTTTGTCATTTTCGTGCGACTCGGATTTGTCCACCAGGCAAAGGTGATATTCTCCTGTTTAGAACTAGAGTTTCCCTTGCTCTGATTTCCATTGTTCGTTCCGCAGCCTGCAAGTGTGGCTATGGCAGCCAAACTGACGGATGCGACTGCAAGAAACCTCTTCTTGGACCGATTCATTCTGTTTCCCCCTTGAACAATGTCGTGATTCCGCTTTCATTCACTTCGCGAAGAGAATACTAGAATACTCGCATACTAGTATTGTAATGAGGTGAGTACTCAATGTAAAGGGTTACATTTGTGTTTGATGAAGTGTAGGCAGTTTTTCCAAACAAGTGGATGAACAGTGTTTTGGTGCAAAAGTCATTAAGAAGGTAGACATGGCTCCTGCTGATAGTTGATGTGGGGTAATGCTGTGAAGTGGAAGAAATCATTGATAAATTTCGTCTGCCGGATTGAAGTTCATCGCGGGATCACGGGTTTCATCCTTTAGTTGCTACAGTGAGTTGCTACAGTGCCGTATCATCAATCATCCATTACACTCATCTTAATCCGCCCACGCATTTCGCGTGGTGCGAGCATCTGAAATCTGGTTGGAAAGGTATATTTCATATGCCTATCGCAATTGGAAATACCACGAATCATCCTATGGAGGATTTAATCTAGGTAGTTCTCTGAATGTGCGTGGTTAGGCATACGGATGTACTCATATGGTATCAGGGACACCACAAAGTCGATTGGGACATCACTGTTTTTCTTGCTCATGTGAGAATTCCAAAGTATTGCGAACGGGGTAGCTCCTATCATGATACAGATTAGTATGACAGCCAACTGATACACCTCACCGCGTTTGTTTTGTCCAACAGTCCCGAATTCAACGCTGCCGGACGATGACGATCACTCTGCCGTTCCCGCCAAAACAAGTGTAGGCTGCCGATATGAATATAGTGAGGAAATTTGATTAAAGGATTATACATTTTGTGTAAAGAATTGATTACGGCGCTTATCGTATATCCCAAATGGGGAAAAATGCTGGCGTTATCTGTCCACTCGCGTGATCGTTACTAACTTGGCAATGCCCCATGCAATTAACGCGTACACTGCGAGATAAAAAGGGTTCCGCCAAAGTATCAACCATTCGGCGGAACCCCATCATTGAAACCAACTCGTTCATTGAACGTAGCTCTCAATCTCATTGAAAAACGAGCGAACTCCATACGCCCAGTTGGGATCTGTCGCATACACGCCGCTTCCTGCGCCGTTTTTTGGATCGTTGATCCAAATAATTGCGTCTTCCCCGCTTGGCGGTGCAACGGACAGTTTGACCTGAACGATTTGCGCGGCGTACGCCGCCGATTGGGCGATTGTCGTATGATAGAGTGCCCAACTGCCAAACACGTCGAACGGATTTTCCAGCTTCCACGATTCATACGGCGTCCCATTTTGGACAAAATCGAGTTCTTGTCCGGTAATCGCCACCATCAGTACCGGATTTACGTCATATGATCGCGCCACTGTACAAATGGTGTCAATGTCGCTCTGCGTAAATGCGGAACCGTTCATCTTCACAAATGCGTACAGCTTTTGCGGAGAAATTGGCTGATATCGAAGTGCAGGAACGACCACAGACGACGAACTGCTGCGGCTCCGTAAAATTTCCTCTTGCTGTCTGGCTTCTGCTTTGAGACGGGCAATCTCATTTTGTGTTAAGTTTAATTTTTTTGCGAGGGATTGTTGCTGCTGCGTCAAAGCGTTTGCACGGTTTTGTGCGAACGTTGCAGACGCTTGTGCCTTTTCTTCCTCGCTGATTGCTTGCTGTTTTAAGTCGTAGAGTGCGTGTGTTTTTTGGACCAACAGCTTGTAATTTTTTTTCTGACTCTCCTGTTGAAGTAAAAGCTGCTTTTGCATAGATTCAGTCTCATGAATTAAATGATTTTGACCTTCAGAGACATAAGAGAGTATCTGAAAACGACTAACAAAGTCGCTGAAGCTGGTTGCGCCAAAGAGCACAGACAAATAGGATACCGGTCCGTTTTCATATTGTGTGCGTAACATAGTTACTAAGTCGGAGCGGTCTTGCTGTAAATCTCCTTCCGTGCGATGGATTTTTTTAGTTTGCAAATGAATCACAGCTGTGATTTGGGCTGTCTCTGTTTCATTTTGATCAATTTTTTCATTTAAGTTGTCCACTGTGAGCTGCTGTTGCTGTGCTTGGTTGATGGCGGAAGCAGCGGCCTGCTTTTGCTGTGTGATTCGCTGTTGATTTTGCGAGATCTCGTTTTGAATCAGCCGTTTTTGTGTTTGCGCTTGGGTCAACTGACTGGCATACGCTGTGTCTACACCACCAAGGATGAGTGAGCCAAGCAGCCCAAACGCAATTTTGCAGCGTTTCAAACAGACTTAACCCCAATCTTTTTGGTTTTGTATAGTCTTCGTATATTATACGAGTTTTTGTCGGGGTCATACGTGGATGTATACGGTGCATTTTTACGAAACTTCGACCACAAAAGGGAAGCGATAAAGTAAGATGATAATCAAAGTGGAACACTTGATGACCATGCGACCCTACTCAAAATAGCGATGATGACCTAATTTGACTTATAGGAGGAAACTGCTTGAAGACGTATGAAATTGCCGTCATACCTGGTGATGGGATTGGAAATGAGGTTGTGCCCGCAGCGCTGCAGGTGCTGCGTACACTGGCCGATGTACACGGCGGCCTCAACTTCAAATTTACAAGTTTCCCTTGGAATTGTGACTACTACATGGCCAACGGCAAAATGATGCCCGACGACGGGATCGACATTCTAAAAGGCTTTCAAGCCGTTTTTCTTGGCGCAATTGGTGATCCCAAACGTGTTCCGGATCACATCTCCCTATGGGGGTTATTGATCAAAATTCGTCGAGAGTTTGAACAGTCCATCAATATTCGTCCGGCCGCATATTTTAAGGGGCTAGAATCGCCACTTAAGCATACAAAAAATTTCGATTTGATGGTCGTGAGAGAGAACAGCGAAGGCGAGTACAGTGAAATTGGCGGACGAATCCACAAAGGTGAAGATCAACTCGCGATTCAAAACGCGATATTTTCAAGAAGAGCTACCGAAAGAGCGATGGATTACGCATTTAAACTGGCGCAAAGTCGAAGAGGCCACGTAACGAGCGCGACGAAATCAAACGGAATTGTCCATACGATGCCCTTCTGGGACGAGGTCTTCGAAGATGTTTCCAAAAAATACCCCGACGTGCAAACAGCAGCGTATCATATCGACGCCTTAAGTGCATTTTTTGTAACCAGACCTGAGATCTTTGATGTGGTCGTATCCAGCAATCTATTTGGCGATATTTTAAGTGAACTTGGTGCGGCAATCATGGGGAGTATCGGAATCGCGCCAGCGGCCAACATCAACACGAAAGGCAACTACCCATCGATGTTTGAACCTGTTCACGGATCAGCGCCAGACATTTATGGACGAGGCATTGCCAATCCCATCGCACAGATTTGGACTGCGAAAATGATGTTAGATCACTTTGGGGATACCGATATCGCGCAGAAACTGCTGGATATCCTCCAGGATGTGACTGCAGAGGGTGTCAAAACACCAGACATCGGCGGGCGGGCGACCACGCAGGAAGTCACGGAAGCGATTTGCAATAAACTCAAGGACCTCGCTTGAATGGGCGTGGGGGGTACGAAATGGAGTTTCAACTGTTGACGCAGCTTTTGAATGGAATTATAGCGTGAACACCTCTAAACATCACCGTACGCCCCCTGAGCTGTCTCCGTAGGGGCGTACGGTGTGCACGTGTCAGCACCAGCCTCGTGCGCTGAAGCCAAGACTTTTTACCCACGCATCCCGTACCACTTAAGTACACGCATGGCGCGAAGCGTATTCCACCGGCTTGGCCGACCTTCGCCTTCGTCCATCTCGACTGGCATCACGCCGGGATACCGGACATCGAGCGGCCACCGTCCGTCGCCGTCGCGCTTTGACATGACCAACGTGATCGCCTCGGCCACCCGTTCGTCGGGCGCGACACCGGCGCTGCGCAGGTACTCGAGTCCACGCAGCACGTCATAGTACCACCATGTCGGGAAGCTGAAGCGCGTCCACGCGGCACCGCTCTTGCGATCTCGCTCGATCACTTCACCAGTTGATAGTCGCCGGAAGAGCCGTCGCTCAAGAAGGTATTCCTGTCCGCGGAGACGGGCCGCGGTCACCTCCGGTGTCCCGCCGTCGGCCCGTTCGTACTCGAGCAGTGCTTCAAGCACGCAGATTGTGGTGTTGAACGACGAGCGCGTCGATCCGCTCGGTGCCTCGCAGTTCCAGCCGCCGTCGGGTAGTTGCTCGCCGAGTAGCCGATGAACGATACCGTGGACGTCCTGGCCGAAGTAGGCGCCAACCATCGCGACCTGCCCGTTGATACAGGGTTCGATCTCGCCAGCGAAGAAGAGGTTGTTGTCACACTCCAGAGGACCACACCCCTGCCACGTCACTTGGTCGCGGACGATGCCCACCGCGCGCCATGCCTCATCGCTTGAGGGGTCAAGACCCATGTGGCACAGTAGCCACAGGACATGCATCGTGGAGTTCCACCCGTGGTTCCAAGCTGCGCCTTCCCATCGGCCGTCGGCTTCCTGCTTGCCCAGCAACTGTGCGCCCCAGCCTTCGGTGGCGACGCGGGCCCGTTCGGCTGCTACGACGTCTTCCGGCGCATCGAGTAGGTCGCGCATCACCTGCCAGCGGATCGCAGGATCCGAATCAAGCAACCACTCTAAGACAGACTTTCCAGACTCCGAGATTTGCCATTCACCTATCATATCCATACGCGGTTCCGCCCTTCTTTTCAATTGGTAGCTATGACAAATCAAGTCGGTTGTCATCATTTCAGACTCGTTGAGTTGTGAGTTATGTATTCTAGGGAGGAAAGATCATCCCTTTGAAAGATTGTCTCACACGCTGCCTTGATGTGTGCGATCACACGCGGCTTGAAACGATCCAACATATTCAAGCAAATACTCAAGAACAATCAAAAAAACATCAATTTCTGTGTATGCACAAGTATAATGGAATCGAATTAGTTGAGGAGAAGGAGCCTGCCAATGAATATCGATGTAGTCTCACAGCCAAAAACCTTTACGTTATATGGTTTTTCGAAAGTTCATGATGCCGATACAGAATATCGCGCAACGATGTTTGAGCTTATGGACAGACTTTGGACTGAGGTCAGGGCAAAACAATTGGCCCACTTAGGAATCAATCATGTAGTGTATGACTGTGGAGACGTTGTATTTTCCGGAGTTGAACTGTCAGGTGAACCAGAGACCATTTTGGAAAAAAGGCAGGTCACGCTTCAGAAATACGCTTATTGGAAACACATTGGGCCGTATAGTGAACTAGGGAATGTCTATGACGGAATAAGCGCCACGCTTAAAGAGATGGGATTGACGCCTACTTGCCCAAGTATGGAGATATATGGGGATTGGACTGAGGACGAGAGTAAGCTTGAAACTGAGATTTATATGTCAATCGAATGAGTCAAAAAAAGGATTGATATATCTATGAACCACTCTGGTCGAGTATGAATTTTGAGCAGTCGGCCCAATTTGGTGGTGGACTGTTTTTTATCAGGTCGTGACAATGCAACGCTTTTGTAAAGATATAAATCGCGATGATAACCCGGTGCTTGGTTAAATTGAAGGGTTATCATCTATTGCCTGCGTCAATTGGTCGATGGATCTCGTGACGTCATTTGACCCTGCGTACGCATCATTCGCGTATGCCCGAATCATGTTTACATTGCCATTTTGCGTTGATACAGATTCGAATAAATCATTGAATACACGCAGTGCCACTTCAACAGCGTCTGATGTTTGGCCGCTCATTCTTCGTGTGTCCTCATTGAATTTCAAGATATCTCGGATATCTTGGACAATCTGTGAAGTGATGGTGTCCACGTCAATGGCTTTACGTTGTATGAGATCGGATAGCTGTCCGATCTCGTTTGCAATCACACGAAACCCGCGACCATATTGTCCCGCGCGAGCCGCTTCAATTTGAGCATTCAATGTGAGAAGACGGCTTTGGCCAGCAAACTGGGAGATAATCTGAGTGATTTCTTGAATGCTCTCAATGCGGGACGCCAGGACATCAATTTGCGCTTGTTGATGATGATTGAGCGTGAGGAAGGTGTTCAGCGATGTGTTCACTTCTTCTATCACTTGGCGCCCTTCCGACGTAAACATCGTCATTCGCGACGACTCGTTTCTGCCTTCATCAGTCGCATCCACAACTTGAGATACCAAAGCTCGGATGCGTTCAACCATTTCCTTCGCACGGGTTAATGTGTCTTTCCTCAGTCCTTCAGATAGTTGCTGCATGATCCGTGACATCCCGAGAATATCCCTCATGGTCAAGATTCCGAAAAACTTATCGTCTTTCGTCACCACAACAGCATCGTAGAACTTTTCTTCCGTTCTAGATAAGGCAAGGTCTATGATTTCCATTGGATTCATATGGGCGGTGACAATGAGTGGACGGTTGTCCATCAGTAATGCAATCGGTCTGCCGAGAAATAGCTGAGTGCCGAAACGTTGGCCGAGTTCCTTGTAAAAGTGGGTCTTCATGACCATACCCTGGACCTGCAGGAATTCGTCACATACGACGATGCTCTCCGCAGAAGTTGTGCGAAACAAGTTATGGACCGCTTGGCTTTGAATGGTTGGGAGTACATGTGGGACTTGCCGAACATAGGACGCTAATGTTTGGTTTTCGTTTACAGCCTCAGGAACCGTTTGAAGTGTTTGAATCAAGGAAATTCCCCCAATGCACAGTGTTTCGTGAAACCGATTTATCATATCTTACGAGACTAGGAAACAGGACATCCGGCATTGAAGCCAGGGCCTGTATTGAAGTTATAGGTGTTTTCCATTTAGGAATATAGTGCAAATAGCATACTCAATCTGTTTGGGATCCACGTTAATTTTGTGTAAATTTTTGTTGATAAATGGAGCATTGTGCGTGTTTTTGTCGAAATATCACCTCGGAAAAATGATAACGATTTTGAAACTTGCTAAAAAAATGTTGACTGACATCCGTGTAAGCGGTTATCATGACGTTAGTTTCAACTAAGTTCAAACAAACTGAACGGGAGTAATGCTCGTGGAGCTGAAGAAGGGTACCTTATCTGACATAAGGAGATTTAACCGTTCGACGATTTTGCAACTGATTCGCGAAAACGCTCCGATATCGCGCGCGGATCTCGCCCAGACATTAAATATCAGTCGTTCCGTAGTGTCGATTATTGTCGACGAATTATTGGCCGATGGCATCATTCGAGAGGCTGGAACTGGAGAATCGACCACGCTAGGTGGGAGGCGTCCAGTATATCTGCGTTTTGTTCCTGAATCAAGATTTGCGCTCGGTATCGATGTGGGTGGCTCTAAGACAATGATCTCTCTCGTGAACCTGGCTGGTGAAATCGTACAGAAGAAGAAGATCCGGACTTTGCATCGCGGCAGTGCAGCCATTGAATACATCGCTTCAGAAGCGGCTGAATTTATCCGAAATACGAAGATTCCTGCAGATAAGATTCTAGGCACGGGAATCGGTGCGCCTGGCTTTGTAAATCCGCATACAGGATTGTTATCCAATGCGCCTGGACTTGCGATTGATGAGCTAGATATCAAAAGTGTGGTTGCAGACACCTTGCCGAACCCTATTTTTGTCGACAACGATGTGAACATGGCTGTGATTGGCGAAGTATGGTGTGGCGCGGCGAAGCATGCCACAGATGCCGTCATGCTCACCATCGGTACGGGGATTGGCGCGGGTATCGTCATCTCCAAACAACTTTACCGCGGAAGAAGAGGATATGCGGGCGAAATCGGGTACTTTCAGACCTATGATCATCCATCACAAGGAGAAGTGGGCCTTCTCGAATATGGTCCGCTTGAGGCAGTTGCCTCCGGTGGTGGCATCGTAAATCTGGCTCGGCAGTTACTTGGAGATTATCCGTCATCTGCACTTCACAAGTGCTCGAGTATCACTGCGGAAGACGTCTTTGCTGCAGCAGAATCAGAGGACATATTAGCGCTCAGGGTGATCGACAGCGTTTCAGCGCATCTGGCGGCAGCGTTGAACAATGTGATCGTGCTGCTAGATCCAGATATCGTGATCATTGGAGGGGGGGTTGCAGGGGCAAAGGATATCTTGTTGGACAGAATTCGCAGGATCGTTGCAAGGATGTCCCCGATTGACTGTTCAATCGCCCTAGCTCGTTTAGGCGAGGATGCAGGTGCTGTTGGCGCCGCAGGCACCGTCTTGATGCAGAGCGAGTATCTCAAGTTATCGTAGGCTTTCAACATAACTCTAGGAATGATTTATACGAATTCTTTAATCAACGTAGATTTGTGGGCAGTTCATCGTGCTCCGTGATGGTTTTGGGATGATGGTAGTGAAAACGCTAAATCATAATAAACTTCTATTTTTGGAAATGTCACAAGCATCTCGTTTTAAATATTACGGACGCGTCAGAGAGGGCGCTTAATGAGCGATTGATTGTACACAAAGGTGCTTTGTTGCGCTTATTTTCAGAAATACGTATTTCAAGAGCGAGTTCAAATCCGTGCTGCTAGCTATATCAAAATCAACATGGGGGTGTCTTTCATGAAAAAACGAATCATCGGAATGAGTGCTATGGGGGTCGTTTGTTTGATGACCGCCGTTGGCTGTGGACAGGCGGGGGCCAATGGAAAGGCGATATCGACGACTAGCCAAAGTGCTTCGGGGCCACATGTGGGAGGTTCCATCAGTATTAGTCCACAAGAGAGCGGGCCTTGGGCGGATGTTTTTAATCCGTATTCTCCAAATGGCAATACGAGCGATATCAGTAAAGTCATCTACGAACCACTAGTGGAGTGGGACAGCAATACGGGGATGAGTAAAGCTTGGTTGGCCAAGAGTTGGACTTGGAGTGATGGCAATAAGGTACTTACCGTCCACTTGCGTCCGGGTGTCAAATGGTCTAATGGGAAAAAATTCACGAGCGCGGATGTCGTGTTTACGTACAATATGTTAAAAAAATATCCAGCTCTTGATTCTAACGGGTTGTGGTCGTTCATGAAATCTATTTCGGCAAAGGGCCCGGATACGGTGCAAGTCGTGCTCAAACAACCGAACTCAACTTTCTTTTATTATTTTTCCGGTGTACCTATCGTATCAACATTTCAGTTCCAGGGTGTGAATCCGCTCACTTTCCAGGATCAACAACCCATCGGGACCGGCCCGTACATGTTACAGACATTTAATTCTCAACAAATCACACTTACAAGGAACCCTCATTATTGGCAACCAGGGAAACCTTATTTGCAAACGGTTAATTATCCTGCTGAGACATCGAATGACAGTACAATCCTTGGATTAGAGTCGGGACAAATACAGTGGGCAAGTATATTTTCACCTAGTTTAGAAACTTCTTATGTCAAGAAGGATCCGACTGCAAATCACTTTAATGACGGCCAGGCTCCAGCGTTTGATTCATTGTACGTGAATTTGCATTCCTATCCATTGAACATGCCAGAAGTACGTCAGGCAATCAGCGTGGCTTTGGATAGGAGCAAGCTATCGAAAATCGGAGAAAGCGGTTATGCATCGCCAGTGTCTTCTTTAGATGGAATTCCCGATAGCCTGGCAAGTCAATGGGGCACCACATCTTTAAACAAGATGTTCCCAGCCACATACAACACGAGTAAGGCAAAAAACATGCTGCTCAAGGCAGGTTTCAAAATGTCTGGGAGCAAAATGATGACGCCGCAAGGGAAACCCTTCACCATCAATATGATTGTTCCGGCACCATTTACGGATTACGTTACACTCTCTAATCAGATAGCGAGCATGCTTGGTCAAATTGGCATCACTGTGAATCAACAGTCTATATCATCAAGCCAGTATGCAGATGATATGGCAAAAGGAAATTTCCAAATGGGCGTCTACTGGACGCCAACGGGGCCGAACCCATTTTTTGTTCTGAATGGGCTAATGAACACTCAATATGGCGGCCCGATTGGCTCGACCGCACTCGGCTCCAACTATGGTCGTTTTGCAAATGATCAGGTACAGAAACTTGCACAGCAGTTCGAGGGAACAGAGAATGCGTCAACACAGAAAACAATTATTGATGAAATGGCAACCATTTATGCTGAGCAATTACCTGTGATTCCGCTGTTAAACAGTGATACAACCGATGAATATTCATCGAAGACAATAGGTGGCTGGCCAACAAAGCAAAATCCGTATTGGGATACAAATTCCTACGGTGGCCCAGTTGTAGTCTTGACCCAACTCTATCAAAAATAGGTAAATATCAGTTGGACGAAGATGTGACGGATGGTTGCGTGATACTATCCGACACATCTTTAGGATAGTGTCGGGAAACAAGTGAAAGGGAGTAGAGGCGACACACATGTATATTCTCAAGCGCTTCTTGTTTTATGTGTCCATTTTCTGGGCGGCCATCACCTTAAACTTTATTCTTCCGCGGATGATGCCAGGGAATGCGGCTTCATCTGTTATCGCCCGTGCGCGTGGTCAAATGCCGCCACAAGCGATAAAGGCTCTCGAATTGGCTTTTGGCGTCAACAATCATCAGCCGATGCTTAAGCAGTACCTCGGCTACTTATGGAATACCCTTCAAGGTAATTTCGGTGTTTCGTTTACTTATTTCCCTGAACCCGTCATTCAGGTCATTCGCAGCGCGTTGCCTTGGACATTGTTCCTGATTGGCGGTTCTACAATTCTAGGTTTTTTAATTGGGACGGTACTTGGCATCTATTCGGGATGGAAAAGAGACAGCATTCTGTCGGATGGGGCGCCTAGTCTTCTTTTTATGATATTGAACTCTATCCCTCAGTTCTGGGTGGCCTTAGTCTTTCTGTTTGTATTTTCCTATAAATTAGGATGGTTCCCAATCGCGCATGCCTACGATATAAGCCTTCCAATGGCATTCAGTTGGCAGTTCATCACCAGTGTTCTGTATTACGCCATTCTTCCGTTACTTGCGCTGGTCATCACGTCTTTGGGCGGATGGTCGATAGGAATGAGGAACAATCTCGTCAGTGTTCTCTCGGAGGATTACATCATGCTTGCGCACATGAAGGGTTTGCCAGATAGAGAGATCATGATGAATTATGGGGCTCGTAATGCAATGCTGCCCCAAATTACAGGGTTTGCGTTGGCAATCGGCGGGATTGTCGGCGGCGCTGTCGTCGTGGAGGTTGTCTTCAGTTATCCAGGCATCGGCTATGCGTTGTTTCAGGCGGTGTCAAATCATGATTATCCTTTAATGCAAACCATTTTCTTGATGATTGTCATCGCTGTACTGTTAGCAAACTTTCTCGTCGATGTTCTTTATTCATGGTTGGACCCACGTGTCGCTGACGTATAAGAAAGGGTGGTCTTTGTGTCTCTTACTAACGAACATTCGCAAACACAAATGGATACACCACCCATCCGTGGTGTAGTAAAACCAAGAAAGCGTCAATCCACGAACCGATGGTTGTCTATGTTTCGAAATTGGAAATCCGCAACAGGTTTTGTGATTATCGCTTTGTTTATCGTCATCGCTATATTTGCTCCATTCATTGCAAAGTCACAACCACAGGCAGAAATCTATCCGCTGAATCTCCCGCCTAGTGGTGCACACCTTCTGGGGACGAATTCTCTAGGCCAGGACGTATTCAGTCAATTGATCTATGGCACACGGGTGTCTCTGCTTGTCGCATTTGCTGCAGGGGTATTGACGACGTTTATTTCGCTGGTTGTCGGAATTACAGCTGGCTATTTGAGAGGCATAGTGGACAACATTCTAAACTGGATTACAAATGTGTTCATTGTCATGCCCGGGTTGCCGCTGCTGATCATCGTTTCGAGTTACTGGAATACGAAATCTGAATGGCCAATTATTCTCATCATTTCCATGACAAGTTGGGCGTACGGAGCAAGATCTTTGCGCGCACAGACATTGACACTACGCGAACGCGACTATGTCTTACACGCTAGACTCGTCGGCCGGTCTTGGTGGAAAGTGGTAGGCGCTGAAATACTACCGAATATGCTATCACTCGTCATATCCGGTTTGTTATTTTCGATGATTGGTGCATTGTTGGCGGAAGCAGGTCTCGACTTCTTGGGATTAGGCAACGTGAACACCGTTAGTTGGGGCGTCATGTTGTATTGGGCCCAAAACAATGAGGCGATGGTAAACGGGCTATGGTGGTGGTTTGTTCCACCAGGCGCCGCAATTGCCATGTTCGGTGGAGCGCTCGCACTCATCAACTTCTCTATAGACGAGATCACAAATCCACGTTTAGGACGAAAGAAGGTGAAATTGAATGGCTGAACCTCTAGCGCTTTCAATTCACAATATGTTTGTAAGATATCCAACAACACGTGGCTGGGTACAAGCAATTCGCGGTGTCAGTCTGGACATCAACAGCGGTGAATTCGTCGGAGTGGCTGGGGAGTCTGGGAGCGGGAAGTCAACCCTGGCGCTCGCTGCAACTAGAATACTGGCGTCTCCTAATGCGTATGTGGAGGGAGATGTCACAATAGTTGGTAAGGACATTTTTAAACTCTCACAATCAGAGCTAAAAAAAGCAAGATGGAAGTCCTTTTCGTTTGTCACACAAAGTGCAATGAATGCACTCAATCCTGTCATGCGAATACGGGCACAGATGATGGACACGTTGAAGGCTCATGATCCTAAGTTTAATCGTGTAAAAGCTCAAAGACGTTGTGAAGAGGTTTTCCAAATTGTTGAATTATCTGCCGACAAGCTTGATAGATATCCTCACCAACTCTCCGGTGGTCAGAGACAAAGGGCAGTTATTGCATTGGCCCTGCTTTTGCAGCCAGAGCTGATTATCATGGACGAGCCAACGACGGCTTTGGATGTGGTAGCACAGCGGGAAATTATTGCATTGATCCGGCAACTGCAAAAAGAGTATGGGTTCGCAGTCATGTTTATCACGCATGATCTCTCATTGCTCTTGGAAGTGGCGGATAGGGTTCTTGTGCTATACGGTGGGCGTGTAATGGAAATGGGGAAGTCAGAAATACTCGTCGAAAGGCCGGAGCATCCTTATTCACGGGCACTTATCAACTCATTTCCGCCATTGCATGGAACAATGGAGCGCCGAGAAGGGATTGCAGGATCGCCACCTGACATGTTGCAACCACCACCAGGGTGTCCGTTTGCTGCCAGATGCCCATTGGTTATACCGGTTTGTCACCAAGACATGCCTCCGTTGCTTGATATACAAGGAAGACAAGTGGCTTGCCACGCAGTTATGCAAACTTATGCCGAGGAGGTGCACACGTGATTGAACAGACACAAGCGACGACACTGGTAGGCTCGACGGACGGTAAAGGTGCTGCTTTGGTGCTTAAAGATGTACACAAGCGCTTTGTTCAAAGAGGTCGCGATTCGCATGTTCTGCGCGGCGTAAACCTAACTGTAGGAGCAGGAAAAATTGTTGCACTCGTAGGTGAGTCAGGCTCTGGTAAATCGACGTTGGCTCGTACGATCATGCGGCTCTATCGGCCAGATAAAGGGAAGATGTTGTTCGATGGTGTGGAGGTCGGCCGAATTCGTGGCCGGTCACTGAAAGACTATCGGAGTCAAGTGCAAATGTTGTTCCAGGATCCATTTGCTTCATTAAACCCGACGCATACGATACGTACGATCATGGCGCATAGTCTACCGGCGAATCGCGCTCGCATGTCCCGTCGTGAAAAGGATGAGCTTTTTGCCAGTTCATTGGCACGGGTGGGATTGAATCCACCCTCAAATTTCTTGGCTCAATTTCCCCACGAACTCTCTGGGGGCCAGCGCCAACGTGTGGCATTGGCGAGATCTTTGGCAGCTCAACCAAAATTGGTTCTGGCGGATGAACCGGTTTCTATGCTTGATGTGTCTTTGCGGTTGAGTGTCTTAAATCTTATGCAACGGCTGAATGAGGAATTGAACATTGGCTATTTGTACATCACCCACGATCTGGCCAGCGCCCGCTACGTGGCTACGCGAATTGCAGTGATGTACGCAGGTGAGATCGTCGAAGAAGGAACAGCAGATGAAGTGATTGAGGATGCAAAACATCCCTATACGCAACTCTTGATTCAGGCGGCTCCGGATCCAAATAGACAGACTCGGGCAATGGTCGACACAACGATTTTTCGCGGGGAACCTCCGAACTTAACCCAGAAAATTGTCGGGTGTCCATTCCAATTCCGCTGCCCGCATGTAAATAACCGTTGTCGAACTGAAGCGCCCAATATGGTTGAAGTTGGTGAAGGGCATAAAGCCAAATGTCATTTGTTTGATGTGTGATCAGTTCAAATGAAAGAGTGATGCCTAATGATAAGCGTTTTTAGTAACGAAGATGAAGTTGCTCACGAAATTGCTCAAGAAATGCAATGGCATATACAAAACGATGAAAATCCAGTTTTTTGCTTGGCTTCTGGTAGTACACCAAAAAAGAGTTATAAAAAGTTTGCTGAAGAAATGACAAATGAACAATCCCGAATCAAACAACTTAAAATTGTCAGTTTAGATGAATGGGTCGGTATTGATAGAACATCTGAGGGAAGTTGCTACCAGATGCTTTATCGAGATTTGTTTTCACTCATTCCGATAGATGATGAGCAAATTGAGTTCTTTGATGGGAACGCAACTGATCTGCAAAAGGAATGTAAAAAAATCGACGGTTTCATTCAAAGTAATCCCATCACCTTTAGTTTAATGGGTGTCGGTATGAACGGACATATTGGTTTGAATGAGCCAGGGCAGGCAGTGTTGGATTACAGTAGTGTGGTTGACTTATCCCAGAATACGAAAGAGATCGCTCAAAAGTATTTTCTTCAACCAACGGTGTTGGAGAAGGGGATTACGATTGGTTTGAACCAAGTGATGAAAAGTAAGCGGGTCATTGTGGCCATTACCGGGGAGCATAAGGCGGATATTGCTCGCAAAGTGTTTTCCAATCCGGAATCCCGGTTACCAGCGCACGAATTACTTGGTCATGATCATATTGACTTTTTCTTAGATAGAGCGGCTGCAAAATATTTAGAAGTGTTATCGAGTTAAGGGGCTAGCAAAAATGGAAAGTGTCATCGGAATAGATATTGGGGGGACGAATGTTCGGGTTGGGCTAATCGATGAACGCCTCAATTTGATTCGCAAGGAAGTCACCTTGGCAGATGATTTTAGCAGCACCGATGAACTCTTCAAATGTTTATTGGACATGATCGAGAAAGTGAAAGAAAAAGAACCAGTGAATAAAGTTGGAATGGCTTTGCCGATTCCCTGGAGAGATGGTACGGAGCGATTATGCGATGCAACCAACATCTCTTACTTAGAAGGTTTCGAAGTGAAGAGAATCCCGGATTATTTTCCGGGATACAGCATTTGTCTCGAAAATGACGTAAATGTAGTCGCCATTCTCGAATCAGCATTTGGTGCATCAAGGGAATATGCCAATTCCATGTATATAACGGTTAGTACTGGCATTGGCAGCGGAGTGATTTTGAACCACGAAATCTATCATGGGGCACACGGGTATGCAGGTGAAGTTGGTAGCATCATCATTTCCGACTCAAATCAACATCTCGCCGCAGAATTTGAAGGAAGCTTGGAATCACTGTGTAGTGGCACTGCGCTTGAAAAGATAAGTAGGTCGTTGTTTGGACATGATGCCAATGCGAAGCTCTTGTTTGAGAAGCATCAAGAGAGAGACGTACTAGCTGTAGAAGCCATTGAACAATGGATCGACTATTTTTCTAGGGGCATCGCTTCATTAATCCACAGCCTTGATCCTGGTGTGATTGTCCTGGGCGGAGCCGTTATTCAAAACAACCAATGGCTGATACAGAGGATAGAGGAAAGTGTTAAAAATAAAGTGTTTCTGAACTTAAAAGACAAAGTAAAAATTTTAATCTCCAGATTTGGGGACGATGCAGGCCTAATTGGGGCCGGATATGTGGCGCTGAAAACATCGACAGGAGGAAAATAATCATGAAAAAATTGAAAGTGGCTTTGATTGGTGCTGGGAGCGTATCGTTTGCCTTGGGATCGCTACAGGATCTCGTGCTATCCGAGAAATTGAAGAATGAAGCCGATTTAGAAATTGCACTGATGGATATTAGTGACGAAAACCTAAAGATGACCTATGTGTACGCCACAGAAATGTTTGAGGCTTTTTCAAATCCAGCGAAAATATGGATGACAACGGATTTGGAAAAGGCGCTTATCGATGCAGATTTCGTGATTGTTGCAATTGAAGTGAATCGTTACTTTTACTGGGCGCAAGATTTTCATATTCCGCGTAGATATGGCAGCAAGCAAATTTATGGTGAAAACGGCGGACCAGGATCGATGTTTCATACACTGAGAAATCTGGGTCCCATACTGCATATAGCAAGAACGATGGAAAGGTTATGTCCGAATGCTTGGTTCATTAACTACACGAACCCAGAGGCTAAGCTCGTTGAAGCGGTTTCGAAGTTCACTTCCATTAAAATTGTAGGCCTTTGTCATGGACTGGACATGGGGATTGAACAAATTGCCGAAATCCTAGAGGTAGATAAAAATCAGTTGGGGATTGAAGCAGGAGGATTAAATCACTTTGGTTTCTTTACAAAGATATGGGATAAGGCAACCGGAAAAGACTTGTATCCCCGGTTCCGAGAAAAAGAGGAAATCGCGAATCGTTTAGCTAAGTTTGATCACTTTGCGCTCTCAAGAACCATGTTTCGCACTTATGGATTCTATCCATATCCGGGCACAAATCATTGCGGTGAATATGTATCGTATGCGAATGACTTTTATGCAGGTCTGTCGTTGCAATTTAGATACGATCCTATGAAAGAGAAGATAGAAGACCCGAAATCAAAGATTCCAGAGTTTATTTATTGTGCACATGCAGGCAGTGTGGATCGGGAACTGTTTGATGAGAATGTTGGGTTAGACAAATGGATTGCAGAACAATTTGTCTTCAAAAAGGAAAAAGTTGAACAGAGTTGCGAATATGCGATCCCGATTATTGAGGCGATTCACTTTGATGAGGAGATTGTGATTCATGCAGCAAACATGCCGAATAACGGTGCAATCAAAGGGTTGCCAGATGACATGGTTGTAGAAACACAAGCGATTGTGAATGGAACCGGCATTTCTTTAGTGCCGATGACAGTTGAATTGCCCACTGCACTCATCGGGACGATTCACATCCAAGGAACCATTCATAAATTGTTGTTGGAAGCTTATGCTGAAGAATCAAAAACAAAGTTGTTACAAGCCATTTTATTGGATCCACAGGCGCCGACATACTATCAAGCGTGCGCTATGGTTGACGAAATGTGTAAGATACAAAAGGATATTCTTCCTAAGCTAGAGTGGAAATAGAAATCAATCCGAAGATAGGATGACGAACAAGTGGAGAAGCAAAAAATGGTTGAGTTACTTGGAAATATGACAATTGAAGAGAAATTTGGCCAGCTTTCGCAGATCACTGGTGAACATTATGTTGGCAAAATTGCTGGTGAGATGGTTGAGACTGGACCCGATATTGCGGATGATCTTATGAACGGGGACTTTTTATATACAATCGGAAGCGTAATAGGGGTTTCTAGCGCGAAAATAACCAATCGAGTTCAATCGGCATATCTCGCAAAATCGCGTTTAAAAATCCCGTTGTTATTTATGCATGATGCAATACATGGATACAAAACCATTTTCCCCATTCCATTAGCTTTATCTTGTACATGGGATCACAACATATT
This sequence comes from Alicyclobacillus fodiniaquatilis, assembly GCF_042678105.1. Taxonomy (NCBI): domain Bacteria; kingdom Bacillati; phylum Bacillota; class Bacilli; order Caryophanales; family Alicyclobacillaceae; genus Alicyclobacillus; species Alicyclobacillus fodiniaquatilis. The sequence goes on from NZ_JBHUCX010000014.1 coordinate 37,364, forward strand.
GGAAAAAACGGCTGCGTATACAGCTTCAGAACTGCGTGCTGCTGGTATCCATGTGAACTTCTCTCCAATGGTGGATCTCGTCAGAGATTCGAGATGGGGAAGAGTGATGGAATCATTCGGGGAAGATCATATTCTTTCGGGAGACCTTGGCGCTGCAATGATTAAGGGCTATCAAAAAAATGACGATGGAGAAATTCCAAGTCATGGCGTGGCGGCTTGTTTAAAACACTTTGCTGCTTATGGCGCAGCAGTGGGTGGAAAAGATTACAACTCTGTAGATATGTCGATGAGAGAGTTTTATGACTACTATGGTAAGCCCTATGAAATTGCACTTAGGCAAGCGCCTAAATTTGTCATGAGCTCATTCAATGTATTGAATGGTGTTCCGGTAACTGCAAATGAAGAAATGATGAAGTCAGTTTTGCGAGACATGTACAAATTTCAGGGTATCGTGATTTCAGACTGGGGCGCAGTTTCAGAGTTACAAAATCATCGTGTCGCAAAAGACCGTAAAGAAGCGGCAGAATTGGCCTTAAACGCGGGGATCGATATCGAAATGTGTTCTACTACATATTTCGAAAATTATAAGGAAATTTTGGAGCAAACGCCTCAACTCATGGAAGATATCGATGCGGCAGTCTTAAAAATTCTATCTCTAAAAAATGAGCTAGGGTTATTTGAAAATCCTTACGTAGATGAGGATGCGGAAGGCCGTATCGTCTTAAACGGAGAATTTCAAGCGTTCTCGAAGGAAGTAGCGAAGAAAAGCTGTGTGTTATTGAAGAACGAAGGTATGTTGCCTATCGGCAAGAACAGCAAAGAGATCTTAATTATCGGGCCTTTTTCCAAAACAAATGAACTGCTGGGGAATTGGTCGTGTAAGGGCAATTTTGCAGATGTCATTTCGTTAGCGTCTGGAATTCGCGCTTTGGATAGCACTCGGGAAATTAGCGCCTATGAGAAATTCGAAGATTGCCCAAAAGAAAAGTTGATGCAATGTGATTATATTGTTGTTGCCATCGGCGAGAGTTGGGCATTGAGTGGCGAGGGACACAGTAGCGTTCACTTGGAATTGGAAGAAGAACAGAAGATGCTCCTCAAGAAAGTCAAGGAGACCAATAAGCCGTATTCCTGTGTTTGCTTTGCTGGAAGGCCGCTTGCGTTGCAAGATGTGATTGATGATATCCCTGCATTGCTATGGTGTTGGTATCCGGGGACACAAGCTGGATCGGCCGTCGCTGAACTTTTACTGGGACAAGACACGCCTTCAGGCAAATTGACAATGTCATTCCCGCGTTATTCTGCGCAAACGCCGATTTACTACAATGAGTTAAGCTCAGGTCGCCCAGCAAATGAAACAGTATATAGTTCTAGATATCAAGATGCTGAGATTGGTCCATTGTTTAAGTTTGGACATGGTTTGACTTATACCGGCGCAAAGTATTCAGGATTCAAAATTTCAAGTGAACGAATTGATGAAAATCAAGCTGTAAAGATTTCGTTCCAAATTGAAAACCCAAGTGACTACGACTATTCAGAGATTGTCGTGCTATACGTACAAGATGTTGTGTCGAGAATCGCGCGTCCTACGCATGAAATGAAAAAATACCAAGTGGTCCCAATACTTGCTCGTCAGACGGTAACTGTTGATTTTGTATTAACGCTAGATGATTTAAGGTACTTAGATAATCAACTACAATATTGCGTAGAACCGGGGGATTTCAAACTGTTTATTAATGATTTAGATCACCCGGTATTCTCCATTCGGTACTAGTTTAGATGGTGTGGGGGACTGGGCTACCAGTCCCTTTTTTAAGCGTAGAAAACGCTGGTAATTGGCTGGAGGGCGGGGTCAACCACTTTCCCACCTTTGCCTAAAAGCGCACAGGGCCATCAGTGGCCAAATGTCAGGGTAGCTGTGATACCGAATATATGCCTGGCCAGCAATGCCGGCGCCCGTGGGGTATTTTTCTCTCCATCCGCCATTCGAATGCGCAGTTGCCACGAGATATTGCGCTGCGCGTGCCATCTCGGGCGTGCACCGCGCAGATGCCGAGATCATCCCCATTAATGCCCAAGCCGTCTGGGAAGCTGTGCTTTGCTTGAGCGGCACGTACACATCCTGCTCGTCACTGCGGCAGGACTCGCCAAAACCGCCATCGGCATTCTGGATGTTTTTAAACCATGACAGGGCTTTTTTCATAGCGGAGTGATCACGCCGAATACCTGAAGCATGGAGCCCTTGTACCGCCATGCAGGTGCCGTAAATAAAGGCGATGCCCCACCGGCCAAACCATGTCCCATCGTTTCGCTGTTGACCTAGCAACCAATTTACCCCATGGGAGACAGCTGCAGTGGCGCGGATGCCCGTGTATCCGATGGTGTGCAGTACACGGCCAGTGAGGTCTGGCGTGGATGGATCGCTCAAAACCTGCTTTAAATCGCCTGTTGGCAGAAGTTTGAGGAACACGTTGTCGCAATTGCGATCAAACGCAGCCCAGCCTCCGTCGTCGTTTTGCATCGTGAGCATCCATTTTGCGCCGTTCTTCCATTGGGATCGCACCATGCGACGAAAGGGATAAAGCGCCATTAACGCAGCAATCGTATCATCTACATCCGGGTACATTGTGTTGATGTTCGAGAACCCCCATCCTCCAGGTTCGGCGTTGGCTGTGTGGTGATGCCAGTCAGACAGTAGATGCTGCTGTCTGGCGAGGAGATAGGCGGCGCCGCGGGTCAATGCATCACTGTTCGGCGGGACGCCAGCAGCGGTCAGCGCGCGCATGGCCAGCGACGTGTCCCAGACTGTGGATGTAAAGAACTGTTGATGCACAAAGGATTTTCGGCGATATGCCATGTCTTTTAGCCCCATGACAGCGCGGGCAATCAGCGGATGGTTGCGCGAATATCCAAACGCTTGCAGCGCGAACACCATCATCACAGTCGCGGAAAGATAACTGGCCAATGTGCCGTTAGGTTCAACGCGCTCCAGCAAAAACGCGCGGCATTTTTCCACCGCGCGTTCATCGCGCAGCGGGATGGCTCGTTGCGGGATTTCAACATCTGGATCAATGAGGTCCATCAGCGTCAAATCCACAGGTAAGTGGTACGAGAAATTCAAATGTGAAAGCAGCATAAGGGATGGCAAATGGATCCGCGCTGGACTCGAGATTTCAAATAAATTGATGGGAGCCGCTTCTTTCCACAGGATCATTTCAATGTGTGGATTGGGCAAGGCGCTCCACGGGAGTTGTCCGGCAACGGCCAAGAACCCTTTGGCAAAGGAAGAAGCGCGGGTGATGCCGCCATGTTTTTGGATACACATTCTTGCCTTCAGCATCTGGGGGGACGTTTTCGGGAAGCCAGCCAGCAGCAGCGCAAAGTAAACAAGCGTCGTTACCGAGAGATCCGATGCTTCTCCAGGGCGTAACGTCCATCCTCCGTCCGCTCGTTGTCGATGTGCCATCGTATGGCATAGATCAGATATCAGTCGATCCGCTGAATCCCCGATGAGCTTGAGGAAAATCACCATGACGGCCTCAGACAATGGCGTGACTTCACAACAGTACGAAAAGCTGCCATCCAATTGCTGATGCGCCAAAATCCGCTTTGTTGTAGCTTCTATGATATTGTCAACTTGATGTTTCTGTTTCTGCAACACCCTCAAATCCCCTTTGCAGCCTGGCATCCAAATGTTTTGCTTGTGCAGTATATGGTCGAATGGGCGAATATGCAGTAGACATCTGCCTAAGACCGGATCCCAGCGCGACGTTCTTGTCCGTTTTGGTGGATGACATCATCAGAAAATCCACTTGCGGAATATCATGAATCATCTTTCAGCGCGATTTGCGCCATTTTGATGCGCGCGGAGAAGGGATATCTGCATGAACGGCACTGTAGATACCACCTGTGAGGGATATAGGGGGTGACAAAATGCCGCGCAATCTCTACTTGGCCTTTGGGGACTCCGTGACAGCTGGATACGGCGCCACACATCCGAGTTTGGCGTTTGTACGCCAAGTGAGTGACTTCACACAACAAAAAGGGTTATCGAAGCGTCCCATCGTCATCGCCAGAAATGGATGGACGGCCAAAGATGTATGGCAAGCTGCGATGATGGTCCATCCAAATATCTGGGAGCAAACGAATATCGCCACCATTATGGTTGGTGGGAATGATCTGCGCAAACTTTTACGCCGTCAGTATTTGCCCATTTTTGGTGGACAAATTTCACCACAGCTGATAGATGATAGAATTCAAGCATTTCAATTTCACATGGATAAATTATGTGCCTTCATACATCAGTTCAAAATCCCGCACGTGGTCGTTGCAACCATCTACAACCCTGTGCCCAATTTTCCGCTGGCCGTTGATGCATTTGAGCAATTAAATGGGGCGATTCGAGAGATTGCAGGGCGGTATTGTTTTGCGCTGGTGGATGTTCACAAGACATACCAGAACAACGAAGCTGATTTCATAGAGGGTTATCGATCAGGGCGTTTTGAAGATTTGGCTTCTCCCATCCGTCGCCCCATTCATCCAAACAACGCTGGTCATCAACAGATTGCCAGTCTCATGACCAGACAATTATCCAGTCCGCTCTCCAAGAAGAAGAATCACTTATCCTCGCTGCATGCTCGCTCTAAAAGGAATTTGCGCTCGGCGAACTTGCGAAAAAAACGATATTCGACCATATGATTTCGCGGTTTTTATTGAAAAATGTCGAAACTATACTTCCTACTAGGTAAATTCTAGGTTAATATGAATGAAAGGGGTTATTTATGGATGCGATGTTTATGCTCTTCAGGGGGATTATAAATACAAAGAAGAAATGATTTACAAAAATGAGACAGATTATGATGATGGTAAGGAGGATTTTGGTTGAATAGAAATCTGAAGGGAATTTTGGCTGGTTTAATTGCCGTCGGGACATTTGTGCCGAATGTGCTCGCGGCAACATCTTCTTCGACCAGCAAACAGTTTATTTCTTCGATCACGCTCGATGAATCGGTCATTGCAAAGCCGTACGGTTTGGTTGCGAAAGAAGGCAGCACGAATACTACATACATGCCAGTTTACTACTTGAACGAAGCGATGAAAGCGGCTGGGTTCACGGCGAAGTGGGATGGCAAGACAAAAACTTGGGCTGTGACAAGTTCCAAGAAGAACTTTGATTTTTCAGGCATCTCAGTAGGGTCAGGCAATACGACCATCACGGTCAATGGCACGGTCGTGAAAAAGGTCAACACCATTTCGCATAAGGATCCGGCTGGCGGTCCGAAGGCGCAAGTGACAACATATGTGCCAATTTATTATGTCAATCAACTGTTGAGCGCCATTGGCGTTCAGAATGTCTGGAACGGTGCGACTCATCAAATGACGGAAAAATCGCCATTGGTTGTCGCGACAGGGACATATGGCGCTGCAAGTGGGGCCGCTAAACAGGTCTCCAAAGACATCTGGGTCAGTGGAAATAACGTGACATTGCAAAACTTGAACGTATCTGGGGATATCTTCTTGGATCCAGGTGCAGACGGCACAGTCAATCTGACCAATGTCACAGCATCAGGCAAGATTGTCGTCTTGTCTGGGGCGGATCACTCCATCCATTTGACTGGCACTACAGCAAACTCAGTGGACGTGCATACGAGTACACCCGTTGATGTCGATGTCAGTGACAGCACGCTGGGCACCATCACGCTGACAGACGGCAGTGGCACCAACACCGTGACATTGAACGTGACAGGTGGCCAAGTTGGCGATGTGAACGACAACTCAGGTGGTCCGGTTGTGCTCAAAGGCGATGGTTACAGCGTCGTGAACGTGGACGGCACCAACACGATTGAAATTACTGGACAAGTACAGAGCCTCAATATCACTGCGGCAAATACGCAAGTTGTGGTAGATTCCGGCGCTTCTGTGGGGACGCTGACGGTCAGCGACAGTGCAACGGGCGTCGCATTGGAGAATAATGGTACAATTACTACGCTGAGCAATTCTTCTTCGACGGCAGTGGATGTTTCGGGCACAGGTACAGTCACCACGACCACTGGATCGACGACAGGCGGGACGACGCCACCGGTAGGTGGAGGCGGTGGTGGTTCGGTTGGGCCGAGTGGACCGCCGACGGTAACCTTGACGGCAGCAGAGCAGGCTACACTTGCGAAAGTTGCAACGGAACTACAGGCAATTCACGATAATTTGACACCTGATGAAATGGCTGCAGTAAAGACGGCTCAAGCCAGTGTGAATGCATTGACGCCGGACGACATTGCTGGGATTCTGTACGGCAAGAATGCGACGTACGATACTTTGCCGGCGGCTAACGAGCAAACGCTAGTAACTGCATTGCAATCTATGCTTCCACTCTATTACACGAGCTTGGAAAGTGATATATCCAGTGATGACGTTCAAAATTTGTATGATGAGATTTGGTCGTTGGATAATAATATCACGGTAGATGATTTATATAACTTCTATAAAGATTTTAAGACCGATTTGATGACACAAGTGGGAGAGGCCCTTCTCTCGGATCAGTCTATATCAGTGACGGATATTGTCTCGACTGCCTTATCAAGTGCGGCTACTGAATCGGGATTTGATGGTCTCTTAACTGAGTATGGATTGCACGTGTCCGACATTCCAGCTATTGAGTCGCAAATGGCGTCTGACATCGCAGGATACACAGCGGCTGAACAAGCGTTGATCACAGCGGCTGGTGAGACAATGTTCAACGTGACTCAGGATGGCATGCATCTGGAACTTACGTTCAGTGCGAATGCGCCAGATGGTCTAAGCGGTACATCTGTTCCAGCAGAATATGTCACGTGGAGTAGCTCAAATCCGAGCGCAGTGGCAATTGATCCGACAACCGGTGTACCCACACTTGTCACATCGGATGCAACAACTGTTCTTACTGCAACAGTTGACGGGTTCACCGTATTCAGTCAAGAATACACAGTGCCAGTGCTGCCGCTATAATGATGGGTAAGTAAAGGCATATCGCCGCCTTTCGAGCTTTCTCGAATGGCGGTTTTGTGTTCTGCGCAGTTCATCGCTGATAGAAGTAGAGTCTTTGCCTATCTATGTAAATAAAACCGAACGACGTTTTATGCTTTCTAGCTAATTATCAAATGTTTTCCATGCAACTATCCAGGAGGAACCCATGTCCAAAACCAAACTTCGCAACACGGCGGCAGTTGCCATCATATCCGCTACATTGGCTACCACTGGCGTCTTCTCTACCATCCCATCCGCCCAAGCAGCGACTTATTCTTCATCTGTAACATCAAGTATTACAACATTGGCTGAACAGATAGAGAATGACTCACAGTTGGTGAACAGCGAATTGGGCCAGGCCGTTGCTGGCCAGACGCTGGCGATGATCACGTCACCATCTTTTGATTGGAATGAAGTGATGTTCGGCACCGATACACTGACCCCGTCTCAATCCGCAACGGCCAGTCAACTGACAGGTGAAGTCAAAGAACTGCTCAGTTTCAATTCGTCAGACGCCACGGGCCTCATCGAATCCATCATCAGCAGTATGCAGTCGTTAAACTCGGCGGTGCAGGCATCCGACGTCGTCACGTTCCTGTCTAACATAGTGAACGGTGCAACGGGGGAATTTTCAACGCTGTCAGGCATTTCAAATGCACAAGACGCGGCTACCCAGATGCACGGAGCTTTTCAAGGGTATCTGTCCAGCGCTTCGTCGGCCATTCAAGCGCTGTTCTCCCCAACTGGTCCTGCGGGAGGGAGTGGAATCGGAGGCGGCGCAGGCGCAGATACCGGCACAACGGATACGGTGCCGACAGGATCTGGCGATGCGTTTACATCACTACTTCAATCTGTGACCGTTGACGCAAGCGCGAAGACCATCCAGGCGCAAGCGGGATCGTCCACCATCGAGGTTCAGGTTCCTGCGGGGGCATTTTCGTCGTCGGAACAGATTTCCGTTGTCTCCGGTACAGCGTCAGATGCGACGAGCTTGTTCACTGCAAATACCACATACAGCAATCTGACGCCGATCAGCACTTTTGGCATCGCGTTTACTGGCGCAACACCGACGTCGCCCATCACGGTGACCGTATCGAGCAGCGACATTCAAGCAGGGGACCAAGTGTTCAAAGTGGGCGCCGACGGTGCTTTGACACCTGTGCAAGCGACCGTGTCAGATGGCCAGGTGACGCTCACCATCACGTCTGATCCCGACTTTGTCATTGCCACAGACGCCTCATCAGCGACAACTGGCGGTGCGACCGGAACAGGGGCTTTACCGAGTTGGAAAGGCTATGGTACGGGCGAGATCGTCGTGGGTGGCACATTGAAGTTCGCAGTTCCGTCGCTGGTGAAGCGCGGCACGACCTACATGCCGATTTGGTACGTGATGCAGACGTTGAAGGGATTGGGCTTCACAACGACATGGAACGGACATGACTGGAAGATGAAGACCCCTGCCACGACGAAGCCGAATCTCTCGAACATCAAAGTCGGCACAGGCACAGCGATTGATTTGAACGGCACCTTGATTGAAAAAGCGCCGTCCATCACAGCGATCGATCCCGCTTCAGGCAAAAAGACGACCTACATGCCGATTTGGTATGTGATGCAGGCGCTCAACCGCGCCAATGTGTCCGATACATGGAAGAGCCCTGTGTGGTCATTTAAATAATTTGTTGTTTATACGCATTCTGCTCAACAAACAAGACGCCAACCGTGTGTTGGGGTCTTGTTTTTGATTGACGCCTCTAACAAGTCGATGGGATGAAGCGGTTTCAATTCGTATGCCAGCGCTGCTCTCTATTCGTTTTCACTTCCACGTCCTTCAGTCAAATTTCTTATCGTTCAAATCTTCCAATCATTCAACGGAATCGAATTAAAACCAAATACACTCTTTACATTCCACACATGTTCTCTACATGTTGACAAGTTAGCCTATAGGCATGACATCGCGCGATGTATGCTCAATGGTCTCAACGTGTAAATCTGTTGCAATCTCATAAAGAGGGACATAGGAGGAATGGACGGATGGCCACAACGGCACCGCATGTGCTGGCACAACTCGACGACAGTCAAGTGCGTCGTCACCATGTTCGCTTGTTTTCGTTGGCGGCGGCAGGGATTTTTGTAGACGGTTACGATTTGAATGTGATTAGCGCGGCTTTGATCAATCTCGTGCCAAACTTACATCCATCGAGTCTGGAAACGAGCTGGTTGAGTACGTCAGCTTTGATTGGCACCGCGCTTGGCGCAGCCTTTCTCGGACGGCTGACAGACCTTATCGGCCGCAAAAAAATGTTCGTCATCGACCTGATTTTCTTCGTAGTTTTCGCACTTGCTTCAGGATTTGCGCCAAACATGCTCTGGGTCATCATCTTCAGATTTTTGCTCGGCGTGGGCATCGGGGCAGATTATCCGATTGCCGCGAGTTATGTCGCTGAAATTATCCCTCGTCGACGGCGCGGCGCATTTTTGGCAGCGACCGTTGGCATGCTCAGTGTCGGATCCATTGTTGCCAATCTGGTCTCTATTTTCATCCTGTCGGTCGATCACGGTCCAACTGCATGGCGATTTATCCTGGCCTCTGGTGCTGTGCCTGCCTTGATTGCCATTCTGATGAGAAGCGCAATGCCAGAGTCTCCTCGTTGGCTGTTGGCAAAAAATCGCGCGCAAACGGCAAGAAGTTCGCTTCGACAAATTGGATTGAGTGATGTCGCCAATTTACCGCCACAGCATTTGAATCGAAAGTACCCATATTGGAAACTGTTTGCGCCCCAATTTATTCGCATCACACTTCTAGTCACCATGTCCTGGTTGCTGTTTGACATTCTTGCATACGGGGTCGGGATTTTCCAACCGATTCTGTTGGAGGGACTCGGGTTTCAGTCGGGCATTCCTGCATTGTTAGGCTCTCTTGCCATCAATATGATTGGCTTTGCTGGCATGCTATTGGCCATTGTGACGATTGAAAGAGTGGGCCGCAAATGGCAGCAAATCATCGGCATGGTCGGCATGGGGCTTGGTTTGCTCTTGGTCGGGGTCATGTCTGCGCATGGCACAAATGGGTTGCCTGTCGGCGCGTTGCTCGCCGTCTTTGGGCTGTACAGCCTCAGTGATAACTGGGGGCCAAGCGCAACGACGTATACCTCTCCTGCTGAACTTTATCCGACTGCTTTGCGAGCGGGTGGGCATGGGCTCGCGGCGATGTCAGGCAAAGTTGGCGCTGCCATCGGCACGTTCTTCCTCCCCATCGTGAAACAGGCGGTCGGCGTCTCGAACCTGATGTATCTGCTCGCAGGCGTGGCGGCGCTTGGCGCGATTGTCTCGATTGCCTTCGGTGTCGAAACGAAAGGTGGACAATCGTTGGAGGACATTGAAGAGAAGATTGTCGCCAAAAGGGGAGAGATCAATGTATGAAGTGACTCGTCACCATGCGGGAGATAAACAAAAACTGGGGCTGCAACCACGCGTGCATGAGACGGCAAGTGTCATCGAGAGCGTGCTCGGCAGTTGGGTTGACATTGGGCGTGGCAGCAGCATTTATTTGTCGATGATAGGTGATTACAGCTACACGGCTGGCGATGCGCAAATCGTTTACACAGACGTCGGCAAGTTCTGTTCCATCGCCTCGTATGTGCGGCTCAACCCAGGCAATCACCCAACGTGGCGCGTGTCACAGCATCATTTCTCGTATCGAAAAAAAGACTATGGATTTGATAGTCAGGACGATGAGGGATTTTTCGAGTGGCGTAAGGAACATCGCGTCACCATCGGTCACGATGTCTGGATTGGGCATAACGCGACGGTCATGCCGGGTGTGAAAGTAGGGACGGGCGCGGTTATCGGCGCTGGGGCGATTGTGACAAAGGATGTCGATCCCTACGCCATTGTTGTGGGTGTGCCTGCCAAACCGCTTCGTCCGCGGTTTCCGAAAGAAGTGGCGGACAAATTGCTCGACATCGCCTGGTGGGACTGGCCTAGAGAGATGCTGGAAGAAAGGTTCGATGACTTTCTGCATCTCGAACCATTTTTGGAGAAGTATGCGCGATGAACGAGCGGCCGCCAATTCGCATTTTAAGCATCAATACCTGGAAATGCGACGGTGACTACGAACTGCGCATGCAGGCGCTTGTCCGACAGATGATGTCCGTTGATCCGGACATCATCACCATTCAAGAGTCGTTTCGAACGACGGACGGAGCAATTGATACAGCGGCTTTATTGGCGAGCAAGTTTGGCATGCAATACAGGTTCGCTCAGGCGCGGCGCAAAATTCGCACATTCAAAGCGAGGGAGATCGAGAGCGACAGTGGGCTGGCGACATTGTCACGGCTACCTATTCTTGCAGCAGAGCGGCTTGTGCTGCCGACGGATTCCCCAACTGAAGAGCGCGTCGCGCTGCTCACGACCATCGACTGGCATGGCGCGCTCGTAAACATCGCAAATGTGCACTTCACGCATTTGCCAGACAGGTTGCCACTCAAGCGGGCGCAGCTCGGCGCAGTGCTTGACGCGTTGGCGGCAGACGATGAGATGGTTTGCCGCATAAAGTTGATTTGCGGCGATTTCAATACACCGCTATCGCAACGAGAAGAGCTCCTTTCCGGCCAAGATACATGGACTTTTTTGGACAGCTACGTGTTGGGTGGTGGACCGTCGGATCGCGCGACCATACGCGGCATCGGCGTGGATTGGCCCGAACCAGTATGTATTGACTATATTCTGTACGCGCGAAAATCTACTGAATCCGTGCGCGTCCGCTTCGAAACTTCCGCCATCGTACTGAATCAACCTGACGAACACACTGGTGTATTTCCGAGTGATCACTTTGGTGTCATGACAACGATGAGTTTCTTAAATGGAGGGTGAACTTTCTCATGGGGAGCGAACATGTCGTTGCGGGGAACATTGTCACACCGACAGGCATCGTCGAGAACGGTGCCGTTGTCATTCACGATGGGAAAATCGTCGATATCGATGAGATGCCGCGCCAATATCGCACGCAATTTGCAGAAGAAACGGGCGTCAAATGGGTGTTGCCGGGGATGATTGACACTCATAGCGACGCCTTCGAAACGGAAATGCAGCCGCGGCCCGGCAGTGTCTTTCCCGTTGAGATATCGTTTCATGAAATGGATAGAAAACTGGCTGCGCAAGGGATTACGACCATCTACCACGCGTTGAGTATGTTCGCGGACAACGCGAGCGATTGGGCAAGGCAGAATGAGACGGTGAAGCGGATCATGCTCGATATTCGTCAACTGTCTGGAGAAAACGCGCTGATACGTCATCGCCTTCATCTGCGCTTCGAAATCACGAATATGGCAGCAGTCCCTTATGTCGAGGAACTGTTGGCCTCGAAGTGTATCGAGCAAGTGTCGTTTATGGATCATTCGCCGGGACAAGGGCAGTTTCGCAGTCTCGAGCATCAGAAAAGGCTGATGATGTCCAAATACGCGATGTCTGCGGCGCAGGCAGATGAGATGTTGGCGAAGCGTCTGTGTCAAGCCAAGGTGAGTATTGAAGAATTGGGTCGACTTGCATCGATTGCAAAGGACTACGGCGTTCCGCTCGCTTCGCATGACGACGACTCTGTGGAAAAACTGGACTTGATGCGCGATTGGGGTTTGGCCATCAGTGAATTTCCAGTTGAACTCGATGTCGCTATCGCGGCTAAACAAAGAGGATTGGCGGTTGTGATGGGCGCGCCGAACGTGGTCCTCGGCAAATCACACAGCAACAACGTGTCCGCTTTCGAAGCCATTTCACATGGCGCGGTAGCCGCGCTCTGCTCCGACTACTATCCACCCTCCATGCTCCAGGCGGTCTTTTTCCTCTATCGCAACGGCATGCCGATGGTAGAAGCGGTCAAACTTGTCTCATTAAACCCAGCAAGGGCGCTCGGCATCGACGGTGCGCTTGGATCTATCGAGATCGACAAAACAGCTGATTTACTGCAAGTTCGTGAGCGTCGTCAAATTCCATCCATAGAGGAGGTCTATGTGGGCGGAAATTTGGTCTGCAAGATGTCTTATCAGAAGTTGGCGATGGAGGCGGTGGGGAAAGTGATGGTAGATGACGTTTGTTGCATGAATGTGTCTGCAGACACACATGAACAATCCGCTGCAAATGGGGCGTTGCGATGAAAATAGGGTTTGCGGTGATACCCGATGACGGATTGCTCGATGCGCTCATCTCCTTCCAGGCTGCCATGCGCGGCACAATCGCGTGGGAGCCGAGGTTGAGTCGCACTGGCAATCTACCTCATATCACGCTCATTCAGGGCGATTTTAAGTCCGGGTTCCAATATGTAGATATTCTACACGATCTCCATGCCTATCTAGCCCGCTTATCCACCAGTCCACTGGTTGCATCCGTACAAGAAATCTTCTATCAGCCTGTCGGATGGTATTTTGTACGAGTCCAGAAGGAACCATGGCTCATCCACTTGCACACTTACCTATTTGATCTCGTCAAAACCGCCATGACGCAAGGCAACATCACGCCAGACCAAGCGCGCTGGTATACACCACAAGAGTTACAAAACCATCGACAATATGGTTATCGCTATATTGGCGATGCTTATTTGCCGCACATCACCCTCGGGAGATGTGCGGATGCCGCGCAGTCGGACTTGATTGATGCTTTGAATCGACAATGGAAACAACGAAATCTCGATACGCCGCAGTTGATGACAAATTTGACTGTTTATGAAATGGGTGAACATGGCGCGCATGCCAGAACGCTCGTAAGTCTATCTATTTGAACGCGTGCAAGCCATGATTTCTTGTGGTGATTTTCACTCAATTTTTACGCAATATTTATCATTCCTTTGCACATCCAACATGTCGACAAGTTACCTTGTTTACGCAAGCAGAAGGACGGTTTGCACAGAAACAATATCGGCGCGCTGCCGAACCAAAGGATGCAGTTGGGAACCATCTCCACTCTAGTCTGAAGGTTGTCTAGATATCTCAACAGGAGGTTCCAAAGTGATCGAACGTGACAGTGGTATGCCGTACTACTTACAGATGGCTGATTATCTGATGCAGAAGATTGAAAGCCATGAGTATCGCGTTGGGGACAAGATTCCTTCGGAATTGGAACTGTCGAAGCTGTTTCACGTCAATCGACACACAGTGCGGCAAGCGATTGCCAAACTGGCGAGCATAGGACTTGTGACAACGGTGAAAGGTCTAGGTTCGTATGTGAAATCAAGTCCTGTGATTCCCTATCAGCTCTCACAAAGAACTTGCTTCACAGAGAATGTCGGTCGTTTGGGCAAATCTCCGAAGAGTGAATTACTAGACTGGAGCAGAGATTTTCCCACCGACCACGAACAAGCGCAATTGGGACTGTCTGGACACGAAGCGGTCTACCGGCTGGATATTTTAAGGTCAATCGATGGAACACCGTATTCTTTGTCGACGACCGTGTTGCCTGAAAATTTGGTGCCGGTTTTGGAGAGGCACTTGGACGGGTTTCACTCACTCTATCACATTTTGGAAGTTCATTATCGATTCCGGCCGATCCGCCTGCGTTCCATCATCAAGGCGACATGCTGTACGCCGCGGGATGCCATGTATCTGCCAGAGGAGATCCCCATCATTCATGTCGAGAGCTTGGGGATTCACCCAATCACGCGCGCGCCCGTGGAAATCGCCATTGGACGCACACGCGGAGATATGAATGAGATGGTTGTTCAATTTGAAAATGGAGGCGAACCCTGTGAATACAAGGCAACGGACGAAAATCTTGAGCGAAGTTTCACTTCGTGAACTAGAGCCTTGGCTGATGAAAGTAGAGCGGATGGCAGATATCCAAGTGGTGAAATCGCCACAAATGGGCTTGGTGATGATGCGGGCCAAGGAGAGTGTCGAACAGGAAATATTCAATGTGGGTGAAGTTTTGGTGTCAGAGTGCACCGTGATGGTGGATGGACAACTTGGCTATGGCGCCGTCATGGAGAATGATGTGGAGCGCGCGCGGGCACTGGCGATTTTGGATGCGGTCTTTCATGCGAGCAACCCCGTCTGGCAGGACTTACAGCAGCAACTGGACGGATGGCTCCTCGCGCGACAGAGCCAACAAGACGAAGCTTGGCGCCGGGATTTTGCGAAGATTCAACGCAGCTTGGTGAACTTTGATTTGTTGGAAGAGGTGGATAACGACTGATGGCGACACTTTCATTTCCAACCCTGTCGGAAGCGGAGTGCGGCACACAAGCGTTGTTTCGCACGTTGTTGGACTGTATGTCGAGGCCAGGGAAGATCGCTAGCATCGCTGCGTCGGATGTGGTCGTTGAGACCGAGCTTGACCCATGCGTGATGAGTGTGGCTTTGACTTTGCTAGATCAAGAAGTGACGTTCCACATTGTCCGTGATGCGGGGGGCAGTTCCTCGATGCTGCAGGTGTACACGATGGCCAGAGTGGCGCCGTTGGACCAATGTGACTTTGTGTTTATGCGGGGAACCGATGACCTGGATGTCGGCAGTCTGAAGCGAGGTGTCCTCGCCTATCCGGATGAGAGCGCAACCGTCGTCTGTCTCGTAAATCAAATGTCGGGCGCGGCGCTGTATCCATCCGGCACCATCAAATTTACACTCTCTGGTCCAGGCATCAAAGACCAGACTCAACTCTATTTGGGCGGGATCGACGAACAGTTGGTCTCATTGTGGCAAGGCGCAAACCGGGAATATCCGCTCGGCATCGATTGGATTCTGGTTGACAGGATGGGCCATGTCTGTTGTGTTCCCCGCAGTACAGCGTTCACATGGGAGGTGATGTGAGATGGCTTACGTTGCAGTTCGAGGTGGACAACGCGCCATTGACGAAGCGGAGCGACTCATGAAGTACTACAGATTGAAAAATGGGAGCCTACCCATTTCAGTGCAACAAATTCGCGATCAGATGCGGTTAGCGGTGGATCGCGTCATGAGTGAAGGTTCGCTATACGCTCCAGATCTGGCGGCCATTGCGTTGAAACAAGCGGAAGGAGACACATTAGAAGCGTCATTTTTACTGCGCGCGTTTCGTTCCACACTCCCCAGAAACCTGTATTCCCTACCCGTAGATACTACCCAGATTCGCATGATCCGGCGCGTTTCCGCGACGTTTAAAGACATCCCAGGCGGACAGTTTCTCGGTCCGACACGCGACTATACAAAACGCCTCATCGAATTTTCCTTGCGTGAGGAAAGCGAGGAAGATGTCAAAGACTTCTTGGCTGAGTACATGGGCGAAGACAACGTGCCAGATACGTTGCCGGAATTTCCGCGCGTTGTGGATTTGCTGCGCGCGGATGGTCTGCTGGAAAATCGCGGTTTGCATAAGGTCGGACAATGGGGTGCGGACGCTATTTTTCCGGAACCAGAGGATGTCGGCGACATCACGCGTCAACCGATACGCTTCCCAGCCTCGCGCGCTGTGCGGATGCAATCGCTGAGCCGGGGCGAGCAAGGCGCGCTCCTCGCTTTCGCTTACTCCAGCGCACGTGGATATGGATTTATTCACCCCACGCTTGGTGAACTCCGCGTCGGCTATGTTCCGCTCGAAGTGCCGCATCCGATTTATGCAGAGGAGACCATCGTGGTTGGCTGGGTGCTCGTGACAGAAGCTGAGATTGTCGCTCGCATGGAAGAACAAGCGGATCAAACACGCCCGCAGTTTTCGTTGGGATACGGATTCTGTTTCGGACACAACGACGTCAAGGCGATGTCCATGGCGACATTGGACCGCTCGATGGTATCGGAAGGGGCCACAGCGCCAGCAGAGGATGAGGAATTTGTGCTCTATCACATCGATGGCATCGAATCGTCAGGATTTGTATCACACTGGAAATTGCCTCACTATGTCGATTTTCAAGCAGATATGAACCGTCTGCAATCCATTCAGGAACGGAGGGGTAGAGCGTGAACAGCAACTACAACTTCGCTTTTCTCGACGAAGGGACAAAACGGGAAATCCGGCGCAAACTGCTGAAAGCTGTTGCCATACCGGGCTATCAAGTGCCGTTTGGCTCCAGAGAATTGCCCATCGCCAGAGGGTGGGGAACGGGCGGACTGCAAATCACGTTTTCAATTGTTGGCCAAGCGGATGTGGTCAAGGTGATTGACCAGGGGGCAGACGACAGTGTCAACGCATGCAATTTGCGCGACTTGATTGAGGAGACTACCGGCTGCGCCACCACCACCGATACACTCGAGGCGACGATTGTGCAGACGCGCCATCGGATTCCTGAAGAGCGCATGACGAGGGAACAAATCCTCGTGTTTCAAGTGCCGTATCCGGAGTCGCTGCGCTTTGTGGAACCGAGCGAGCGGGAGACCAGGCGGATGCACGCTGAGGCCGATTACAGCAAACTCTGGGTGTTTCTTTATGAAGATATTGTGCGCTGGGGCGAGATCACGCTGGCACATCGCTATCCCGTCATGGTCAACCAGCGCTATATTATGGACCCGTCCCCCATTCCACGGTTTGACGTGCCGAAGCTCCATCAGGCCGACACGCTTTTCTTATTCGGGGCTGGTCGTGAAAAGCGCATCTACGCGATACCACCATTTACGGATGTTCAACCATTGCAGTTTCACGATTATCCATTTCATGTCGAAGATTTTCAAGGCGCAGGTTGCGCGGATTGTGGCAGCGCAAATTCATATCTAACCGAGGTCTATGAGCGCAAGCGCAACGTCAAGCGGTATGTTTGTTCGGACACGAGCTATTGCATGAAGCGACAGGCGCAGCAAGCAGGCTCGAACGTCGTCATCGGGGGGCTTTGGCATGAATGAAGCAATAGCGCGCAAAGCGGTCGCCATCGAGGAACGGCCGATGTTGGCGGTGCAGGGGCTGACGAAAATTCACGGTCGCGGTTGCCCACATTGTCTGGAACTGACCGGACCGGCGATGGGAGGGAATCGCTGCCCACAGTGCGGTTCGATTGTCGCGTGCGCAGACGTCAATCTCACCGTCTATCCAGGCGAGATCGTCGGTATCGTCGGCGAAAGCGGATCAGGCAAAAGCACGTTGATGAAGTGTCTCCACTTTGACGAGCCACCGACAACCGGCAGCGTTTATTTGAGCAAAATGGAAGATGGACACGCCAATTTATTCGATTTGAGCCTGCAAAAGAAGCGGTGGGTCTGCAACCACTTGATTGGGATTGTGTATCAAAATCCGATGATGGGCTTGCGGCTTGATTTTAGCAGCGGGGGGAACATTGCGGAAAAGCTCATCGCGGCGGATTGGTATCATATCGGCGACATTCGTGAGCGGGCTGGATATTTGCTGAAACGAACGGAGATCCCGCTGGATCGGATGGATGATTTGCCGAAGAATTTCAGCGGCGGCATGCAACAACGCGTGCAAATTGCCAAAGCGTTGGCGAACGATCCGCCGCTGTTGCTGCTGGATGAAATTACGACCGGACTGGATGTGTCTGTACAAGCCCAGATCCTCGATCTCATTCGCCAACTGAAACGCGCGCTCGGCATCACCATGGTGGTGGTGTCCCACGACTTCGGTGTGATTCGCATGTTGACGGAGCGAACCTTTGTGATGAAAGACGGCCGTGTGGTGGAGCAGGGGCTCACAGATCAAATTCTGGAGGATCCACAACATCCGTATACGCAATTGCTTGTCAATTCTATGCTTTAAGGCGGTGAGAACGATGGGCAAAGTCCTGCAAGTGGAGAATTTACACAAGTTGTTTACCTTGCACGAGTTTGATGGCAAACGAATTATTGGCTGTGACAGTGTGAGTTTCTCTGTGGAGCCTGGCGAGTTTGTCGGGGTCAGAGGCAAGAGTGGCTCTGGAAAATCAACCATGCTCAAATGCCTATACCGAACCTACATCCCAACTTCGGGGGAAATCTGGTTTGCATCCGCACAATTTGGCCAGATTGACCTATCTTCTGCGACGGAACGGCAGATCTCGACCATACGGCGCAGCGAAATCGGATACGTTTCGCAGTTTTTGAACGTGCTGCCAAGGGTCACCGCACAGCAGGTTGTTGTCAATTCGCTAGTCGAGACAGGGGCGGACATCGAGACAGCGCAGCAAAAAGCGGCTTCTATCTTGGCGTATTTTCAAATCCCGGCGGATTTGTGGGACGCGTATCCACAAAATTTCAGCGGCGGAGAGAAACTGCGGCTGAATCTGGCGAAAGAAATGGTGAAACAGCCGCGACTATTGTTGCTTGATGAACCCACTGCGTCGCTCGACAATGCTTCGAAAGAATTGGTCAAAGACATCCTCTACGAGTTAAAACGATCCGGCACGAGTATGGTCGGGATTTTTCACGACTTAGATTTTATGGAGCAGACCGTGGACACACACTATCGGATGGCCGAGGGTGTGCTGGGGGGTGTCACCGTATGATGAGGCGTGGGCAGGAGCGGTGGATGGTACGCAATGTTCATGTGGTTGCGCCCAATGAGGTCGTTCATGGCGGATACGTCGTCATTCGAGATGGGACCATTGAACACGTGGGGACTGTGCCAGGCCGGGCGGAAGCATTGTTACCGTCCGTTGACGGTCAAGGGTGCTGGTTGTTGCCAGGGTTTATCGATCTCCACAACGACGCCATTGAGAAGGAAATCGAACCGCGGCCGAATGCGTTTATACCCGTCGACATCGCGTTTCTTTCCCTGGAGCATCGCCTGGTCTGCCATGGCGTGACCTCGATTTACCATTCGCTGTCGTTTGCCAGCAACGAGTTTGGCATACGCTCGTTGGATCGCGTTGAAGCGATTGTGCGCGAGCTTCAGCGTTTGGGTCCATCTGGACGCATCCGACATTTGATACACGGGCGTTATGAGATCACGGACGAAAGCGCCTGTGGTGTGCTCGCATCGCTGATTGATGAAGGGTGTATTCATTTGTTGTCGTTGATGGATCATACGCCAGGACAAGGTCAGTTTCGGAAACTGGAGGACTATGTCCATTTCATCAGTGCAACCTATCAACGGGATCACGAAGAAATTGTAGCGTTTGTCGGGGAGAAACAATCCATTCGAGAAGCGGCGTCGCTGAAATACATCGACCGCTTGACACGCAGCGCAAAGACGGTCGGGATTCCCATTGCCTCGCACGACGATGATACAGCGCGCAAAGTGCATGTGATGCATGAACGAGGCGTAACATTGAGCGAATTTCCTGTCACAATGGAGGCCGCGCGCGCAGCGACTGCGTGCGGCATGGCCGTCATGATGGGCGCGCCGAATGTGGTTCGCGGCGGATCGACATCCAATCATTTGAAGGCTGCGGATGCCATCTTGGATGGAGTTGCGCAGATTTTGTGCTCTGACTACATGCCGTCATCGATGTTGCATGCTGTATTTACATTATACTTGAAACAGGGGATGTGTCTCTATGAAGCGGTGAACCTCGCTTCTCTACATCCGGCGCGGGCACTAGGATTGGAAGCGGAAGTTGGTTCGATAACCCCCGGCAAAATCGCAGACTTTAGCTTGGTGCGCCTTCACCAGGAAACGCCGATGGTCGAGCGCGCGTTTGTGAACGGGAACCAGGTGTTTTATGCTGGGGACCGTGTACATTCAAGTGTGGCGGATTCGGTTCGTAAAGGGAGCGTGTTGATGTGACGACAACGTGGATCACCGGTGGAACGGTCGTTTTAGAGAACGGCGCAGTGGCGGCTGACCTCGAAATCACGGATGGGATTCTGAGCGACATTCGCCTCGATAACATGCCTGCTCATGTGAATTTGGCGGACGTGCAACACATTGATGCGACAGGGTTGCTTGTACTTCCAGGCATGATTGATTTACACACAGATGCCATTGAAAAAGAGGTTCAGCCACGTCCTGGCACTCAGTTCCCCTTGGACGTCGCATTTCGGGAACTGGAGCGGCGGATGGTGAGCAATGGGATCACCATGGCCTACCATTCCCTGTCGATGAGCGGTGGGGAAGGTGTCCGCAGCAACCGTTTAATTGAACAGATCGTTGAGGAACTCGGCCACCTACGTGAAACGCGGACGCTGATGCGCCATCGGGTTCATTTGCGCTACGAGTTGTCAAATTTCGCCGGGCGTCCACTCGTCGAAGCATTGATTCGCGAGGGGAGGGTTCATCTGCTGTCCTATATGGATCATTCCCCAGGGCAGGGGCAGTTTAAGAATACGGGAAACTATGCGAACTATTTGCTGAAAACATATGGCGCACAGGGGGTGGCGACCCAAGCGAAGGTGCAAGAAATGGAACGCTTGCGCGCGCAGAGATCGTGGGATGAGCTTGCGCCACTGACAAAAATGGCGCTTGCAGCCAACATCAAAATCGCGTCACACGACGATGACGAAGCGGAAAAAGTGGACATGATGCGCGCGCTGGGCGTCACCATCAGCGAGTTCCCGATTAACTTGCACACTGCGCATTACGCCAAGTCAAACGATATGTTTGTCTCGGTTGGCGCGCCCAATATTGTGCGAGGTGGATCACACACGGCGAACCTAAACGCGCGTGAGGCAGTGCACAGTGGCGCTGCAAATATGGTCTGCTCTGATTACCACCCACCCTCCATGTTGGCTGCAGTTTTTCAGCTGATTCAGGATGGAAGGCGTTTGGCAGAGGCGGCCAAATTGGTTTCTCTGTATCCGGCGCAGGCGGTTGGAATCGATGCGGACTATGGGTCCATACAAGTCGGCAAGAAGGCGGATCTCGTTTTAGTGGAGCGGATGAGGGAGCAACACACGGTCAGATACACATTGATCGACGGCCGTGTAGTCTATGCAGCAGATTATCATCTGATGGATCACGCTTGAAGTGTTGGTTAAGGGTGTAAGCTAAGGTAGCTTGCTTTCGCCATCTGCATATAGTTTCGATATTTCCCTGGCGTCGTGCCAAATGTGTTGTGAAACTGACGGCTTAAATATGCCGCATCGTTTAGGCCGCAGGCCGTCGCAATCGATGCCAAGGTTTCTCCCGTGGATTCCAACATGCTCTTCGCCTTGTTGAGTCTCATTTCTCTCAACATCTGCATGGGATTCATGCCATACGCTTTATGAAAGGCTTTATCCAAATAATTTGGGCTCAAATGAGCCTGATCAGCCAACAAATCTCTCGTAATCTTCTTTTCGATGTTTTCTGACATGTATCGAATCAGAAAGAAAAATCTGTCTTGCCCTGTCATAAACGCAGAGGAGCGAATCGGTTGCTCCTCTTGTTTCCAGTTTTTCATGAGCAATGTAACGAGACGTAAGGTTTCGTTGGTCACGCTCATGTCTCGAAATGGGGCGTCCATATCGAGCCAGTGGGACAGTAATTCGCGAAAAATGGCTTGGTATTTTGCTGGATCCGCGAGATGAATCACCGGCCCAATTGGATACAACCGCAGGAATTCCACATTGTGCGCGCCGATGAGGTCTAAGGACATCCAGTGATGGATACCCGGCCCAGCAGCGCGCTCAGAGAATGGCAAGAAGGGCGGATGAATCATGACTCCGCCCGCCTGAACAACATGTTCTTCATGATTTGATTCCGTGACGACTTCACCGCTCACCACATGACTGATAATCCAATTTGGATACACGATGTTCGCGATGTCGAGTCGGTCATAAGTCGCTTCTTCCACAGTATAAACTTGAGCTTTCCACTGAACTTGCGCTGATTTCAACGTCTGCATATCGAATCGTCTCTATCCTATAAATGAAATTGACACCTGGTGCAGCCGCGGGATGTATCACACAGCGCGGCTACCCGCTCAACATTGGTCCTGGGGGACAAATGCACTGTAACAAGGCACCCCGTTCTTGGCGATCAGTGGCCCGTTTTGAAATCGCTGATTTGTCACTGGATTATATGCGCCGTCAACAGAGTATTGAATGACATATGCTTTGCGTGTGATGTTTTGACTGAGATTCGGCGAACTGCGATGAAAGAGCAGAGAATGGAACACCACCATACTGCCTTTTTTCAGTTCTACAGGTGTGCCGGGATCGTCACCTTGATAGCAAACCCAGCCAATCGGCGATTTTACATGTTCCACATATCCTTTGTGATGAGAGCCTGGTTGTACCCAAATGCAACCGTTTTCTATTGTCGCATCTTCTAAAGCCAACCAACAGGTCACATAGTGTACAGGTTCTGTCGGTACGTATCCGTTGTCTTGATGCCAAGGGAAATCACGAGAAGCCTCCGGTCTTTTATATACCGATTGATCCCAATAGAGTTTGACATCGGGCCCAAGGATGGAAGTGGTAATCTCTACGAATCTAGGATCCGCCACGAATTTTTGCAGATTTGGATGCCGGAAATTGAGATTGGTTGTGAAGTTGATCTCATTTGGAATGTTATTAAATGTCTCTGCGGCTTGTTGCAGCGCCCGTTCTGATTCTTCGTCCAATTCGTCGATGATCGGACGAATTGCGTCCATTTCGTCGATGATCGGACGAATTGCGTCCATTTCGTCTGCGGAGAACAAATGCTCAAAAACGATGTACCCGATCTCCTGATATTGTTTCAACTGATCTTCTGTTAACATGTGGCGCGCTCCTTTAAAAAATATTGATAGACCGCCATGCGTGATGCGTCTCGCGCCGACAGAATCATGAAAATGTCAGTCAATCGAGGCATCGCGGATGGCGCACGCACAGGTATCGACTTTATTTTCAGGGTAGACCGCCATGCGTGATGCATCCCGCACCAGCAGAATCATGAAAATGTCAGTCAATCGAGGCATCGCGGATGGCGCATGCACAGGTATCGACTTTATTTTCAGGGTAGAACAGTATGATAACTTATGACTCAGATACCTCTTGGCGCGTCGACAACAATTGGCGTATGCGCGTTTCTAAGTCAACATGGTTTTTGACCTGATAAATGTCCTCTTCGTATACAAACTGTGGCGAGTATCGACAAGAACCACACAAATCCATACATTTCTCAACCTTAATTGGATAGCCCTCGCCGATGAGCCGCTTGAGCGTTTCAACCAACTGGTGTCGCACCGCATTGGATATACAGATTTGGATTGGTTCCTCATTCACAGCAGGCTTCTCCTTTCATTCGGTCTTCAGTGTGTTTGGCGTGTTGGTTCCGATTATGCGGTGTTCAATCGAGGGTAGCAATGTATTTGTTAAGTCTGTATTTGTACTTTTTCCTCTTGTTAAAAATATGCCTGATGCCGTTGGGCATGCCCACATTGCAGGGTCAATGCACAACGAAAGTCCCTTAATGCGATCCCGTGCGCCGACGTTACAGCCCAGTTCTAAAAATGATGATTGACAATTCAGTCATGTGATGCTAGCTTAAACTTACTAATCCGATATGATTTTGCGTCATGTGGTGATCACAGCGACAACCCGCTGCGACGCCACAGGGTGTGCCGACCAGTTCACTGGAGGTCCCGTGTACTTGAACACAAGTGCACAGGGACCTTTTTGATTTTATTTCACGGTTGGCCATCTGTTTGTGGTTGGCTTGGGCAATCGCGGTTTGTGTGTCGCCGTTCACTGGGACATGGCGGGTTTGGAAATGCGGGGGTTCTAAAAACATACGCCCATAGGGAGGAAACACGACGATGAAACGATGGTTACACAAACAATTTGCACTGATCGCTCTGCCGCTTTTAGCAGTATCCACATTGGCAGGGTGCGGCACAAAGGCTGAGCCGGCCAGCGCATCGACAGGAAACAGCAGCGCAGCGGCATCTACTTCGAGCGATGCGGGCGTGACGGTCAATATCGGGACACAATCGCAAACGGGCCCCATCTATCTGGCAGAGAAGAAGGGATGGTTCGAGCAGGCGTTTGCGAAAGTAGGCGCCAAGGTGAAGTGGACGCAGTTTACCAGTGGACCGCCGTTTTTCCCTGCCATCGCCTCGAATCACCTGGATTTTGGCGAGGTAGGCAACGCACCTGTACTTGTGGGGCAAGCAGCCAATGTCGATTTCAAGGAAATCAGCGTCGAGTCGAGTGGCAAGGACGGTGATGCCATTCTCGTACCCAAAGGCAGTCCCATCCACAGCCTCCAGGATTTGAAGGGGAAGAAGATCGCAGTTGCGCAGGGGAGCTCAGCCTATAACTTTTTGTACAAGGCTTTGGATAAAGCAGGGTTGACGGCTTCGCAGATCCATATTGTGCAACTCCAACCAAATGAGGCGCAGCCGGCGTTTGCTTCGCATGCAGTCGATGCGTGGGCAACCTGGGATCCCTACATCACGGAAGAGGTTCAGCAACAAGGCGCAGTCGAATTGGCCAACGAGCAGACTTTAGGGACTGCTGATCCAGGATTCACCATCGTGCGAACCAAGTTTGCCGAGGAACACCCAGATTTGGTCGTGCTCTTTTTGCAGGTCTATCAAAAGGCGCTTGATTGGCAGAACCAGCACATGAGCCAAGCCGTCCAATTGTATGCGCAGTCGACACATTTGAGTCCGTCCGTGGTCAAGCAAATGATCATCAACTCGGATGATGAGAACGTGCCGATATCGAAGGCCATCATTCAGGAACAGCAGCAGACGGCGGATTTCCTGTACAGTCAGAAGGCATTGGCGGCGAAAATTGACGTATCCAAAGTGGTCGACAACTCTTACATCGACAAAGCTTTAAAAGAGAAATCCAGCCAATAACAGCGAATGGAGGAGGGACAAAAAATGACAGAGCTGCGCTTACTTCATCTGAACCTGTTTTTGACGCCAGTGGGCCATCACGAGGCAGCATGGCGGCATCCAGATACCAAATTGAACGAAATTCACGATTTTCATCACTATCGTCGTCTGGCCGAAATGGCGGAAGCGGCCAAGTTTGATTCCATCTTTCTCGCGGACCGGCTGTCAACCTCCACGAAGGCAGTCAGATATGGGGCAGTTGGCGGGCTGGAGCCACTGACGTTATTGTCCGCGCTCGCCGTGGTGACAAAGCGGATCGGCCTAATCGGCACGGTGTCCACCACATTCAATGATCCCTATAATTTGGCGCGCCGGTTTGCTTCGTTGGATCACTTAAGCAGAGGCCGGGCTGGCTGGAATATCGTCACGTCGGGGACGGATGCCGAGGCGCAGAATTTCAGTTACGAGGGCATTCCGAAGCATCGGGAACGCTACGAGCGGGCAAGCGAGTTCGTCGATATCGCATCGCAGTTGTGGGACAGTTGGGATGCGGATGCGCTCGTGATGGATAAAGCGCAGGGCATTTTTGCAGACCATCGCAAAGTTCATGCAATCGACTACAAGGGGAAGCACTACGCTGTGCGCGGGCCACTCAATGTCTCGCGCTCCCCACAGGGGCGGCCGCTTTTAGTGCAAGCGGGATCGTCCGAGGATGGGCGGGCGTTTGCAGCAAAGTGGGCAGAGGCGATATTCACAGCCCAGCAGTCGTTTGACGAGGCAAAGTCGTTTTATGCGGACATCAAATCCCGCACTGCTGCGGCTGGGCGCAATCCAGCGCAGGTCAAAGTGTTGCCGGGGATCTGCCCGATTATCGGCATGACACGAGATGAGGCCGAGGAAAAAGAAGCGCAACTGCACGCATTGACGACACCGGAGTATAGTCTGTTTCAACTGTCGAATCGAATCGGGTTTGATCTCTCCGCCTATCCGCTGGACGGACCATTGCCCGATTTCTCCGATCTCGACAAAGTGGAGGGGCACAAAAGCCGGACGCAATTGATTGCCGAATTGGCAAAAAAGGAAAACCTCACGATACGCCAATTGTTGCTGCGCTTGGCTGGTGGGCGCGGACATCAAACCATTGCTGGGACGCCAAAACAAATTGCCGACCAGATGGAGGCGTGGTTTCGGGAACAGGCCGCAGATGGGTTTAACGTCATGCCCCAGCTGATGTTTGGCGGCCTTGAGGACTTCATCCAGTTTGTCGTACCTGAGTTGCAGCGACGCGGCTTGTTCCGTCGTGAATATACCGGGTCCACACTGCGGGCGCATTACGGCTTGGCTGCGTCGCAAGCGGCCGTCGCCAAGTGAAGGAATAAGCAAGTTTGGTAGGCTCGTTCTGCGAGTGGTGCAGGCGTAGGCAGCAGCGAACGGGGGAGGATGACTCATGAATCTGTTGGTTGATCACATCGTTCAAATTGTGGATGATCCCAAACAAGCGGGTTGTCAGTTGAAGCGCCTCAACTTTGACGTTGTCGAGCATGTGACAGAAGCGCCCGAAACATCGTATGTGCGATCCACTTGCGATAACACTTATCTCGAATACCGCGGCCGTCGATGTACAAGTTCACAGACGTTTCGGTTGATAAACAAGTCACGTGAACGAAAAGGTGATGTCGGCGGGCAAACCACGGGCACTTGGATCGCGTTTCAGGTAGAAAATCTCGAATGCTTGGCTCAACGTTTGACGGGGGAAGGATTCCGGGTTTTTTGTCTATCGGAGCCTGCCACGCTGATGACAGAGGGTGTGCAAAAGGAGTCCCGTGTGCTATTTCCGCGGATGAAAACGAAGAGAATGATGCCGCTGCCAGTCTTTGTCGAACGCGGGGAGGCGTCACACCATGTTCAACCAGCCTCCCTTGCTTGGCTTCCTCGCCACTCAGAAGGCCTGCGCCTGCGCAACATCGTGATCGCCGTCCGAGATCTGCCCTTCGTCATTGAGACGTGGGCGCGGATTTTGCAGCGGCGCCCCACTGAATCCTGGATTCAGGCGGATCTGAACGCATATTGCGCTCGAATTCCACTCGACGATGACATCTACCTCATCTTCTGCACGCCGACAGGGGACGGGGTGGTGCAGGACGTCTTGACGAAGCATGGGGAGCGTCCCTTTTTGTTGAATTTTACGGGGAGCAACCGGCAAGGCGACAGCGCGGTGTGCGGAACGGTTTATCGGCTCACGTGAGATGAGTGGTCTTTGCATTTTGCAATGGAGGACAGCGCCGCATGTGTTAAGCTGTCAATGATTTTAGAAGCAAAGATAGAAAATTTTCCAAGATGGCAAAATCCGCTTGCGCAGAATCTTGTTGAAACACATTTCTGCGCGTCGCCAAACGCTGCATGGTGCCAAACGTGGAATGGATCAACGTCATCGTCAGCACGCGGATGTCTGCTTTTAAGTGGTCTGCCAAATCCAATGAACCGTCTTCAATGCCTTGTAACAGCACGCTTTCGATTGGGCCATACAGATTGCGGATGAACTCGCGATACATTTCTTGCAACTCCGGCAAAGGATAGGCCGTGCGATAAGCGTGATCGAATACAGCGGTAAATCGTATTTGATCACGATGTGTTTTGAATCTCCCAATCAATTGATACAGCAAAGCGGCGAGCTGCTGTGCGCCATTTTGCTCTTTCGGCGCTTCAAAGTCGCTGAACGCATGCAACTGTGTGAGCACATCCGTTTGCACATCAAACATAATTTCGTCGATCGACTTGTAGTAGTTATAGATGTTCACACGGCTCGTGCCGGCTTTTTGCGCGATATCCACAATGGTTACCCCTGGAATCCCCTTCTCCAATGTCAATAGGAAAGCGGATTCCAGAATGTCTTTTTTCATCAACTGCCGAACCATATCTGCGCGCTGCTTTCGTTTGGATTCCACAAAGCAACTCTCCCACGGTTTAACATCAAATGCGCTTGTCCACGTTCTTTTCTATTCATGTGAACCTCATGATCCTATCTTACGGCATGTCCCGTCTGCAAGGTAGCGGTCGCCCCCCTTTACAAAGTAGGGAATATCACGGAGTGATACCACGTCAACTTGTCATGACATCACTATAAAATTGACAAAAAACATTGGAATGATGAGAATTGTGGTATGTTCGATGTTGACGATGTGTATACATTAATTAACACTATGTAAAACGAACGTGGCATTTAAACATCTGGAAATGTGACAAGATCCGATGACAAAAAGCCAATGGAGGAATGCTGAATGACCACATCCAGACCCAACTTTCTCTTTTTCTTTCCCGACGAATTGCGCGCTGAAAGTTTGGGGTGTTACGGACACCCAGTTGCCCAGACGCCAAATTTGGATGAATTCGCGCGGCAAGGGGTTCAATTTGAGCAATGTCATGTTCAGAACACGGTGTGTTCGCCTTCGCGGTGCAGCCTGATGACAGGTTTGTATCCTCACGTATCTGGTCATCGAACTTTGTGGCATCTGCTGCGCCCACACGAACCCAGCCTTTTTGGCTATCTCAAAGAAGCGGGCTATCAAATCAAGTGGTTCGGCAAGAATCATCTATACGCCGATGAAGCATTAAAGGATCTGTTGGGGGACGATGCGTATCGGTCGCCGGATGAGATGAAACGAGAGATGATGGGTGATTTTCGCAAAACCAACCCGTACGCAGAGGATGATCCTCGTTTTTACAGTTTTTTAATGGAGCCTGAGCGTGGAGACCAAGGACTTACCGAGACGCAGATTCACGTCCAGCGGGCGATTGATTTTTTGCAGTCGGAAGAAGCAAAGGAAGCGCCATTTGTGCTCTTTTTGCCGACGTTGTTGCCGCACGCGCCGTACGTTGCGCCAGAGCCGTTTTACAGCATGTATACACCGGACGCGTTACCGCCGTTAAAGCCTGTTGTTCATCAAGATAAACCGTCGTACCACGAGTTGATTCGCGCTTATCGGCATTTAGATGCGCTTTCTGACGACACGTTGAAACAAATTCAGGCCGTTTATCTAGGGATGACAAGCCACGTGGATGCGGCATTTGGGGAACTGATACAAGGGCTTGAGGCAAATGGTTTTTCTGACAACACGACGGTCATTGTGTCGTCAGATCACGGGGATTACGCCGGCGACTACGGTTTAGTCGAGAAGTGGCCGAACGGCATGGAGGATTGCTTGACGCGGGTGCCGTTGTTGATTCGCAGTCCGGGATGCCAGGCAGGGCATGTCGTCCGCGAGCAGGTGGAACTGTTCGACATCATGGCGACCATGTTAGACCTCGTAGGCGTCGAGGCAAGGCATGATCACTTCGCGCAATCGCTTGTGCCACAGCTGCGCGGCGCATCGGGCGACCGGGATCGGGCCGTTTTTGCGGATGGGGGTTATGATCTGCGCGAGCGGCACTGTTTTGAGGGAGATCCGGTTCGGGATGCTTGGTTCGCCAACAATCGCCAGAGCATTTATTGGCCCAAAGCAAGGCAGCAGCAGGAACATCCTGCAAGCGTGTGCCGGACGACGATGATGCGGACGCTGGACTACAAGCTCATTCGCAGGACGAATGACATCAGTGAGCTATATGACTTAACGGTCGATCCGCTCGAACTCCGCAATGTCTACCAAGATGATCGCTACGAAAAGATCAGGGCAGATCTGGAACGGCGCTTACTGGACTGGTTCTTGCATACTTCCGACACCGTACCAAGAGACAGCGATGCAGGAGTGTTTGTATCTCGTTGATGCAGCTGCAGCAAAAAGCGCGTGATTGGCTTGGTTTGCGCGTGGAACTTACTGAACTGATGAAAGAAGGGAAAACATGAGTGCAACGACGTCTGTAAAGATCAATGTCAAACAGGCATTCAGTTATGCGGCAGGCAATTTTGGTTTAAATCTTTTTTTCAACGCGGTTTCAACCTATCTTCTCTATTTTTATACAGATGACTTTGGCATCACAGCGGCTGCGGCAGGAAGTTTGATGTTTATCGTCCAACTTGTCAACTTGGTGGCCAATCCAGCGATGGGCATCATCATGGATCGCACCAGAAGCCGCTTTGGAAAATTTAGGCCATATCTTTTGTTTGGATCATTGCCGTTGGCCGTGATCGGCGTGTTGACGTTTTCCGCGCCTCATTTGTCTTCTTCAGACAAACTGGCCTATGCGTATATCACGTATATCTTGTTTAATGTCATTTATTCGATTGTGAATGTTCCTTACAGTTCTTTGCTCGCCGTCATGTCAGACGACTATTATGCGCGAGCACGCATTTCTTCCATCAAGGTGTCCATCGGACAGTTCGGCGGGCTTGTCGTCACGACGGCGACATTGCCACTAGTACATTTGTTTCATGTGGAAGCGAATGGCTTTAAAGTGATTTACTCGATATTTGGGCTGATGTTGTTCGCGTCGATGTTGATCTCGTTTTTTGGCACAAAAGGCGTAGGTCTTGTTGAGACCGCGGCGAAGGTGCAGCCTGAACGGCCGCGGCAGCCGTTTGGCACGCAATTGAAGACGGTATTCGTAAATAAATATCTGATGTTGCTGTTGCTGTTTATTCTGGTGAACCAGATGTCGTTATCCATCAAAAACTCAGTGGCTGTCTATTTTTTTAAGTACAACATTGGACGTGCTGACTTGTTTTCGGTCTATTCGTTTATTGGTTTTGCCGTGATGATTGTGTTTATCATCATCAACCCATTTGTGGTCAGCCGGATAGGCAAGCGAAATGTCGGGATTGTCGGTCAAGCGCTCATCGCAATCGCCTTGCTTGGTTTTTATCTTCTGCACGCGAATGTCGGTGCGGTCTTCTTCTTTGGCGCCGTCACATATGCAGGGTTTGGCTTGACCACACCGCTGCTTTGGTCAATGGTGCCTGACACGGTCGAATACGGTCAATGGAGGACGGGGGTGCGCGCCGAAGGGATGATTTATGCGGCGTTTATCTTCGTACAACTGCTGGCGGCGGCAGTCGCGGCAAAACTGTCTGGTTCGCTGTTAAGCGCGTTTGGATACGTTGCAAACAAAACGCAAACGGCAGGGACTTTGCATGGTATTTTGGTCATGCAGACATTGCTGCCCATCATCGGCGCGCTGCTGGGGATCTGCATCCTTTCATTTTATCGATTCAACCAAAATGCCTTTGCGCGTATCGTCGAAGAAATTCAACAGCGAAATCGCCAGGTGTAGGTGCTTGGTGACATTGGTTGATTTTCAGCATAGCGCACCTGTGAAGAACCATTTGGTGTCTTCGCAGGTGCGCAATTGACAATATTGGGGGCGTAATCATGTTCAACGTCTTATTCATCCACACGCACGACACAGGGCGCTACATCCAGCCGTATGGATACCACATTCCCACGCCCAATTTAATGGATTTTGCGCAAAAAGGGACTTTGTTTCGCAAGGCTTTTAGCGCTGCGCCGACATGTTCACCCAGTCGTTCTGCGATGCTGACAGGGACGATGCCGCATGTCAATGGCATGCTTGGACTCGCGCATCGCGGTTTCAGCATGACGGATTACAGGAAACACATGGCGCATTTTCTCAATCAGCATGGCTATGAAACGGTGCTGTGCGGCGTCCAACATGAATCGAACCAGATTGAAGATCTCGGATACCAGAAAGTGCTGCGCACTTATCAGCCAGGTCACGCGGCGGATGCGGCAGAGGATTTGACAAATGCCAAAGAGGTTGCCAAATATCTTCGTGCGAAAGAGACAGATACGCAGCCATTTTTCTTGTCGTACGGGCTGTTGAACACGCATCGAGCGTTCCCAGCGGACTGTGGCGTGAATCCAGACTATGTCATGCCGCCTTATCCACTGCCTGATTTGCCTGAGACCCGGCAGGATTTCGCAGCATACATGGGCTCCGCGCAACTGGTCGACCAATGTGTTGGCGAAGTGCTAGAAGCGTTGCGTGACAGCGGAAAAGCAGCGAACACCTTGGTCGTTTTTACCACAGACCATGGCATCGCATTTCCAATGATGAAATGCAACCTCTACGATACAGGCATTGGCGTGTCTTTTATCGTGGACTACCCCGGCAATCCGGCGCAGGGCAAAGTGGTCGACGCGCTCGTTTCCCAATTGGATTTGTTTCCCACCGTTTGTGACATCTGTCAGTTGCCAGAACCAGATTGGTTGGAAGGAAAATCGCTGATTCCACTGTTGAATGGCCAAGTTCACACAATCCGTGAAGAGGTATTCGCAGAGGTGACATTTCACGCTGCTTATGAGCCAATGCGCGCCATTCGAACGGATCGCTACAAACTCATTTGCCTTTATGACGATCACGACGGTTATGTCCCTGCGAACATCGATGACAGCGCAAGTAAGGACATCTTGATGCAGAGCGGGATACTGGCTGGATCGCGCGATAGGGAGATGCTGTTTGATCTTTACTTGGATCCTGTGGAGCGAATCAATCGGATTTCTGACCCCGCTTATCAGCAAATTTACCAAGACTTGTCCGCGCGCCTTCATACATGGATGGCGTCAACTGGGGATCCGTTGCTTGGCGGAGCAGTCGCCAAACCGTCGCACGCCATCGTCAACACGCGCACCTGTATCAGCCCGCAATTGGAGGAGTTTGAGTAATCGAGAAAACAGAGTTGACAAACTTGAGAATCACCTTTAACATGCACATTATTCAGTTCCGATAAAACACATGATTTTACTGTGGATTGTTAGTCGGTGTTTTATCGTGACCAATAGAGATACAGGCTGATCGGACCACCGAAGGCTCTGCTCATGTTCGCATGCTTTAAGCTTGCGCGCATGAGTGGGGCCTTTTTTCGTTCAGTTTCGTTAGACGGCCTGTTTGCGATGTGGCGCATATCTCTAATTTCGAGACAAAGGGAGGTAAATACGATGTCCTATCAGCCTGACGAAACAAGTTCGAGCATTCGTAGCGATGGGCAGGGCAAGGCGGAACATGATGTACTGGCGCGATTGCGACTGAGAAACTTCTGGTTTTGGCGGGAAATGGGCGGAAAGCTGAAGCCGCCTACTGGTCGCACGCAGATGGTCGGTGTTTGGAAGCTAATCGGGTATATCAAATATGTCTGGTGGGCGGCAATCGGACTACTCGCGTTCATTATCCTATCGTCTTATCTGGGTGTTTTGCCTGCATTCGTGATCAAAAACATCGTCAACAACGACATCGGCCATCATTCTACTTCGGCCTTGTGGGGCGACATCTGGCATTTGCTGCTCGTATATGCGCTGCTTGCATTCGTGGATGCGGTCAGCGGCTGGTTTTCCAGTTGGTCGAACAGCCGAATCATCTGGCGTTTGCGGGAAGATGTGATCAAACGTCAAATGGACATGCCGTTGGATCAGTTGGTGCTTCGGGGCGCGGGGCAGACGACAGTGCGCTCCATCAACGAAGTCGGTGTGCCTGGTGGAGATTCGCCAGTGTTTACTGGCGTCGCCGGCCTGTTGTCGACCATCACGTCAGCCATCAGCAATGTGGTTCAATTGATATCGGCCATCATTGCCATGTTTGCGTTGAGCGTTCAACTTTCGCTTTGGGCTTTTCTCTTGCTGCCGATTCCGATTTTTCTGGCAATCTGGTGGGGGAGATTGACATACGGCGCTGCACATCGTCAATATGAGACGCTCACGAAATTGACAGGTTTTCTTCTGCGTCATGTGACCAAACAACGTGTTCTCCTCGACAAACTGCTGGGACGGCGACGCAATGTCGAAGAATCGTTTCGGGATCAAAACCGCGTGCTGACAAACGCGTCTATTTTTGAGCAAGTATTTAGCCATTGGTATGACAATACGTTTCAAATCATCACGGCCGCGACCATTGGCATTCTATGGCTTATCGGTGGACATCACATTTTTTCCGGTGCGTTGTCGTTGGGCGTGATGCTTGCGATGGTCAATCTGGTCTCGCGCTTGGATAACCCGATTCATTCGCTGGCTGAACTTTGGTTTTCATTTCGGAGTCTTGCCGCAGTTGCAGAGCGTGTCAGCCACGATTTGGAGAAATTTGACGCACATGTAGAGGTAGATCAGCCTACTGATGAATTTCGGAATCAGTCTCTGTCCATTACCACAGTCAATGCGACCATTGCAGATGCCAATGGTCACATTTTGGCTTCAAACCTTCATTTTAGCTTGGAATCTGGTGAGGTATTGACCATTGTGGACGAGGCTAGTGCCGAAGACGCGCGTTGGTCATGGGCGGCTGCTTTGTCAGGGTGGAGTTTGCTTCGGCAAGGCAACATCAAGATAGGCAGGCACAACATTCACGCGGCTCCCAGCTCGACGCGCCGAGCCATCGTCTCCATCATCAGCGGAGAATTTCCAGATATCCCTGTGACCATACGCGAATTTTGGCGCAAAGCCGCGCCGGAAAGCGATGAGGCGACATGGAAGGCGGCCTGGCGCGAGCTGATTGGCGACAAGGCGGCATTTCCTGACGTAGATGTGCAATTGGGGAGTCGATTATCTCCCACAACAGGCTTTCAGGTGAGTCTTGTAGCGGCGTCTCTTCGTCAAAGCCCGGTTTGGGTTGTCATCAGTGAGCCGGCGGACACCGCCATTCGTTGGAACGAATTCCATCGTCCCGTCATCAGAATTCAACCGCGCTCCCGCAATTTGCCTGTGGGTACTAAATATTTGGTGCGGCGCAGTGACGAAATCACGGAGCAGGGCGTTGTGTCTGCCAACGAGCCTGTACTGCAGCGTGATCCCGTCGAGTATGAAACAGCGAGACTGGCCGTTCCTGACGCGGATGCATCTTCGCCAGAGGAGGCTGTTCAAGGGGAGAACAGCGGTTGGTGGCGGTCGATGGAGCTAGGTAAGACCAAAGTGCAAAAAACAGGCCGCTTTTTTGTTCCCTTTCGCTGGTTGCTGGGTTATATCCGCCGGTTTTGGCTCTATTGGCTGGTCATTCTGGTGTTTGGTGTGGCTTTGTCGAGTGTAGGCACAACCGTTTCACCGTTGTTCACCAAACACATCATTGATGTGGGCATCGGCAAGCACAATCATGCAGCCTTAAATGTCAACGCGATTCTGCTCATCCTGTTTGGCATGGCGCAAGGTGTGGCAAACGGGCTGTTTGTGACGCTGTTCGTGCAAATGGGTGGAAAGCGCATGTGCGGTGAAATCCGCGATGATTTCTTTTCGCGGTTGATCCGCTCGCCATTTTCCTTCTTCCAGCAACATGACGCGTCAGACATCGTGACGCGTGGCATCAATGACGTGAATGCAATATACACAGGCACGGATCAGCTCATCAAGGTATTGACGTGGCAAGTGATTCCCAATATCCCTGGGATGGTTCTGTTATGGACCATCGGCGGCGCGCATTACGGATTGCTCACGCTCGCTGTCGACATCCCATTTGTGGTATTGACCCTCTGGGTCGCGCGCTTCAACGCTCGCCTGCAGCAGAGATTGTTCGAAGTGGTCGGGAATATGTTTAAAGAACTGCACAAGATCTCCAGCCTGCAGTTCGCTTTTATGGTCAGGGCGCTCGGCGTGGAACGTGAAGAGATTCCAAGTCTATCTAGGAGTAATCGTCTGCTGTATCGCTTGGGGCTTGTGCAATCGTTGCGAAACTATTGGTATGGCACGACATTGTCCAACTTGGAAAGCAATGTGTTGACCGCCGCATTTTACGCAGTTGGTGGACTTAGCGTCATTCATGGATCACTGACGCTGGGCACGTTGACCGCCATCATGTCTTACGCGGCGCTATATGTGGGATTGGGCGGCGGTGTCAGCAGTTATGTCGGGATCTACGGCATTCTGGCCAATGTGGAAAGGGTTTCGTCTTATCACGCAGAACAACCAGAGCGTGAATCTGATCAGTTGGTAGAGGCCGATGCATCTCTTCTACAATCGTCAACGCCGCTGCGCGTTGGGATTCAATTGGCGCACGGGACACACGTTGTGCAGGGCGCGCCTGGCACATTGCAACGGATTCAAGGCCAATCCGGCTTCATCGACGATGTGCGCGATGCGATTTTGCGCTTGCGGGAAACAGACGGCATTGATGTTCGCGCTGGAGATACGCCTGTGGCAGATATACCGCTGGACAGTTGGCGCAAGATGGTCACGTGGATTTCAAGCGATTTTCCGTTTGACGACGTCACACTCAAAGAACTGTTGCAGTGGTCGGCGTATTCGCCATCTGCACAGCAGGATGCCATTCGGTTTCTACAGGAAGAAAGCCGCACCATCAATTTGGATGTTCCGGCAACGCGCTGGACCCAAAATCAGTCTCTGCGCACATTGCGGTTGTTGGGCGCGCTGGCCATCGCGCAGCATGCTCGCGTGGTGCTTGTCGAATTGCCGCTTGTGTCAGAAGCACATCAGCAGACATTGCAGCAACTGAAATCTACGCTGCCGGACAGCACGTTCATTCTGCTTGAGACTGCGGATCAAATCGAGTTTTCCGCTTGATGCGAAGCACGCAGACAGTGGAGGCGGGATCGACAAAGTATTTTTGAGTGGAGAGGGGAATCTTCTGTGGTAAAGCGCAATCGACCGAATGTCATCGTCTTTTTTACAGATCAGCAACGGTGGGACACGTTAGGGGCCAACGGCAATCCTGCCGAGATCACGCCGAATCTGGATCGCTATGCAAAATACGGGACGAATTTTGAGCACGCGTTTACGTGCCAGCCGGTTTGTGGACCGGCTCGGTCTTGCGTGCAATCCGGAATGTACGCGACGACGACGGGATGCTATCGCAATGGCATTCCCTTGCCATCGACGACACGTACATTGGGGAGCCATTTTCAATCCGCTGGTTATCAAACCGCCTATATCGGCAAATGGCATTTGGCTTCGAGCAATCCAGTCGCTGCCGCTGAAAGGCAAGGATACGATCACTGGCTTGGCTCAAACGCGCTGGAACATACTTCCGATGCGTATGATACATCTCTCTATGATGGAGACGGTCATCGCGTGCGCTTGCCGGGGTATCGCGTGGACGCGTTGACCGATGCGGCCATCCGTTATATCGATGGGCATGCAGACGACCCATTTTTCTTGTTTCTGTCCTTTCTCGAACCGCATCACCAAAACCACCGGGATGATTACCCAGCGCCTGTAGGCTATCGGGAACGGTACGCAGGCAAATGGATGCCGCCTGATTTAGCGGCGCTGGGTGGCACGGCGGCGCAGCAGATGGGTGGGTATATGGGGATGATCAAACGACTGGACGAGGCGTTTGGTCGTTTGACGGACTGTCTGACCAGCTTAAAGTTGCTCGAAGATACCATCATTGTGTTCACGTCGGATCACGGCAATCATTTTAAGACGCGCAACAGGGAGTACAAGCGGAGTTGTCACGACAGTTCCATTCGAGTGCCGATGGTGATTGGCGGACGGGACTTTAACGGCGGGGGAACGGTGCAAGAACTTGTGAGTTTGATTGACTTGCCGCCGACGCTGCTCGATGCAGCGGGGATTGCGGTGCCTGATGAAATGCAGGGCAAGTCCGTTTTGCCGCTTGTGCGCCGAACACCTGTGTCCTGGCCGGAGGAAGTGTTCGTCCAAATCAGTGAATCACAGATTGGGCGCTGCATTCGCACAAAGCGATGGAAGTACAGCGTCTCTGCGCCAGAGGGCGAGAATTTGAGAAAGCCGTCTGCAACCAGTTACGTAGAGGAGTTTTTGTACGATTTGGCGTCTGATCCATATGAATTGACCAATCTGATAGATAAGGAATCACACAAAAAGGTTGCTGCGGTGCTGCGCGAGCGCCTGTTGGAGCGCATCTATGACGTGGAGGCGGAGCGGCCAACCATACAAGTGGCTGACAAGAAACCAAGTGGGCAACGGATCGTATTTGATGAAGAACTTCCCTTTCAAAACGATGATGCTGAGGCGGCTGTGGATGAGCCGCTTGTCGTGAAAAGTTACTGAGGGAAAAAATGATGAGCAAAAAGGCGGCTGTCTCAAATGTGAACTGCCCCCTGTCAAGTAGACAGCGAAAAAACAAGACTTTACGCAACCTTCGTCCGAGGTTCCATTGGACGAAGGTTGTTTAGTTTGGTTAAATACTTAGGACTCCATGACAACAAGATGGGCAATATCAATCAATGCACGCAACGCACCTGAAACGTATGAATCGCGTCGATGAATAAAAACCGTCGGAACAGTGCCATATGGTTCAGGAATGCGATGACATTGGATCTTTCGCTGGGTTTCGTGGTGTTGGATTTGGGCATACGGCACGACAGTGATGCCAAAACCGTTCTCGATGCAGTGCAAAATCCCGTCAAGCGTGCCAAACTCCATGACCTTAGATACGCGATGACCTCGTTCATTTAACCAGCCCTGCCATCTATCCAGATAAACACAACGTGAAAATGGCGTTAGCAGCGGTTCTTCTAAAACGTCTTCCAATTCTATTGTTCCTCTGGCCTTTGCGCACACCAACACCAATCGTTCATCGATTTCCAGGTCATTGACAAGCTCAGGATGTGAGACCGGTCCATCGACGAATGCGCCATCAATTTCATGTGCTAAAACTGCACGAATTTGAGCTTCTGTGGGGGCCGTAAAGATATTGAGATCGACCAGAGGATATTGATTATGGTATGCCGAGACCACTTTTGGCAGCCATACAGCCGCCGCCGAATCCATCGCCCCGATGGTCAGCGCACCTCTCGGAATGGAAGTGTCAGTCACTGCTTCTTTTGCTTCGTTGAAAGTTTCAATCAGTCGATTCGCATATGGCAACAGGATTTGTCCGGCTGAAGTCAACGTCATTTTACGATAATCGCGATGAAACAAAGTAACGCCCAGTTCCTTTTCCAATTGCTGAATGCGAGCGGTGATATTCGATTGGACATAGTTCAATCGTTCCGCTGCTTTCGTAACACTGCCTTCAGCGGCAACCGTGCGGAACACCAGGAATGCGTTGATGTCCATATAGAGTCCTCCTTACCATCACACATCATGATGCTATCATTCATTATTATTCGTTGTACATGAACGTGGTGCATCATTTACTGTGGAAGTACCAAATGAACAAGGAGATGAACGACCATGAAACAGCTTCAAGTTTATCACGTGGATGCTTTCACGAATCAGCGGTTTGGAGGCAATGCAGCAGGTGTTGTCCCAGATGCGACAGGGCTATCCGAAATAGAGATGCAAAACATCGCTCGCGAACTCAATCTGTCTGAAACAGCATTTTTGATTCCAACTACCAGCGAAGGACAGTTTCGAGTGCGATACTTTACGCCAAAATCGGAAATTGACTTTTGTGGTCACGCCACTTTGGGCGCTGCATGGTTGATGGCCACTGAATTCGGCTGGAAACCTGAGTCAACGGAACTCATCTTTGAAACGAACGTAGGAACTGTGCCAATTCGCGGATTTATCGGTGACGATGGCATGATAGAGAGGGTATTCATGCGACAGGCTCCACCACGTATACGTCATGTGGACGTTCCGATAGAGAAAATTGCGTACGCAATCGGAATGGATGTATCTGAACTTGACCCTAAATATCCGATCCGACTAGGCTATACCGGTAACTGGCATTTATTCATTCCAGTTCGATCACGGTCCTCCATAGATACTGCACAGCCCCGTCTGACCGAATTGGGACAAATGAATACAGAACAGAAAGCCGCAACAACCCACTTATTCACATTTGCGGCCGAGGGAAGTCCGTATGACATTTACACGCGGGACTTCGCGCCTGCTGTTGGGATTGCAGAGGATCCTGTGACGGGTGCAGCCAATGGGGCATTAGCTGGATATCTGGTGTTAGAGGGAATGCTCGATGCCAACGCGCCTCATTCATTGAAAATTGCGCAGGGAGACACTGTTGGGCGGCCAGGAATCGTATATGTTGACACTTTTCCAGGAGATCTAACTGAAATACACGTTGGTGGCACGGCTGTCGTGACAGTCTCTGGCCAACTGTTTCTTGATTGACGGCGGATCTAGTCATCATTCAAATTACCAAAGGGCGGTTTCTGTTTGATGACAAATAAAGAACTGCCCTGGCAGTCAACTGACTTTTGGGGCAGTCTCGTCCTTTTTGCAGTCTATCTGATTTCCAATTTGCACGCATGAACGGAATACTGGTTATGAATCATGACTCATGATTCATAAATCGATGAAAACAGACAGTCCTCTACTGAATTCGACAAAGTTTCTTCTAACGCAGTCACTTGCTCCAAATAGTCTTGCATGCGCTTGCCGTCTTTTTTGCCAAGCAAAAAACTCATGTAGCGCCATTTGCTGAGATAAGTATCACAAAAGTTGTCATCGAGCCGGAGGCGGTGCTTCATCTTCTGGAGAAACACCTCTCGCTGCGCCACTGTGCGCATGATACAGTACATGGCCTTTCTCCATTGGGTCCTGTTTTCGAGATCTCCCACTCGTGTTTCTACCTCTTGCGCAAAAGCGTGTAATGCCGCCAGTCCGTGGAATATATCTTCATCGAACAGCCGAACGGTCCGATTGTCGCGCATCTTCATGAGCACCCGAGTAAACTGCAGGCGAATCATTTCTTCGATGGGCAGCGGGTTTGCGTCGCGGAGGTCCAATGCCCACACGACATGCGGATACAGCGTCTGCGCCAGTCGATCACGCTCAATTTCACGGTATAAATCGCGGTTGTCTGTTCCGCCCGCCCGACTGTCCCAGTACGTGATGAGGTTCGTTTTCGCATTGTAGTCCAGCAGTAGAACGACGTGGTAGGGGAGATCGAGATCGGCTACCCGCTGATACCATGTATACCAAAGTTTTGGGTTGATGGAGACGATATATTTTATACCATTCTGCAAACCTTCACATATGAGGTCGATATCATTGCGTTCGCATTCGCGAACGCCGATGCCATAGAGTTCATCAAGGTCGCGAATCAACGTGTATTTGCCAGACTCTAAAAACATGCGAGGAAATGTTTTATCCGCTTGTGAGACTGCCAGATTCATATCCCACTGATCCGCCAGGATGCCGTTCGCTGTATGGTTGTGCATCTCCAAAAGCGCAATCGCTGTTCGGCAAAGGCAGGAGAGTTCTTGTATCGGCTGTATCGCTGGATAGTCCACTGTATCTCAACTCCAATTCTGAATCAATTAGGCGTCAATGAATTCCCAGATAAATAGTACAACAAAAAAAGAAGTTTCATATTCGGTCAAATATTCATAATAACCGTATGATATTGATCGATTGATATAGGTGGAGGCATAATGGTCAACATAAATTTTCTCGGGTAGGCAGGGTGATGAAATAACATAGAGTGATTTTAGATAACGGCGAAGGAGAATCAGTGTGGCAAAATTCATCTGGTTTGCGCCGACGACTGGGGATGGAAGCTATCTAGGAAATCTAAAGCTTTGGCAGCCCCATGATGTACATTACGCCACGAACGTGTGCTGTATGGCAGAAGAGGGAGGAATGGATGGCGTATTGTTTCCCGTTGGATCCAATAACTTGGATCCTTGGATTGTTGCAACGAACACAGCGACGAAGACGAAACGAATTGAATTGATTGTCGCTGCTCGCCCGGACAACCAGCAACCCTTGGTGCTCGCTCAGCTTGCGAGATCGCTAGATCAAGTCAGCAACGGCCGTACTTCCATCAACATCGTGACCGGCGGGTTCACGAATGAACTCAAAAAATACGGGGATGAGGTGGAAGACAAAGAGGAGCGGTACCTGCGAACCGAGGAATTCTCCGAGTTGATTGTCGATTTGTGGACGAAAGATTCCGTCACAAAGCAGGGCGCGTATTATTCGC
Source organism: Alicyclobacillus fodiniaquatilis (assembly GCF_042678105.1). Lineage (NCBI taxonomy): Bacteria > Bacillati > Bacillota > Bacilli > Caryophanales > Alicyclobacillaceae > Alicyclobacillus > Alicyclobacillus fodiniaquatilis. The sequence continues at coordinate 79,686 of NZ_JBHUCX010000014.1, forward strand.
TGGAAAGTGCCGCTGTCGTGCCGAAACCGACTGGTCAGGAGCGGCCAAAGCTTTACCTGTCAGGCAATTCCGCGAGTGCGTTGGATATCTCAGCGCGTTTCTATGATTACTATCTATTCGGCGGACAGAAGATGGAAAATACCATCAAGATGACGCAAAGGTTGCATGAGGTTTCCAGTCAGCACACTTCTGCAGTGCGTCCGGCTATCACTTTCGATGTGATTGCCCGTCCAACTGACGCGGAGGCGTGGGAACGGGCGCATGATCTCGTGAGCAAGGTGAGCAGAGAGCAACAAATCCGCTTGGCGCTTTACAAGCGGGCGCAGAGCGCCAAAGGCAACACGATGTTGGAGGCATTAGAGCAAGCGAATTACTTGCTCGAAGAACATGTGTGGGCCGGGCTGTTTCAGGCGCGTTTCGGGGCAAGCGCTTGTCTGGTGGGAAGTTATGAAGCCATCTCCGACATTTTGCAAAAATATATCGAACACGGCGTTGAGGCATTCTTCGTGCGGGGCTACCCGTACAAAGATGAACTAGAGAGATTTACCACGCATGTACTACCCCGGGTCAGGTGATACGCAATTCAATGGTTCTAACCAAATTTCCAGATTTCTAGGAAGACGATTCATCATACTCCGAAGCGAGAGGTGAAGTAGATGGAGGAAATTGTGAAACAGTTGCAGGAAATGTTTAAAGAAATGGGCTATGCGCAGGAAATCGACCCGAAGCGCTCGTTGACGGCCCAGTTGGGATTGGATTCTATCTCGCTGATAGAAACCGTCGTGATGATCGAGCAAAAGTTTAAATTGGAGTTTGACGAGTTGCAGTTGGATTTGGCCGCTATGGATAACATTTCGAATCTTGCCAAGTTGATTCTCGAACACTCAGAAACACAGGAAAGGGTGTGATTTGATGGACGAAAAATTGATCTTGGTCACGGGCGGATGCGGCTATATCGGGATTCACGTCGTGAAGCGCCTGTTGCGTATGGGGCATGCAGTTCGCATTGTCGACAAGTTGATCTGGGGCACGTTTGGCCTGGAGCAATTGAGTGAACGCGTTGAACTGATCAATGCAGATGTGCGCAACGTAGATCCGCGCTGGTTCCAAGGCGTGGATGCGGTCATCCATCTCGCGGGGCTATCGAACGATCCGACAGCGGAATTTGATATGGGCGCCAATTACAGTATCAATTACATTGCATCGAAAAATTTGGTCGCATCCGCGAAAGAGATGGGGGTGCGTATTTTTACCTACGCTTCCTCAGCGGCCATTTACGGATTTCACATCGACGATTTGGCGAATGAACAAAATGAGGTTTTCCCGCAAAGCGACTACGCGCGTACAAAACTGATGGCGGAACAGGAGATTCTCAAAGAGGCGAATGATCAATTCGCGACAGTCGTACTGCGCCAAGGGACGTTGTTTGGTTATTCCCCGCGTATGCGCTGGGATTTGGCTGTGAACACATTTGTCATGCAGGGCATGCGCGATGGCGTCATTACCGTCCACGGCACTGGCGAGGTATGGCGGCCGATGATTCATGTGACAGATATTGCGAATGCCCATATTCAATGTGTCGAGGCGGAACAGAAGCAAGTCAATGGCGAGATTTTTAATTTGGTGACGACGAACGTCAAAATCATCGATCTTGCGAATCAGGTGCGAGACATCCTCGACGATGATGGTGTAGGGGCTCAAGTGAAGTTGAGCGGCGCCACTGATACACGCAATTATCGCATTGACGGCTCCAAATTCGAACGACTGGTCGGTTACAATTCCACAGTTTCTATCGAACAAGGCGTGCGCGAGATCATGGCGCAGTTTGCGTCGGGTGGGCTAAATACAGATTTCGACAATCCGAAATATTACAATATGCGCTGGCTGGAATGCATGTTGGAACTAGAGCAGTATTTTATGCACTATCAAAAAGCTTTGTGAGGGGTTCACCTCGATGAAAGCGACGGTCATTTTACCTGTTTATAACCAGCCGGAACGTTTGCGGCTGACGATGCTCGGCTTGCAACAGACAGATTTTGCGGAGCCTTTTGAAATCGTCGTCGTTGACGATGGTTCTGAGCCAGAGACGGCGCGAGCCATCGAAGATATTCAACTGCCCGAACATGCTAGATGCACTCTTTTATATCAAGAAAACGCGGGGCGCGCCATCGCGCGCAACCGAGGCATTGCGCATAGCCGAGGAGAGATTTTGATCTTTTGTGACGCGGACCGCGTGCCCAGCCCACAGTTTGTATCCGAGCATGTGGCGGCGCATGGCACAAGCAATCAGCGTGTGGTCATTGGCAATGTGCAGGAAATGTACATTTCTAAACTGGACAAGATACGCGGCTACGCAGATTTGGCGCCACATATGCAACGTTCGAAAACGCCGCGGTATATCAAATTGATGAACGACATCTATGACAGCGCTGGCCATACCGATTCACAAGTGGCTTGGATGACATTTTACAGCGGGAATGCTTCCGTTCATCGCGCTGTTTTGGCACAGCAACAGTTTGAAGAAGGGTTTGTGACCTGGGGTGTGGAGCATTTTGAACTCGGGTTGCGGCTACTACAGGCAGGACTTGAATTTACGTTTGCCGAGCGCGCGGTGAACTACCACATTGCCCATGCACGAGAATCTTCCTTTTATAAAGACGCTTATGCAAAGACATTGTCTCATTTCGCGTCATTGCACGGAGAGACCATCGCCAGTCATTTTTACGCATTCATGAATGGCGAACTATCGCTTCAGGAGATGGAACACCGCATTGGTTCACCACAAGCGGAATGGCTTTGCCGTATAGAGGAACCGATTGTCTACAAATCGATCAGCGCGCTGAGGTGACGAATGAATGGAGAAATTGGTCTCATTTCAAGGACCAGATTTTACGCTTTTCGGGGTTGAACACAAAGCTGACAACGCTGCTGGTTACATCCTCAGTTGCTGTGGACTGAATGGGGATCGGACAGACATTCATCGCATCGGCGTACAATTCGCGAGGTGCGCCGCACGCAAAGGGTTCAGCGCACTGCGGTTTGATTACCGCGGGCATGGTGTGTCAGATGAGGCGTTTCAACGGACAAGCCTAGTGACAAAAATCCAGGATATCGAGTGTGTGCTCGGGCACCTGGATCCCGAACTGCCGCTGTATGTGATTGGTTTCAGCGATGGTGTACATGTAGCTGGTTACTTGGCTGAACGTTATCCAAACCGGGTTCGCGGTGTTGTGCTGTGGAGTCCGCTTTACACCAGTCTCCATTCGGCAAGGCAGGCAAAAGTGAAAATTGCCAAAGACAAACTGTACAAAGAGTTGGCGTCTCCCATGCTTGGCCTTTGGTTTGGCATGCCGTATTTGAAGTCATTGAAAATACCCATGTCCATCCCGACCGTTCCACAACCTCTCCTCATCGTTTATGGGGCGAGCGACCCACAAGTTTTCCCTACGGTGCAAGGGTTGATGGACAAAAACGCGCACGCGGAACAAGTGGAAATCCCAGATGCCAATCATGTCTATAGCGATGTGCGCTGGAAAGACCAGGTCTTTGCAACTACGATGGACTTTTTGCAAAAGCACAGCAGCCATTCGTCAAAAGAGGACGTGGAGCTGTATCGCCGACAAGGGGAGATATCATGATTCGGCAATCGTTTCTCCAGGTGGAAGAAGGTTTCTGTTGTGTGGTGGAACACATACCTGATGTGCATCGCGCGACACTCATTCTGTTCAGCGGGTTCGGCCAGACCAAGTGTGAATATGCCTTTTTCTACTCGCGTCTAGCCAAATGGATGAGCCAACACGGAATTTTGACGATTCAATGGGATTATCGGGGCCATGGGGACAGCAGTCATCAGCTCGAAGACATCACGTGGCATCATTTACAAAACGATGCGTGCGCATTGATGGCGTCCGTTGTCAGGGAATACGGCCATCAGCCACTGTACCTTTTGGGCAAAGGCATCGGTTATACGCTGGCATCCCAGATGGCGAATGCGTTTCCAGTCAACGGTGCGCTGGCCTTTTATCCCCATGTGCCAAGACCAGGCCATGTGGATGTGCTCTTGCAAACGTTGGGCATGGCAAATGAGCCTGTTTTGAATTTGGCGGATGCACTGGCAGCCTTCAAAGGCTTCGACAGCCAACTGACCCCAGACGAACAGCGGACACTCATGTACTTTCAGAATCTTGGTGGATACCCAGAGAATCTGAAAGGCCAGCAGGTGCAGGCGCATTTTCTACGCGAATTGGATGCGCTTGCGCCTGACAACGTCCCCTGCACTGTCTTGCTATTAGCTGGCCATAACGACTTGATGCGGGACGCGCGGGAAGAGATGATGCGCCAAGTGCAGGGCGAATATCAGGTGCGCGCTTTTGCCAGCGGGCCAACGCATTACTTGTCTGCTGATGGATTGGACAACGTGATCTTGGCGGTTAGTTCATGCTTGGAGGAGGAGTTGTATGGGCACACTTTCGCGACAAGTCAACAACTGGCTCCATGAACACGCGGATTGTGTGTTCTCATATGTACACGGATGGACTTATAGCGACGTAGCGCAGCAAGTGGATGCATGCGCCATTCGTTTACATGAACAGGGTGTCGCTGAACGGCACCTGGTCGCGCTGTACGCTGCCAATTCACAGGCAGCGGTCATTGCGTTTCTGGCGCTCTTAAAACTCGATGCCGTACCCATTCTTGTGCACCACTATTATCAACCAGAACAGGTGCAGGATATCATTGGGGCGTTTTCACCGCACGCTTTACTGACAGATACACGCGAAGGGGTGGCGACAAATCCTACCCATTTCGATATCGGGGAGCGCACATTGTACCTGTCATCGGCGATCACGCGCGATGCCCAAGATATCCCGCCGCAGGTGGCGGTCATTGGCATGACATCCGGCACCACCAACCGTCCCAAAGGCGTGATGCTCACAGATTCGAACTTATTGAGCAATATCGAATCAATTGGGAGATATCTCGGGCTGACGTCGAAAGACCGGATGTTGATCATGCGCTCCCTCTCGCATGCCTCCGTCTTTACGGGCGAGTTTCTGGTCGCTTTGGCACAAGGGTGCGCGGTGGACGTCATTGACCAATTCAATGTCCTTCGCATTCATAAATGGATGCAAGCGCATCAGATAACCATCACGGGTGGATCACCTTCCATGATTCGCAGCCTGTCTAACTTGCAAAAGAAGTTGGAGACCAGCTTGCCGCTGCAGAAAATCTTGATCAGTGGATCCCCGGTGAGCGCGCAAGTATTGGCGGAGATCGTATTTCCATTCCCGGATGTGAAATTCTACCATGGCTATGGGTTAACAGAGGCATCTCCACGTATTTCGTGCTTGTTGCCGCAAGATTTCCGCCGGAAGATGTCTTCTGTTGGCCGTCCGCTGACAAATGTGACGGTGAAGATTATCGATGAGGCGGGACAAGAAGCGCCGCCAATGCAAGTTGGCGAGATCGTGGCGACGGGGCCAAACGTCATGTTCGGCTATTACGGACATGAACCATTATCCGGAAGCACCATTGCAACTGGGGATCTCGGCTATTTGGATGATGAAGGGTTCCTCTATGTGATTGGCCGCAAGGACGATTTGATCATCCGGGCGGGCATCAACATCTATCCGTCAGAAATTGAAGAAGCGCTCCTGCAGCACCCCAGTGTCACAGACGCGTTTGTGTATGGGTCTCCCGACGATGTGCATGGTCACCGCATTCATGCGTGGGTCGTCGTGGATGAAGCGGCGTCGGAGATGTTGCAGGATGACATATTTCAGCACTGCGTCCGTCTGTTGGGGAGCGCGCGCATCCCACAGGAAATCCGGATTGTGCCGGAGATTGCAACCAATGCGGTTGGAAAACGGGTGAAGCCGTGTCTTCTGTGACACCGATTTTCAAAATTCCGCATTCCAAACCGGATATCGGTCAGTTGGAGCAGGATTATGTCAGGGACGTACTGCAGAGCAACATGTTGATGACCGGAGCTTGTGTGCCAAAGTTCATGCAGGCCTTTCTCGCTTCTCTGAATGTGCCTTATGGGGTTGCGACGCAAAGCGGCAGTTCAGCCATCCAACTCGCACTCGCCGTGTTGGGGATAGCGCCCGGCGATGAAGTGATTGTGCCGGTTTACATATGTGACAGTGTGTGGCACGCCGTCCGCGCCGTTGGCGCTATTCCGGTGCCTGTGGACAATGCGCCGGGAAGTTGCAATCCATCGTGTGAAGAAGTGCTGGGGGCAATCACGCACAGAACCCGCGCCATCCTCGTGGCGCACATCATGGGCTATCCCTTTCCAATTGAAGATCTCCGGAGAAGCACGCAATTGCCAATCATCGAGGACGCATCACAAGCTTTAGGGAGTATGTTGCTGGAAAAGCCGTTAGGGACATTCGGGGATATCGCCATATTTTCCTTTTCTGGCACGAAGATGATCACGGGCGGAACGGGCGGATTCCTGGCCACAAGCCATGAAGCGTACGGACAACGCGCGCTGCAAATGCACAACAGCAACGATGGCGTTCGTGCGCCGTATGTGAAATTCAGCTACGCCATGAATGAACTGCAAGCGGGCTTACTCTTGGCACAGATGGAGCGGTTTCAAGCCATGCTGGAACGCCGCGCGCGCCTAACTGACCTGTATGACGAAAGTCTGGCCGGCACGGGGTTTGCGCGCTACACACACGCCAACACATTTTCCTTTCAATATAACAACTATCGTTTTTTGATCCCGACGGGGAAAGCCGTTGACCGAATTTTGCAGCGCTTGCACGCGCTCGGGATTTCATGCCGACGTCCGATTGATCCGCTGTATGTGTTGCATGAGGACATTGCAGAAAATCAATATCCGAACGCGGCGCATTTTCACGATTCCATACTTTCTATACCGATTTATCCGGCATTAACCGACATCGAGGCTGCTTATGTCGCGCACCACTTACACGTGATGTATTCCGAAGAAGCGATGTATCGAGAGGATGAGTAGGCCAATGCAGGTTCAAGCAGACGCGCTGCAAAACAGGTTGGATGAACTCAAAGGGGATATATTCGATAAAATCAAGGAATTTCAAACCGTCAAAGCGCAATTAAAAGCTCAATCGCCGCAGAAATTCATCGGCTATGCGGGGGCTGTTTACGATCACGAGGAACTGATTGCCATGACAGACACGATGCTCGACGGTTGGTTTGCCTTGGGCAAACGCGGCAAACTTTTTGCCGATAAGCTGAGCGAATTTGTGCAAACGCGGCACACCGTTTTGACCAACTCGGGTTCCTCGGCAAATCTGGTCGCGATTTCCTCATTGTTGTCGCCGGAATTGCCCAATCCGCTCCAACCCGGAGATGAGGTGATCACGCCAGCCTGCACCTTTCCGACCACACTGAATCCAATCATTCAGAATGGACTCGTGCCGGTTTTTGTCGATGTCGATCTCGGTTCTTACAACATGAATCTGGATCAGGTCGAAAATGCCATCAGCGACAAAACCCGCGCCATCTTCTTTGCGCACACATTGGCCAATCCGGTGAACATGGCGCGGTTGATGGAAATCGCCAACAAACACCAGCTCATCGTGATCGAAGATTGCTGTGATGCGATTGGGTCGACTTATAATGGCCAGAATGTCGGGACGTTCGGGCTGCTTTCGACGTGCTCTTTCTACCCTGCCCACCACCTCACAACTGCTGGGGAAGGCGGTGCGGTCTTTGTCAATGCAGGGCAAAAAGTACAGCGCATCGTGTATTCGTTCACCAATTGGGGACGCGCTTGTTGGTGCAGTTCGGATGAAAAAAATCCACTGGGCGCCTGCAATGCCCGGTTCAATTTTAAAGTGGACGGCATTGCGTACGACCACAAGTTCTTGTACTCGCACATCGGCTACAACCTGAAGCCCACAGAAATCCAGGTGGCCATGGGCCTAGCGCAACTAGAAAAACTGCCAGATTTCATTGCGGCGCGCAAACGCAATTTCTACGCATTCCACCAGGGGTTATCCCATCTCAGTGACGCACTCATCTTGCCGCAATGGGAGAAAGCGGCGGATCCATCCTGGTTCGCCTTTCCCATGACCGTACGCGAAGATATGCCGTTCAGCCGTGAAGACCTGGTTCATCACTTGGAGGAAAATGGGATACAGACGCGCAATCTGTTTGCGGGTAATATCCTGCGCCATCCAGCTTACCGCGACAGTCGCTGGGAAGTGCGCGCCGAACTGAAAAACTCTGATCTAGTGATGAAAAACACGTTCTTCGTCGGGGTGTACCCTGGCTTGTCGGAGGCAAACATCGAATTCATCATCGACAGCATCTCCTCTTTTGTGAGAGGGCGCGTCTAATGGCATCCTCTCTCGCAAAAAAGCGGTTCTTGGTCACCGGCGCAGGCGGGCAACTCGGTGCTCAGCTTGTTCAGGAATTGGCTTATCGCCACGGGTGTCCAGTCATCGGTTGGACAAGCCAGAACGTAAGCGGGGAAATGCGTGGTAATCACGCGTACCGTCAAGTGGACATCACAGACCGCCAAGCCGTCGAACAGGCTTTTCACGAATGGCAGCCTGACTGCGTGATTCACTGTGCAGCAGTCACCAATGTCGATCTCTGCGAGCGGGATCGCGAAATCGCCAAACAGGTAAACACCACCTCATCCGCTTGGCTGGCCGAATTGGCCAGCCGTGGAGGGGCCAAATTTGCCTTTCTCTCCAGCGACTATGTGTTTGATGGCAGCGACGGGCCGTATGACGAGGATGCGAGGGTCAATCCCATCAATTACTACGGGGTGACGAAAGCGGCGGCTGAACAGATTATCTGCGAACATCTGCCTGATGCCCTGATTTTGCGCACGACCGTGCTGTACAGCAACGGCAGGCACAACAATTTCTTGAAGTGGGTCGTGACCCAATTGCAAATGGGGGCAGAAGTTCGCGCATTCACGGATCAATACGGAAACCCCACGTGGGTGGATGGGTTGGCTCGGGCCATTCTCGATTTGATTGCCCTGGATTGTCAGGGCATCTATCACGTGGCAGGACCTGACTGGGTCAATCGCTACACATTCGCATTGCAGATAGCCACCGCATTTGGTCTGCCTGCAGCGCGCATCTGTCCGGTCACAGCAGAACAGCTGCCGCAAACGGCAAAACGGCCAGTGCGCGGCGGATTCCGAGTCGCGAAGTCGTTGGCGCTGACCGAACATTTGTATTCCATCGACGAAAGTCTGCAATGGTTGCGAGGAGGGGAACGTGCATGAACAGACAATACGATGGCAAAAAAGCGCTGATTGTCGGCGGACTCGGATTTATCGGCAGCAATTTGGCGCACGCTTTGGTCGAGGCAGGCGCAGATGTGACGATTGCAGACTGTCAACTGCCTGGGCACGGCGCAAACTTGTTTAACCTGCACGGCATCGAGCAGCGCGTGAACGTGCACTACACAGATATTCGGGATGCGTTCGGGATGGCGGCGCTGGTCCAAAATCAGGATGTCATCTTCAACATCGCTGCACACTCTAGTCATCTGGACAGTGTGAAAAATCCACTGTATGACCTGGATATCAACGCGCGCGGCAACCTGATTCTGTTGGAGGCCGTTTGCAAGGCAGGCGCGAAAAGCAGGGTGGTCTACGTGGGGACGCGCGCGCAGTATGGCCGCATATTGCACAAGCCGGTCGCAGAAGAGCACCCCATGAATCCGCTGGAGCAATATGCCGCCCACAAGATGCTGGCGGAGCGGTATCACCTTATTTACCACCACCTCTACGGTCTGCCAGTCACCTGTTTGCGTGTGAACAACACGTACGGCCCGCGCTCACAAATGGGCCATGCCCGATTTGGCGTCTTGAACTGGTTTATGCGTCTGGCGATAGAAAACAAGCAGATTACCGTGCACGGTGATGGCAGTCAATACCGCGACTATAACTACATTCAGGATGTCGTCGCAGCGCTCTTGATGGCTGGCGTCGACGAACGGATGAACGGCGAGGTATACAACCTCGGCAGTGACGATCCACGTCCATTTCGCGAACTGGTTGAACTGATCTTGGCAGCGGCTGGGCAGGGTTCCTACGCGTGTGTGCCGTTTCCCCACGAGAATCAGGTCATTGACGTGGGCGACTTCGTAGCAGATATCACGAAGATCAAAGCGCTGGGTTGGCAACCAAAAACCGACTATGTGGAAGGGTTTCAGCGCACCATTGAGTTCTATCGCGAATATCAAAAACATTACTGGTAGACCGCCGTGTGTGATGCTTCCTGCACCAGCAGCATCATGAAAATACCAGTCCATTTCGGCAGTGCGGATGGCGCAAGCGAATATATATCGACTTAATTTCGGGATAGACGGAAGGTGAGAAAAATGAAGGTCGTCACGGTCGTAGAACCCTATTTTCTGCCTTGGTTAGGCTATCTGCATCGCTTGTTGGTCGCAGATACCGTGGTCATGCTCGATCACGTCAAGTTCCCCAAGCGCATTTACTGCAATCGGGTCCAGGTGTATCAACGCAATGGCCCGACCTGGCTATCGGTGCCCATCCGCAAGACGACAGAGGATGAGCAACTCGGTGAGGCGAAAGTCGCCGATGGCAAGTGGAAGCACAAAATGCTCAATATCATGAAATACAATTACTGCACGCTGCCATATTTTGATGATTATTTTCCGCGCATCCGCGAATGGATACTCGGTTCCGCAGATACATTGATGGATTTGGACCTCAAAATCATCCATGGGATGTTTGACATCATGGGGTTGGACGTGAAGTCGAAAATCGTTTTTTCCAGCCAAATGGGTGATGTGGGCAAGAAGAACGAGATGAACAAGGACTTGGTTCAAAGGTGCGGCGGCAATGTCTATTACTCGGGCACGGTCGCCCGCAATTACAATGATGCGTCCGTATTTAAGCAAGCAGGCATCTTGCTTGCTTATCACAATTGGGAAGAACCAGACTATGCGCATCGCTGGGGGCAGCACGTCAAAGGGATGTCGTCCATTGATGCGTTGTTCCATCTTGGGCCAGATGTGTTAAGCAGATATTTGTTGCGCCACGTTGAACAAGAGCGGGATCGCCTGACGAAAGAATGGAGCTTGTTTCATCAGAAAGCAGTCACGAAGTCCTTGTCACGCAATGACTTGCTGTTGTCGATACAAGAAGTGTTGATACAGATCCACCTGTGTCCAGCACTGCGCATCGACGAAGAAACGCCGTTTGGCAAGTATGTCACAGATACGTATGGCTTGTTGACGATGATTCGGGCGTTGGAACTCAAACATCGCGTGTGGCTGGTGCAAGACATCGAGGAATTGGGCCATTTTGGCGTGATCGGCGACTTTGTCGATCACTGCGAACAAGCGCTGCAACGCAAGGCATTCCATCGTCAAAGTGAGGGAATTGAATATGCAGATTCGGGCGTTTCGACAGGATGAACTTCATCTCTTAGCGGAATTTTGGAATCGAATCGACGATTTGATTCCAGGCACATTGAATGCAGGAATCACGCTGACGGAAGCGGAAGCGCGTGAGTGGTATGTATCCCGAAACATTCTCTATGCGGTGGCTGCCTATAAAGACGAGCAGATGATTGGTTTCCTCGACATCACGCAGGGCAGTGACAAGCGCACGGCCATCTTGGATTGGATAGCCGTGCTGCCGCAATATCAAAGCACGATGCTGGTGGGGAAACTGGCACTCACGGCGTACAAATACGCGCTCGGGCGCTACGAATATATGGAGGCCAAATCTTGGCCAGCCAATCACGCGCTTGTTTTTTACAAAAAGTTCGGGAAGAAGTGGATTCCCGGTACAGGCGTGAAGTTTATCAACTATCTGCCCATCATCAAAGATCATCCGCTGTGCAGCGATTACTTTCAGCGCCATGATCTGATCAAATCCAATCAGGTCAATCGCGAGATTTTTGAACCGTATCAGAAATGGAAAGAACGGGATGTTGTAAAGTATGACTTCTCCGATGCTGGGGAGGACATGCGTGTATTCATCGATGTGATGAGCAAGCAAGTGGCGGGGGTCGAGGTCGGCGGAGGTCATGCCGCGCTTGCGGCGATTTGCCGCCAGGCGCAGCCATTGGGCGCACAGACGCTCCAAGTGACAGTTGAACCGTTTTGTCCGGCACAGGCGCAGCGTGTCATCGTGTGTGTGCAAAATGCTCGTCATACATTCTCTGTCGCGCCAGGCGGCGCCAACCCTTCGTTGGATTTTGAGATCCCGCTTGAACACATCGACGCGGACCAACTGATTGTCGAAGCTATTGTGGTGGAACGTGAGCGTGTATATTCCCTGTTTACATCGGTCGCTTTGCCTGAACAAAAAAAACATGTCAAACGCTGGGCGCACAATGGTTTTACCATCCTGGAATCGGACGGGGACATCACGGTGAAAAATCACGATCTTCACCTGATGATTGGCAAACGCGGCGGGACGTTGCAGGTGAGTCGATCCGACGAAAAAATCGCGTTCTCACAAGGTGCAGTCGAGATTGGCCCGCCATATCAGCCATCCATCATCTCTGATCATACATTTCAAATCAAGTCGATGGAGGCCAATGGGCGCGATTTGGTCTTGTCTTTGGAAACGAGTGCTGCGGTGACGAAAGATTGTGGACGCTTGCATTGGGAACTCGCCTTGACGCCGGAGGCGCAGTTTACACAGAAATTTTACACGGAATTTCCGACAGAACGACAATTGCGCATTTCACCAGTGCTCTCCAACGAGTATGGCACATTGTACTATCCATTTGATGAGGAGATCATCTCGGGAGAACTGCTGGTGGGTGAATTTCCGCTTGGCAACGACCTGTATAGTGAAGGCATGCGTTACACGGGCCGCTGGTGCGCCGTGACGTTTGACGACCGCGCGCTCTACTTCAGTTGGAGTCACGCGAACAAGGTGGTGTTTCACCAGAACCGCATCCCGCAGTTGACGGCATGTTTATCCACTCCGTTTCATTTTGAATGTGATTTGCAACCGTTTGACGACATCAGAGAGCGTTTAAATGTCAAACACAAAATCAATTACACCAAACAATCGGTTCGCCCGTATATTCAATTGATCGCGACGGCGCAGAGGCGAAGCAAGACGATGGTCGAGGTGGACGTCAGGCTGCAAACGATATGTCGTGCCACGAAAGACGGTTGGGTGCAAATTAAGCCCTGGGGGGCAGACAAAAAGCTGCCGAATGGTTTTTTCGCTTTTGAAGGCCTTTCAGCCGAGCGTCCCGTCGAAACGACGCTAGCGGTGGATGTCGAGCAGTTCAACGGCGCCATCGACGTGCTGCAAGTGGCGTATGAATTCAACGGTATCATCCGCACCATGTCAGTGCCGATTGAGTCCGCTGGAACTGCCCTGCGCGAAGACGCGGCAGAACTGCAGTTCACAGCAGATGATCACCATGGCGCGCTGCAGACGGTGCAGTGGCGTGATCGAACGATTGTGCGCGCGAACGAGTCTGAGAAATTTGGCGTGTATTATCCTTGGCCCGGTGGACTGTTTGTCGATATCTGTTCACCGTTTGAACCGGCGTTCAATCTGTTGACGGGCGATAAGTTCCAGCCAGTGGCGCAGGATTGGAACATTTGTAAATATCGTGTCGATCCGCTACATATACCGGAACTGGAAGTGCTTATTTCGTACGAACTGGATCGCGCGCAAAATCTTCTATTGGCAAATGTGCAGGCAATCCATCATGGAACACAGGCGCTGCGACCCCTGCGCTTTCGCATCAACACCATGTTGGAACAAATTTTGGCGGCTAGATTGCGGTTGGATAACACCGGGCGTGAATTGCGGATTGGCAAACGGGCCACGTATGTGAAGTGCTTTGCCCAGGAAGCGGATGTTGCGTTGGCAGACGTGCAACTCTGCTTTCAAGGCGTCTCCTCCCATGCAGACAGCAAGCGATTGGTGTTTTTCGAAACGTTCGGCAAAGATGTGTACAATGTGGGACTGTCTACTGATGCGGCGCTAGAAGCGGGTCAACGTCTGGAGATACAGTTGAGCTTGCAGTTCATAGAAAATGCTTTGGCGGAAAACGGCGCGCATCGGCCATCTGCTTACTTGCGCGGTGAAACGAGGGGCGCGGCATGTTTTCTGTCTTAAGGGAGCGGGCGTTTCGCAGGTTCTGGTTCTCGCAGGTCTCCTCCCAGTTTGGCGACGGCATCACCAAAACGGCGTTGATTTATCAGATTACCATCATTTCGATGAATCCGTTTTTGATCAGTCTGGTACTGCTCGCTGAGATGCTGCCGGGCATTGTGCTTGGTCCGCTGGCGGGGTCATTTGCAGATAAATTTTCTAAAAAACAGATATTGGTGAGCGCGGATTTATTTCGGCTTGTCATCGTGCTTCTGATGATTCCAGCGTTGAAATCCGCCGGATGGTTATTGGCGCTGATGCTTTGCAAGGCTATCGGAACAGCGTTTTTTATGCCTGCTAGATCAGCAGGAATTCGTCAAGAGGTTGGGGAAGAAAAGGTCTCGGAGGCGGTCGGCATGGTGCAAAGCACAGCCAGCGCATTGCGGTTGCTGGCGCCTTCGATTGCCGGTTTGCTGTTGGTTTTGCAAGCGAGGTGGCTCATCTTTGTCATTGATGCGGCGACGTTTTTATTGTCGGCCGCCTTTCTGTCAGGGCTTCCATCCATGAAAGTGGTGCGGGAGGCCGCAGATACAGATGCATCATTCAAAGCCAAGTGGTCGTTTGGTTTTCAGTTTGTGTGGGCGCAATCCTGGTTGCTGAAGCTGTTTCTGCTCTCTGTGCCATTTTCGTTGGCGGTGGGGATGAACAGCACGAATATGCGGGTGATTGTCCTGCAGCGCTTCCATGTGCCCGTTGTGCAATATGGCTTGATGGAAGGCATGCTGGGGGCAGGCGCCATCATTGGGGCACTGATTGCCACCCAACTGTCCAGGCGGCGTTCGTCGTTTGTTCCGCTGTGCTTGGGGATGTGCTTATTGGGGCTGACGATGGTGCTCATATACCCACTAAACAGTTGGCGTCTTGTGGTTGGCACTGTGCCGGTATTTGGGTGGATCGCGTTTTTGGGTATTGCGACTGCAACGGCGAATGTTGGATTCAACACACTGCTCATGAAAACGGCAAAACCACAGATGTTGGGGCGCGTTGCGGCGGTGTCCAACTCGTTCACCAGCTTGACCGTGATTGTCGGCGTCTGTTCCGTCGGCAGCCTGGACCATTTTGTCGGTGTCATCGGCACCACTGCCTGTGCAGGGGGATTGCTGTTGCTGACCTTGTTGGCGTTGCCATTCCTCAAAGATCTGAAGCATATGGATTTGGCGCAACAAACGGTTTCCGACTCTTCGCCGTGAAGGGATTGCCAAAAGGCTTTATCGCGGCTGGCGTACATGCGCTGAAAAATAAAAGTATACGCGTACTGTAAGGAGATGTTCGATTGAGTTCCCTCTATCCTGCACTTTTTGCTTTTTTGCTCGTCATGTGCGTCATTCCGTTGCAAACCCGTCTCTTTAAAGCGTATGGCGTGGTTCAACCCATCCGCAAGGAATTGCCGGCGGATCAACAAAAAAAGCGGGGAACACCGCTCATGGGTGGATTGGTGTTCGTTGTGGGCGTCTTCATCTCCCTATGGCATGGGGAGTCGACGTACACTGTTTTCTTACCTGGCATCTTTGTGCTATATGCCTGCATTGGCTTTCTCGACGACTTTAAGAAGGCCTACACCAAATCGCCCGACGGCATCTCGGCGAAAACCAAGCTGCTGCTGCAAGTGTTGGTGACAGGCGGCGCCCTATTTTATCTGTTTGACGAGACGGCATTGCAGTCGATGCTCACCGTCACGCGCTCCGTCTCATGGGATGTGCCGATTGTCATTTTTGTCATCGGCGTCGGCCTGATTGTCATCGGCTCTACCAACGCCATCAATTTCACAGATGGACTGGATGGGCTATTGTCCGTTGTCGCCATCCCTACATATTTTTTCTTTTTCGTCATATCGAGTTCTGCAGACATCCGGCTGTTCTGTCTCATCATGATTGCTTCCCTGCTCGGTTTCTTGTTTTATAACCGGTATCCAGCCAAGTTAATTATGGGCGATACAGGCTCCATGGCCATCGGCGGCACGTTGGCTCTATTGGCCGTGATTGATGACGTCATTATTCTTTTGCCTGTGTTGTTTCTGGTGTACTTTGCGGAAATTCTCTCTGTCATCATCCAAGTGTCCTATTACAAGCGGACAGGCAAACGCATCTTTCGGATGTCGCCCATCCACTATCACTTTAGTCTGAAATATGGCTGGAACGAAAATACGATTGTCATTGTGTTTGGGGCTGTATCGTGGGTTTGCGCGTTGTTGTGCATCGGGTATTACGATGTCTTCATGAAATAATGCAATCATCGCGAGCAGCGCCCTCGGGGACTTTTTCACAAGTCCCCGAGGACCTTTCTATTCATCG